>NZ_JBEXQG010000097.1:0-26875 GCF_040612485.1 Streptomyces sp. NPDC006385
CGGGCGATGGTCGAGAGGGCGTCGGCGTCGTCCTGCGTGGGGCAGGCGACCCGGACGATCTGGCAGCCGGAGGCCGTGAGCTCGGCGATCTGCTGAAGGGTGGCGCCGATATCCGACGTACGGGTCGTCGTCATCGACTGCACCGACACCGGGGCACCGCCCCCGACCGCCACCGGACCGACCTGGATCCGCCGGGTCACGCGCCGCTCGGCGATCGGCCGGAGGGGTACCTCGGGGACACCCAAGGGCACGGCGGTCATGAGATCACTCCCGGTTCCCGGAGGCCGTCTCACGCATGGCGCGCAGCGACTCCTTGAGCGAGCCCATGGTGGCGAGGACGGCGGTGGGCTCGTAGCCGCAGTGCGCCATGCAGTTGGCGCAGCGCGGGTCCTTGCCGCGGCCGTACTTGTCCCAGTCGGTGTCCTCGATCAGCTCCCGGTACGTGGGGACGTACCCGTCGCTCATCAGGTAGCAGGGGCGCTGCCAGCCGAAGAGGGAGTAGTTCGGGATCGCCCACGCGGTGCACGGGAAGTCGACCTTGCCCTCCAGGAAGTCGAGGAACAGCGGCGAGTGGTTGAGCCGCCAGCGGCGCCGGTTGCCGCCCGCGAAGGCCTTCCTGAACAGCTCGCGGGTCTGCTCGACGCCTAGGAAGTGCTCCTGGTCGGGGGCCTTCTCGTAGGCGTAGGCGGGCGAGATCATCATCTCGTCGACCTTCAGGTCGTCGTTGAGGTAGTTGAGGACCTCGATGATCGTCTGCGGGGTGTCCGTGTTGAAGAAGGTCGAGTTGGTGGTCACCCGGAAGCCGCGCCTCTTGGCCTCCTTGATGGCCTCCACCGCCTCGTCGAACACACCCTCCTTCGCCACCGACTCGTCGTGCCGCTCACGCAGGCCGTCGATGTGCACGGCGAAGGCGAAGTAGGGCGAGGGCCTGAACCTGTCCATCTTCTTGCGCAGCAGCATGGCGTTGGTGCACAGGAAGACGTACTTGCGCTTGGCCACCAACTGCCGGACGATCTCGTCGATCTGCGGGTGCATCAGGGGCTCGCCGCCGGCGATGGACACCATGGGCGCGCCGGACTCGAGCACCGCTCCGACAGCCTGGGCGACCGGCATGCGCTGCTTGAGCACACCGGCCGGGTGCTGGATCTTGCCGCAGCCCTCGCACTTGAGGTTGCAGGCGAAGAGGGGCTCCAACTCGACGATGAGCGGAAACTTGTCCCGCCTGCGAAGCTTCTGTTCGGCCAAGTATGTAGCGACCTTGATGGACTGACGCAGCGGCATGGCCATCTGGCTCACCTCCTGGGGAGCAGCAAAGAACGGTGCCATTCGAAGAAAGCAGGCAGGACGGAACGAAGGACGCGGAAAGCCGATATTCCACCGCGCAACGTGCCGATCCGGACGAGTTCATGTTCTGGAGCGTCCACGACCACCCGTACGGCCGCAACCGGGCGCTCACCGGCGCGCACGGCGCTCAGGAGCGTGGCCGCCGACTCCATGTCGACCGCGATTGCGCCGGTCGAGAGCAGCTCGGACCGTTCCTGACCACGGATGACGTGGTCGGACCCGGTGACCGGGCCGGTGTGGACGGTGCGGCCGGGGACGGTGCGCACGAGTTCCTTGACGAGCAGGTCGGTCCCGACGCACGGAACGGTTCCCCCCGGATCCCGGGTCTCCTCGGCGACGACCAGATCGCCGGGGTGCATGCCGGGGGCGAGCCCCGCGCAGAAGCCCGTGGCGAGCACAGCGGCCCCGCTGAGGGCCGGGTCGGCCAGGACCCGGGTGACGGACCGCTCCGCCGCCTTGGGTCCCATGCCCGTACGGAGCACGGTGACGGGCCCGCCGGCGCCGCCGCGGTCGCTCGTGCGCAGGGCGAACTGCTCGATGCCGAGCGCACAGGCGATCAGCAGCGGGGCCGGAGCGGGCTGTGGGCTCATCAGCTCCCCTTGGCCTCGGCGAGCGACTCCCCGGGGTTGCCGGACTTCTTGGGCCTCTCCGGTACCTCCGACACCTCCGACTTCTCCGGCATCTCCGACTTCTCGGCGAAGGGCTCACCGTGCACGTACCGGCCGAGCGCGGTCAGCGGGAAGACCTGCCGGTACAGGTGGTAGTTGATCGAGAAGTCCCACGGGAACCCGGTGCCGGTGAAGTACGGCTCGTCCCAGGAGCCGTCCTCCCGCTGGGTCGCCGCGAGCCACTCGACACCGCGCTCGACGGCCTTGGAGTCCTTCTCCCCCGCGGCCAGCAGCGCCATCAGTGCCCAGGCGGTCTGCGAGGCGGTGGACGCGCCCCTGCCGCTCCACTCCTTGACGTACTTGTAGGAGCGCAGGTCCTCGCCCCAGCCGCCGTCGTCGTTCTGGACGGACTCCAGCCAGGCCACGGCGCGGCGGATCGCCGGGTGCGAACCCGGGAAGCCGGCGGCCACCAGGGCGGGGACGACCGACCCGGTGCCGTAGACGTAGTTGACGCCCCAGCGCCCGAACCACGAGCCGTCCGGTTCCTGCTCGGCGAGCAGCCACTCGATGCCGCGCCGGGTGCGCGGATCGTGGGCGAGCCCCTCGACCGCGAGCATCTCGACGACGTGTGCGGTGACGTCCGCCGACGGCGGGTCGATGACCTCGCCGAAGTCGCAGAACGGCAGCCGGTTGGGGAACGGGCTGGTGTTGTCGACGTCGAAGGCGCCCCACGCCCCGTTCTTCGACTGCATCCCGAGGTTCCAGCGCACCCCGCGCCCGATCGCCCGCTCCACCCGCTCCGGGTCGTGGTGCTTGACGCGGCGCAGCGCGAGAACCACCTCGGCGGTGTCGTCGATGTCGGGGTAGTTGTCGTTGTGGAACTCGAAAGCCCAGCCTCCCGGCGGCAGTTGGGGCCGCTTCACCGCCCAGTCCCCGGGCCGGACGATCTCCTCGCCCAGCATCCAGTCCGCGGCCTTGACGAGCTGCGGATGGTCGGCGGGCAGGCCCGCGTCCGCGAGCGCGATGGTCGCCAGGCACGTGTCCCAGACCGGCGACTGGCAGGCCTCGATCATCCTGGCCCCGTCCTCGCGCCAGACGGCGAAACGGTCCAGCGACGCCAACCCCTCGCGCATCACGGGATGTTGGAGGTCGTAGCCCAGCAGATGCAGGGCGATGATCGAGTACACCGCCGGCGGCTGGATACCGCCCCAGCAGCCGTCGTTCTCCTGCCGCTCGATGATCCAGCGGGCCGCCCTGTTCATGGCCGCCTTGCGCAGCCTGCGCGGGGCGACCTTGCGCAGCCGGTGCAGCGCCTTGTCGAGCCGCTGGAAGGCGCCGTCCCAACTGGCCGCCGGAGCAAGGGGCTTGGCGGGACTGGGGTTGGCCGGGTCGGTGTGCAGTTCGTCGAGCGGGAACGGCGCGGGCCGTACCGGGCGCTGCGCGGAGACGATCGTCAGCGGGACGATCGTCTGCCGGGCCCAGCACCCGAAGTCATAGATGTTGAGCGGCACCCACGTGGGGAAGTAGATGAGCTCCGGCGGGAGTTCGGGCAGGTCCTCCCACTTCCACCAGCCGAACAGGGCCAGCCAGATGCGGGTGAAGACCCGGGCGGCGGCGATGCCGCCCTGCTCACGGATCCAGGCGGATGCCTTCGCCATGTGCGCGGCGTCCGGCGCGTCGCCGGCCAGACGGAGGGCGACGTACGCCTCGATGGTGGTGGAGAGTTCGCCGGGTCCGCCGTGGAAGGTGCCCCAGGTGCCGTCCTCACGTTGCTCGCCGCGGATGAACAGGGCGGCGGCCCGCGTGGTGTTCTCGTCGCGGATGCCCAGGAACTGGCGGAGCAGCAGGTCCTCGGCGTCCATCGTGACGTTCGTCTCGAGGTCGCCCTTCCACCAGCCCTGGGCGTCCTGCCTGGCCAGCAGGAAGTCGGTGGCCCGCCGGACCGCGCGTACGGCGGCTTCGTGGACCCCGGCCGCCACGGGGTTCTCGGTGTCGGTGTCGCTGGCCGCGGCTGCCCGGGGCGGCAGTGCCCCGGTGCTTCCGTCGGTCGTCGCTGTCATGGCTTCCCCTTCGTGCAGTGCTCCATGTGTTGCGTCTGCTGTGGGTCCGCCGTCGGCCGGTGCGCTGCTTCCCGCCGCACCGGCCGGCGACTACGCGAGGGCTATTCGACCGATATTGATCATCTCTTTTCGCCCGGTGGTACTCATCTCTTTCGTACGACGACGAAGGCGGCGAGCGCCGTGAACTGTGCCCGCACCCGGTCGGGCATGTCGACGGCGTCGAGGGCCTCGACGGCGATGGTGTGCTGACGGCGTGCCTCTTCGGCGGTCCACTCGCGCCCGCCGGCCTCCTCGATGAGCGCGGCGCGAGCGGCGAACTCCTCCTCGGAGAAGTTCTCGAAGTCGCTGCTCTTGGCGTCGGCGGCGAGGATCTCGCCGAGCCGGTCGGAGGCTTCTCCGCCCGCGGCGAGCGCGGCCACGACCGGCAGGGACTTCTTGCGCTGGCGCAGGTCGCTCCAGGTCTGCTTGCCGGTGGAGACCGGGTCGCCCCAGATGCCGAGGAGGTCGTCGACGGCCTGGAAGGCGAGGCCCAGGTGGTAGCCGTACTTCTCCAGGGTGTCGGCCGTGCGGTCGTCCGCGCCGCCGAGCACGGCGCCGATGGAGCTGGCGCAGGCGAGCAGGGCGCCGGTCTTGTTGCCCTCCATCTCCAGGCACTCCTCGACGCTGACGCGGTCGCGGTGCTCGTAGGAGATGTCCTGCGCCTGGCCGTCGATGAGGGCGCGGGTCGCGGTGGTCAGGCGGCGGGTGGCGCGGCCGGCCTCCACCGTCCCGAGTTCCAGCAGGACCTCGTTGGCGAGGGCGAACAGGGCGTCGCCGACCAGGATGGCCTGGGCGGGTCCGTGCACCTTCCAGACGGTGTCTCGGTGGCGGCGCTGTTCGTCGCCGTCCATCAGGTCGTCGTGCAGGAGTGAGAAGTTGTGGACGAGTTCGACGGCCACGGCGCCGGGGATGCCGACCTCGGGCGCGGCGCCGGTGACCTCGGCGGAGAGCACCGCGAGGGCGGGGCGTACGGCCTTGCCGCCGTCGCCAGCCGTGGGCTTGCCCTCGGCGTCGATCCAGCCGAAGTGGTAGGCGGAAACGGTGTCCATGGGAGGGGCCAGGCGATCGATCGCGGCCCGCAGTACCGGGGTGGCCAGGGTCCTACCGCGCTCCAGGAGCGCGGTCACGTCCACCGCGGTCTCTCGAGCGGCCTTCTCGGCCGGGGGCACAGTGGGCACAGTCTCTCCTCTTGTTGCGGTACCGGGGGTGCGGGGGCCTGCCGCGCCGAGCTGATGGATCATCAGGCTGCCTCCTCCACGTCGAAGAGGTGACTCGGGCGGGGCCGGCCCAGGGCGCTCAGCGCGGCGCCGGCCGCACTCACGCCACTGCGGACCGCACTCTCCATGGTCGCGGGCCACCCTGTGGCGGTCCACGCTCCGGCCAGGTACAGGCCGGGTGCCTTGCTACGGGCGCCGGGCCGCAGCCGCCCGACGCCTGGGGTGGGAGCGAACGTCGCGGTGCGCTCCCTGGTCACGAAGAAGTCCTTCACCTGGGCGCCGCGGGCGGCGGGCAACAGCCGCTCCAGCTCGGGCAGGTACCGCTCGCGCAGCGTGGCGACGGGCTCGTCGATCTCGTCCTGCGCCGCCGACTGGGACAGCGCGAGGTACTGACCCTCCCGGAGTCCGGAGGCCTCGGTGCGGTCGAACACCCACTGCACGGGGGTGCCGAGGGCCGCGAAGAACGGCCGTCTGAGCACCTTGCGGTCGTACACGACATGGACGTTGAGGATCGGCGCGGTGCCGATCTCCAGCAGTTGCTCGGGGGCGTCGAGGGCACCCGCGGGCAGCAGGTCGTACGCCTCGCGCTGCGCCACCGCGAGCACGACGGCGTCCGCGTGGAGCGTCTCGCCGGGAACCTGGACGCCCCAACGTCCGTTCCCGTCAGGGGAGATGGAGGTGACGCGTGTACGGATCTCGGTGCGGACGCCCGCGGAGTCGAGCGCCTTGCGTGCCAACCGGTCATGCAGGTCACCCAGCGGGACGCGCGCCCAGCCGATGTCGGCCGCGCCCGGGTCGGACAGCAGGCCGGTCTTGAACACCATCGCGGCGAGCCCCAGCGAGGCATCGGACGCGACCGCGTTGAGGGTGGCGACCCCGACCAGGTCCCACAGGGCCTCGACGGCACGGTCCGACTGACCGTGCGCGGCCAGCCAACTGCCGAAGTCCTGGTCGTCCAGGGCCGGATCGGCGAGGTCGAGTCCCTTGAGCGCGAGCGCGGCACGCCCGACCTTGGCGCGGTCGGCGAGCGACAGGTGCGGATATGTCGCGAGGCTCCGGCCAAGGTGCAGGGGGACGGGCAGCGCGTCGCGCCGCAGCCTGCCGAGCCGTCGCCCCTCGGGCCGGGTGACGTCGAGCACGGGCACGTCGAGGCGATCCTGCAACGGCGCCAGCGCCGCCCCGCCGATGCGGTCGAGGAACCAGCGGTAGGCGGTGCAGCAGCGCAGGTACACGTGCTGTCCGTTGTCGACGGTGAGTTCGCCGCGCTGGAAGGAGAAGGCGAGGCCACCGAGCCTCGGCCGGCCCTCGACCAGGGTGACGCGCACCCCGGCGTCGGCGAGCGCGAGCGCGGCGGTGACGCCGGCGAGCCCGCCGCCGACCACGAGGGCGTGCTTCCCGGGCCCCCCGGGATTCTCCGGGCGTCCGGGGAGGTGCGCGGGCGGGCCCTGAGGCCGCGTGCCGTCGGTCATCGTGCACCCTCCCCTGCGCGAAGACCGCCGTGCCGGTACGTGAACGCCGCACGGCCGGTCGTCTCAGTCAGGGACGCGGCCGGGCGACGGAGGGTTGCCCGCCGCTTTTCGCCGGTGGCATCACCTTGGACCGGAATGTCCATCAGGCACGCCTCCTGACCGTACGACTGACGGTACGACGGGTCACATGCCGGGCGTCCAGACCGCTCAGGCCGCGCACGGCGACGTACGCCTTCTCGCGCCCGGGCAGCGAGACCCGGCCGCGCAGCACGGCCTCGGGGTCGCGCTCGATGCGGTCGAGGAGGCGGCGGTAGATGCCGGCCATGGCGGCGACGCAGGCGCCGCTGCGCCGGTCGAGCATGGGCAGCAACCGGTAGCCCTCGGCGAAAAGAGCGCGGGCCCGACGCACTTCGAAGTGCACGAGGCCCGCGAAGTCGGAGCCCTCCGGTGGTGTCGGCCCGCTGAAGCCGACCGAGCAGCCGAATTTGGCGAGGTCGTCGGAGGGCAGATAGGTACGCCCGCCTTCGCCGTCCTCGCGGACGTCCCGCAGGATGTTGGTGAGCTGGAGCGCCAGCCCGAGCGTGTCGGCGTACTCCGGCGCGCGCTCGGCGCCGCGCACGCCCGGTTCCGTGCCGAACACGCCGAGCGAGAGCCGCCCGATGGCGCCTGCGACACAGCGGCAGTAGACCTTGAGGTCGTCCCAGGTCTCGTAGGTCTCGCCCCGTACGTCCATCAGGACGCCGTCGATGAGTTCGTCCAGGCCGCCGAGCGGGATCGGGAAGGTGTCCGCGGCGTGCGCGAGGGCGACGGCCACGGGGTCGATGTCGTCCTCGTCGACCGCCCGGTCGCGGATCCGGGTCAGCAGTTCCCGGGTGTCCTCGAGTCGGGCGACCTTGACCTCGTCGGTCAGCGCGCCGTCGCCGATGTCGTCGACGCGGCGCGAGAACGCGTACAGCGCCGACATCGCGCGGCGCTTGGGCGTGGGCAGCAGACGGATGCCGTAGGCGAAGTTACGGGCCTGCTGTCCGGTGACGGCCTCGCAGTAGCGGTAGGCGGCGAGTACCGGTGCGGACGCGTGTGGTGCAGACTCCACGGTCCGGATCACCCCTCTCCTCGCAGAGTCACGCCCACCTCACGCAGCAACTGGAGCTTGCTGGCCTTGGGCGGGCCGGGAAGTACGTCGTGTTCGGCGGCGGCGATCGCACGGATCGCCGCCCTTCCCCCCGCCACGAAACCCGCGAGCAGCAGCCTGAGCCTGCCGTGGACGCTACCCACCAGCGGGGTGCCCTCATTCAGGAGGTTCTGGGCGCGTTCGGCTTCATATGCAACCAGTGCGCGCACCGATGCGCCTGCCGTTTTCGCCGCGAGATCGGTTTCCTGGACGTGAAAGCGTTTCATGTCCGCGGCGGGCAGATAGATCCGGTCACGGCCGAGGTCCTCGGCGACGTCCTGGAGGTGCTCGACGATCTGGAGCGCGGTGCACACGGCGTCGGAGCGGCGGATCCGCTCGGGGGTCTCGGTGCCGGTGACGGCGAGCACGAGACGGCCGACGGGGTTGGCGGACAGTTCGCAGTAGGCAAGGAGATCGTCGTAGGTCTCGTACCGTCCGACGAGCTGGTCCTGGCGGTTGGCGGCGATCAGGCCGAGGAAGGGCTCGGGGGTCAGCGAGCGGCGGCGCACGGTCGGCTGAAGGCGGCGCAGCAACGGGTGGCGCGGGGTCCCGTCGAAGACCCGGCGCAGGTCGGCCTCGAAGGCGTCGAGCAGGACGAGGGGGTCCTCGGCGTCCTCGGGCGACACTCCGAGCAGACGGGCGTCGGCGCCGCCGGGAGCGAGGTCACCGTCGCCGATGTCGTCGACCAGGCGGGCGAATCCGTAGACGGCCATGAGGTCGGCGCGCCAGGCCCTGGGCAGGAAGAACGGCGCCACGGGGAAGTTCTCCGCGGCGGCCTTGTCGAGCGTGCCGCGCTCCGGGTCAGCTGCGCGTGTGCTCGTTCCCGTCACCGTGGACTGCCCGGCGCGGGGACGGCACATGCTGCGTGGAGCTGGGGAGTTTCCGTAGCCATTGCCGTCACATCTCCCGTTCTACACCGCCGACCCAATGCACACTATTTCGGACACGCCGCCCGGCTGTCCGCACCGCAGCCCTGAGAGGGTGTCGTTCCTTATCGCCCTACTTGCCGCGTTTCGGTACCGGTACAGCTTACGTTGTACAACGGGGCGGGGCCGCTGAGGGTGTCCTGCACATCACAACAACGCACCGATTGGCGTCAAGATTCCTACGCCCGACCGGAGTTGACGCTTCCTTTGCAGACGCGGGCCCCACCGGGCAGTTCCGGCGGGGCCCGGTCAAGCGTGCTGGGCCGTACGGCCCATGTCCGGGTGGACTACTTGCCCGTGAACTTCTCGTACTCCTTGAGGACCTCGTCCGTCGGCCCGTCCATGCGCAGCTCGCCGCGTTCCAGCCACAGGACGCGGTTGCAGGTGTCGCGGATCGACTTGTTGTTGTGACTGACGAGGAACACGGTGCCGGCTTCCTTGCGCAGCTCGCGGATGCGTTCCTCGGAGCGCTTCTGGAACTTGCGGTCACCGGTGGCCAGCGCCTCGTCGATCATGAGGACGTCGTGGTCCTTGGCGGCGGCGATGGAGAAGCGCAGCCGGGCCGCCATGCCGGAGGAGTACGTACGCATCGGCAGGGTGATGAAGTCGCCCTTCTCGTTGATGCCGGAGAAGTCGACGATCTCCTGGTAGCGGGCCTTGATCTCCTCGCGGGACATGCCCATGGCGAGCCCGCCCAATATGACGTTACGCTCGCCGGTCAGGTCGTTCATCAGCGCCGCGTTCACACCGAGCAGCGAGGGCTGGCCGTCGGTGTAGACCTTGCCCTTCTCCGCCGGGAGCAGGCCGGCGATGGCTCGCAGCAGGGTCGACTTGCCGGAACCGTTGGAGCCGATCAGGCCGATGGCCTCGCCGCGGTAGGCGACGAAGGAGACCCCGCGCACGGCGTGGACCTTGCGTACGCCCCGCTCCTCGCCGCGCTTGAGGATGCGGCTGAGGGCGGCGGTGGCGCTGCCCTTGCCGGTCTTGGCGCCGTTGACGCGGTAGACGATGTGCAGTTCGTCCGCGATGACGGTCGGGACGCGCGGACCGTCCTTCTCGAGCTCAGCCACGGCCGTACCTCTCCTCCGCCTTCCAGAAATACACGAAGCCGCCGACGGCGAACAGCACGGCCCAGCCGAGCGCGGCCGCCCAGACGTGGTCGGGCAGGTTCCCGGAGTCGTAGCCGTCGATGAGGGCGAAGCGCATCAGGTCCATGTAGATGGCGGCCGGGTTCCACTGCAGGACGGTCGCGATCCACTGGGGCTTGCCCTCCAGCATGATCGGGATGGAGAACATCACGCCGGACGCGTACATCCACGTACGCATCACGAACGGCATGAGCTGCGCCAGGTCCGGCGTCTTGGCGCCCGCCCGGGCCATGATCATGGCAAGACCGGTGTTGAAGAAGAACTGCAGGACGAGCACCGGGACGATCAGCAGCCAGGACATGGCCGGGTAGCTGCCGAAGATGAGCGCCACGGCGAACAGCACGATCATCGAGAACAGCAGCTGCTGGAGCTGCTGGAGCGCGAAGGAGATCGGCAGGGAGGCGCGCGGGAAGTGCAGCGCGCGGACCAGGCCGAGGTTGCCGGAGATCGCGCGGACCCCCGCCATCACCGAGCTCTGGGTGAAGGTGAACACGAAGACGCCCGTGACCAGGAACGGGACGTACACCTCGCGGTTCATGCCCCGGTCGGCCTCGAGGATCAGGCCGAAGATGAAGAAGTACACGGCCGCGTTCAGCAGCGGCGTGGCCACCTGCCAGAGCTGGCCGAGCTTGGCCTGGCTGTACTGGGCGGTCAGCTTCGCCCGCGAGAACGCGAGGATGAAGTGCCGCCGGTCCCAGAGCTGGCGGACGTACTCGAACAGCGAGGGGCGGGCGCCGCTCACGGACAGCCCGTACTTGGCGGCGAGCTCTGCCGCCGTGAGGCCCTCGTCGGGCGACGGAGGCGCGCTCACCGCGACTCCGCCGTCGTGCCTTGTCTCACTCACCAGTGGAAACTTTCGTCTTCGAGATGCGCAGCCTGTGCGGGCATGGCATGAACCTGAGGCCGGGGTGAGGCCCGGTTGCTCGCAGGGTCGAGCTTGTCAGATGACGGGAGGTCGGCCCAGTCGAGTCAGCCGCCACACCGTACGCCACTTCATGGGCTTACGGGGACCGCACGGGGTGGTCCAGCCTTCCCGGAATCCGCCGAACCATGCCTTGAGGGCGGGGCGGGAGGGGCGGCGGACGAGGGTGAGCAGCATCCACACGCCCAGATAGACCGGGACGAGGAGGGCGGGGAGGTTGCGGCGGGCGAGCCAGACGCGGTTGCGGGCGACCATGCGGTGGTAGACCGCGTGCCGCGAGGGCGCGGTCGTCGGGTGGTACAGCACCATGTCGGACCGGTAGTCGATCATCCAGCCCGCGTCGAGGGCCCGCCATGCCAGGTCGGTTTCCTCGTGGGCGTAGAAAAATTCGTCCGGGAGCCCGCCGACTTCGGCGAAGACCTGGGTACGGACGGCGTTGGCGCCGCCCAGGAAGGTGGTGACCCGGGAGGAGCGCATCGGGTCGGAGGCCCGCAGCCGGGGGACGTGGCGGCGCTGGGTGACGCCGGTGTCCGGGTCGGCGATGCGGAAGCTGATGATGCCGAGCTTCGGGTCGGCCTCGAACGCCTTGCGGCACAGCTCGGCGGTGTCGTGGTGGGCGAGGAGGCCGTCGTCGTCGAGGAAGATCAGGACGTCGACGTCGCGGCCGCTGGGTCCGAAGGCCTCGATGCCGACGTTGCGGCCGCCGGGGATGCCGAGGTTCTCGGGCAGCTCGATCGTGCGGACGCCCTCGGGGACGTCGGGGACCGGGGAGCCGTTGCCGACGACGACGACCTCGACCCGGTCGCCGTCCTGCTTGGCGACCGAGTCGAGGAGCGCGCGCAGCTCGTCGGGGCGGTTGCCCATGGTGATGATGACCGCGCCGACCTTCAGCGGGGAAGCCGGTGAAGAGTCCATGCCGCTCACTTCAGCCTGCTCGACGCGAGGATGGACACCAGGTGCAGCAGGGTCTGCAGCAGCGCGATGCCGGCCAGCACCGCGACGCCGAGCCGGGTGAAGAACAGGTCGCCGCGGATCTGGTCGGCGATCGCGAGGGCCAGGATCAGCAGGGACGCCTCGATGCCGAGGATGAGACGGTGGAACTTGAGCGCGGCGGCGGCCTTGCGGGCCAGCGCCATGCCGGAGGAGCGCATCTCGGCGGCGGCCTCCTTGACCGGCGGCAGACCGCCCTGGTGCCGGGCGACGCCGACGAGGTCGGTCTCGGCCTTGATCAGGATGGCGCCGAGGGCGGCCAGGGTGCCGAGGAACGCCCACAGCCAGTCGATACGGCCGCTGCCCCACAGGTCGGCGGCGCGCAGGCCGAAGCCGACGAGTACCGCGGCGTCGGTGAGGTAGGCGCCGACACGGTCCAGGTAGACGCCGTTGAGGGAGTACTGCTTCTTCCAGCGGGCGATCTCGCCGTCGACGCAGTCCAGCAGCAGGTAGAGCTGGACGCACAGCACGCCGAGCACGGCGCCCGCGATCCCCGGCACCAGCAGTGCCGGGGCCGCGAGGACGCCGCAGACGGTCATCAGGTACGTGAGCTGGTTGGGCGTGACCCTGGTGTTCACCAGGTAGCGGTCGACCCGCAGGGACACCTCGCGCATGTAGAGGCGTCCCATCCAGTGCTCACCGCTTCGCCGGTCCTTCACCCCCGCGGGGTGAACGACGGGGCGGAGTTCAGCTACCGATGGCCTTGACATAGTCGGCGTAGATGTCCTTGATCTGGTCGGTTGTCAGGTCGAGGTGTTCGAGGATCGTGTAGCGGCCGGGCCGGGTCTGCGGAGCGAACTCCACGGCACGGACGAACTCGTCGTCCGTGAAGCCGATCTCCTGCGGCAGTACCGGCAGCCCGTGCCGACGCAGCACCTCGGCCATGAAGGCCGACTCCTCGTGGGCTCCCCGCAGGTACATCGCGAAGGCCGCGCCCAGACCGCACTGCTCGCCGTGCGCGGCGGCGCGCTTGGGGAACAGCAGGTCGAACGCGTGGTTGATCTCGTGGCACGCACCGGAGGAGGGGCGGGAGTCGCCCGACACCGACATGGCGATACCGCTGAGCACCAGCGCCTCGGCCAGTACCTGCAGGAAGTCGGTGTCTCCTATGCCGCCGGGGTGCCGGAGCACCGCCTCGCCGGCCTGGCGGGCGATCGCGGCGGCGAGGCCGTCGATCTTCTCGCCCTTGACACGGTGGGCGAGTTCCCAGTCCGCGATCGCGGAGATGTTGGAGATGGCGTCGCCGATGCCGGCGCGCACGAAGCGGGCCGGGGCCTCGTGGATGACGTCCAGGTCGATGACGACGGCGATCGGGTTCGGCACACCGTACGAGCCGCGGCCGGCGTCGTTGTCGAGGGTGGCGACCGGCGAGCACAGGCCGTCGTGCGCCAGGTTCGTCGGTACGGCGACCAGGGGCAGGCCGACGCGGGCCGCGGCGAACTTGGCGCAGTCGATGATCTTGCCGCCGCCGAGGCCGACGACCGCGTCGTAGTGGCCGGCCTTTATGTCGCCGGCCAGCCGGACCGCGTCGTCGAGGGTGCCGCCGCCGACCTCGTACCAGCTGGCGCCGGGCAGCGCGGGAGCGAGCCGCTCTCTCAGCTTGGCACCGGATCCGCCGCTGACCGCGACGGCCAGCTTGCCGGAGTGCGAGATGCGTTCGTCGGCGAGCACACAGGCCAGGTCGTCGAGGGCACCCGGGCGGATGTCCACGACGACCGGCGAGGGAATGAGCCGGGTCAGTACTGGCACGCGATCTCCCGTCCGCGGGCGAGATCGTCGTGATTGTCGATCTCCACCCACTTGACGTCGCCGATCGGCGCCACGTCGATCCGGAAGCCGCGGTTGACGAGCTCCTGGTAGCCGTGCTCGTAGAACTGCTGCGGGTCGGTCTCCCAGACGGTCTTCAGGGCGTCGGCCAGCTCGGGGGCGGCGTCGCCCTCGATGAGGGTCACGCCGATGTACTCGCCGGTGGCCTCGGCGGGGTCCATCAGCTTGGTGATCTTCGTCATGCCCTTCTCGGGGTCGACGACGACCTTCATCTCCTCGTCGGCCAGGTGCTTGACCGTGTCCAGGGCGAGGATGATCTTCTTGCCGTCACCGCGGGCGGCGAGCAGCGTCTTCTCGACGGAGACCGGGTGGACGGTGTCGCCGTTGGCGAGGATCACGCCGTCCTTGAGGGCGTCACGGCCGCACCACAGGGAGTAGGCGTTGTTCCACTCCTCGGCCTTGTCGTTGTCGATGAGGGTGAGCTTGAGGCCGTACTTCGCCTCCAGCGCTTCCTTGCGCGCGTACACGGCCTCCTTGCGGTAGCCGACGATGATCGCGACCTCGGTCAGGCCGATCTCGGCGAAGTTGCCGAGGGTGAGGTCGAGAACCGTGGGTTCGCCTTCTATGCCCGCGGGCCCCACCGGCACCAGAGCCTTGGGAAGGCTGTCGGTGTAGGGGCGCAGACGCCGTCCGGCGCCGGCCGCCAGCACGAGGCCGATCATGCGGGTTCTCCTTCATCGTGTACGGCGGGCGCGCCACCCTGGTGGGCGGCCACCCAGAAGCGGATGCTCTCGACGAGCACCACCAGGGCCACGGCCACGGCGAGGACCGTGAGCGCGACCGTGAACTGCGAGGCGGAGAGCACCGCGGCGAGGACGGTGACGAGCAGCGTCCGTCCTTCGTGCCCCCCGATGGAGCGCACCAGCCAGGCCGGGGGCGCTCCGGCGTTGCCGCGGATGCGGTACACCGTGTCGTAGTGATGGTAGGCGACGGCCGCCACCAGCCCGAAAGCCGCAGGAAGGGCTCCGTTCACGTCCGCCTTGGCGGCGAGTACCAGGACGGTGCCGTATTCGGCGGCGCGGAAGAACGGCGGGACCAGCCAGTCGAGGGCGCCCTTGAGGGGCAGGGCGACGGCGGCGGCCGAGGTGAGGACGTACAGGGCGGCGAGCGCGACGGGCAGGAGGCTGCCGTAGCCCTCCAGGGCGGCGGCCAGCACCACCAGGGCGGCGCCGGGCAGGGCGACGAGGGCGCGGGAGCCGAACGGCCCCTTGGCGGGCAGCCTGCGCAGCAGCGATGCCAGGCCGGCCGCGAGCGGGCCGCTGTCCGCGAGGTCGGCCAGCGCCTTGGCGGCCCGGTCGGTGCGGTGGGCCTTGCGGGTCAGCGAGCGCAGGACGCGGCCCGCCGTCGTGTACGTCGCGGCGAAGGCGCAGCCGATGAGCAGCGCGTAGAAGGTGATACGCGGAGTGGTGACGGCCGTCAGCACCGCGATCATCGCCCAGCGCTCGCCGATCGGCAGGACGATCATCCGGCGCACCCACACCGTCCAGCCGACGCTGTCGAGCTTGTCGGAGAGGGCGGCCGTGGGGCTGGTGTTGGCGGTGGCGTCGTGGTTGGCCTCGTTGAAGGAGAAGTCGACGACGTGCCGGCAGGTCTGGAGGACCATCGCGCCGAGGGCGAGGGCCCATACGTCGTCGCCGCCGCGGGCCGCGCCGAGGGCGAGGCCGGCGTAGTAGGCGTACTCCTTGGCCCGGTCGAAGGTGGCGTCGAGCCAGGCGCCGAGCGTGGAGTACTGCAAGGAGTAGCGGGCGAGCTGGCCGTCGGTGCAGTCGAGGACGAAGGACGCGATCAGCAGGACGCCGGCCGCGACGAAGCCGCCTCGGGTGCCGGTGGCCGCACAGCCCGCCGCGATGAGGGCGGTGAGCAGGGAGGCGGTGGTGACCTGGTTCGGGGTCAGGCCCCGGCGGGCGCACCAGCGGGCGATGTAGCGGGAGTAGGGGCTGATGCAGAAGGTCGTGAAGAAGCCGTCGCGGGCTTTCACGGCCGACTTCAGTCGTACGGCCTCGTCGTCCACGGCGGCGACGGCCTGCCGTGCCTCGTTGCGGGCCTGGGGGTCGGCGGGGACGGCGGCGACCATGCTGCCGAGTTCGGGGCGGTGCACGTCGGTGCCGTCGGCGTCGAGGGCGGCGACGACGCGGTCGGCGAGACTGCCGACGGCGAGAGCCGTGCCGCCGCCGGCGGAGGTCTCGCGGGCCATGGCGCGGGTCAGGGCCCGGCGGCCGGCCGCCTGGGCCGTCACGGCGCCCGGGATCGCGGCGAGCGGGAAGCGCGGGTCGGTCAGGCCGAGGCGCAGGGCGTGCAGGTGGCCGACGAAGCGGGCGTCGACCACGGCGACCCGCTCGTCGCCGGGCACCTGGGCGAGCAGGGTCTCGGCGTCGGCCGGATCGGTGGCGACCCGCACGTCGTAGCCGAGGGACCGCAGATCGCCCTCGATCGACGATCCGGGGACCGGCTGACCGGTGAGGATGGCGGTCGACAAAACCGAACTCACTCCCTGGGTTCCGGCGTGTCCGCGCCGGTCATGTCATGTGTGGGGGCGCCCCTTGCCGGTGACGGCCGAGCGGCGTGTCGGCAGAGGCTATCGGACGGTGGGAAGCCGACGTTCACCGCCCGTTCGGCGGAGCGATCGACGTGGTTTGCCCAGAGCTTTGCCGCGATCATCATCGGGGATCCGGGGTCCCGCCCACAAACCCGTGCGCACAGACCGGGGCATCGAGGACATTGCAGGGGCCGCCGGTGCCTCGGCATAGGGTGGGCGACCATGACATGGCTGATCACAGGCGGAGCCGGCTACATCGGGGCACATGTGGCGCGGGCCATGACCGACGCCGGGGAGCGCGTTCTCGTACTGGACGATCTCTCGGCCGGGTTTCCCGCGCGGCTGCCGGCGGACGTCCCGCTCGTCGAGGGCTCCTCGCTGGACGGTGCCCTGCTCAAGCGGGTGTTCGCCGAGCACGCGGTGACCGGTGTGGTGCATCTGGCCGCGCGCAAGCAGGTCGGTGAGTCCGTGGCGGAGCCGACGCGCTACTACCGGGAGAACGTGGGCGGGCTCGCCACGCTCCTGGCGGCGGTGGCCGAGGGCGGGATCAAGCGGTTCGTGTTCTCGTCGTCCGCCGCCGTCTACGGCAACCCGGATGTCGACCTGATCACGGAGGACACCGCGTGCGCGCCGGTGAACCCGTACGGCGAGACCAAGCTCGCCGGGGAGTGGCTGGTGCGGGCGGCGGGCCGGGCGCACGGCATCGCGACCGTGTGCCTGCGCTATTTCAACGTCGCGGGCGCGGCCGCGCCCGAGCTGGCGGACACGGGTGTGTTCAACATCGTGCCCATGGTCTTCGACCGGCTCACCCGGGACGAGGCCCCGCGGATCTTCGGCGACGACTATCCGACGCCGGACGGCACCTGCATCCGTGACTACATCCATGTGGCCGACCTCGCCGAGGCGC
This sequence comes from Streptomyces sp. NPDC006385, assembly GCF_040612485.1. NCBI lineage: Bacteria > Bacillati > Actinomycetota > Actinomycetes > Kitasatosporales > Streptomycetaceae > Streptomyces > Streptomyces sp. NPDC006385. The sequence continues at coordinate 17,165 of NZ_JBEXQG010000097.1, forward strand.
ACCTGGCGGCGGCCCGGCGGCTCACGGATGCGGACGTGAGCGGTGATCTGACGGTCAACATCGGTCGCGGGGAGGGGGTCTCGGTCCGCGAGCTGATCACCCTCATCGGCGAGGTCACCGGCGACCGGCGCCCCGCCCTCGTGGAGGCCCGGCGCCCCGGGGACGCTCCTCGCGCGGTCGCCTCGGCCGCGCTGGCCGCCGAGGAACTCGGCTGGACGGCTCGGCGCGGGGTACCCGAGATGGTCGAGTCGGCGTGGCGGGGCTGGCTGCTGCACCACGGTGGCCGATCATTCCACCAGCCCTGACCTGCGGATCGTTTCCGCAGGTCAAGGCACATGACAACGGTGTTCAGTGCCGCGTTGCCCGATACCCCCCGCCCGTAGTTCACTGTGATCGCTGATCGGATGTTCCGATCGTCCGACGGACCGCGGAAGGGCGGCTTTCTCATGGGGGCTGGGCACGATCACGGGCACGGGCACACGCACGCGCCGACGAGCGGTACGGCGGCTGCCGCGTACCGCGGGAGGCTGCGCGTCGCGCTGTCGATCACGCTCGGCGTCATGGTGGTCGAGATCGTCGGTGGTGTCGTCGCCGACTCGCTCGCCCTGGTCGCGGACGCGGCGCACATGGCGACGGACGCCGTGGGCCTGGGCATGGCGCTGCTCGCGATCCACTTCGCGAACCGCCCGGCGAGCACCCGGCGCACCTTCGGCTACGCCCGCGCGGAGATCCTCGCCGCCCTCGCCAACTGCCTGCTGCTGATCGGCGTCGGTGGTTATGTCCTGTACGAGGCGATCCAGCGGTTCTTCACGCCCGCGGACACCGAGGGCGGCCTGATGATCGTCTTCGGCGCGATCGGCCTGGTCGCGAACATGATCTCCCTGTCGCTGCTGATGCGGGGCCAGCAGGAGAGCCTGAACGTGCGGGGCGCGTTCCTGGAGGTGGCCGCGGACGCGCTGGGCTCGCTCGCGGTGCTGATCTCGGCGGCGGTGATCCTGGCCACCGGCTGGCAGGCCGCCGACCCGATCGCCTCGCTGGTCATCGGCCTGATGATCGTGCCGCGTACCTTCAAGCTGCTGCGCGAGACCCTCGACGTGTTGCTGGAGTCGGCTCCCAAGGACGTCGACATGGCGCAGGTGCGGGCGCACATACTCGCCCTGGACGGCGTCGAGGACGTCCACGATCTGCACGCCTGGACGATCACGTCCGGTATGCCGGTGCTGTCGGCGCACGTGGTGGTGAGTTCCGAGGCCCTGAACGCGATCGGCCACGAGAAGATGCTGCACGAGCTCCAGGGCTGCCTGGGCGACCACTTCGACGTGGAGCACTGCACCTTCCAGCTGGAGCCGAGCGGGCACGCCGAGCACGAGGCGCGGCTCTGCCACTGAACCGCTGAAACCACCGAAACCACTCAAACCACCGAAACCACTGAAACATCCGTACGGTCCCACAAGACGCCAGTACGGATGGAATGCAGCGATCCGGTGGTCGGTCGCGTCCTCATGCTCACAGCGCCCCCTCGGACGGTTCCGTGCCCGCCGCGCCGGGCACGATCAACTGCCGGGAGTGCCGGATTCGTACGGCACACTTGGGGCGCGAAGACCGACGTGAAGGATGGCTATGCCGATCACACCTGCGACCGCGACACACAGTCCGTCGAACGGCGCCGCAGACGCGATTTTGCTGGAACTGGTCGACGAGAACGGTGTGACGATCGGCACCGCGGAGAAGCTCGCCGCCCATCAGCCGCCGGGGCAACTGCACCGCGCCTTCTCCGTGTTCCTCTTCGACGAGTACGGCCGGCTGCTGCTCCAGCGGCGGGCGCTCGGCAAGTACCACTCCCCCGGCGTGTGGTCCAACACCTGCTGCGGTCACCCCTACCCCGGCGAGGCGCCCTTCGCGGCCGCGGCCCGGCGGACGCACGAGGAACTCGGCGTCTCCCCGTCGCTGCTCGCCGAGGCGGGGACGGTCCGCTACAACCACCCCGACCCGGACTCGGGCCTGGTGGAGCAGGAGTACAACCACCTCTTCGTCGGCATGGTGCAGTCCCCGGTGCGGCCGGACCAGGAGGAGGTGGGCGAGGTCGCGTTCGTGACCGCCGCCGAACTGGCGGAGCGGCACGCGAAGGACACCTTCTCGTCGTGGTTCATGACCGTGCTCGACGCGGCCCGCCCCGCGATCCGGGAGCTGACGGGCCCGTCGGCCGGCTGGTGACGAGCCCTACGGCACCCGCACGGGTTTGAGCGGGACGGCGGCCCAGATCACCTTGCCGCCGCTCGCCGTGTGCTCGACGTCGCACACCCCGCCCGCCTCCCGCGTGATCTCGCGCACCAGGAGCAGGCCACGGCCGCCGGTCCGGCCGTGGTCCGCCTCCAGGGCCGTCGGACGGTAGGGGTGGTTGTCCTCCACGGACACCCGCAGCCACTCGGCGCCGACGGCGACCTCCACGGCGAGCATCGGCGACAGCAGGGCCGCGTGCCGGACGGCGTTCGTGACCAGCTCCGAGACGATCACCAGCAGCCCCTGGACCAGGTCGTCCGCCACCGGCACGCCCTGGCGGTACAGCAGGTCCCGCACGGCGTGCCGCGCCTGCGGGACGGAGGCGTCCACAGCGGGGGCGGTGAACCGCCAGACGCCCTCGTACGGCAGCGGATCCGGCGGCACCTGACCGAGGGACTCGTCCGCACCGCCTGCTGGGCGTGGGCCTGACCCGCGCCCGTGGTTCTCCATCGTCCGGTCGCCACCCTCGCGCTCGATTGTCACCACACGTCGAGTGTTGGTAACGCGCAGGTCCGGCCCGTGGAACTGAACACAAGTCAGCAGGTATCGAGCGTTTGTGACCGTTGGCGTATGACACCGTCAGATGTGGGACCGCTCCTGTCCCACTCGTGCCGACTTGGCGAACTATTCGGGTTGTACGGGTTTGACAGGCTCCTCCTCGCCCGGAGCCCGTCGCGTTCCGCCCTCGTCCGCGAGGCGTTCGGAGACCATGCCGACGATCCGGCGTCCGCCGAAGCCGGTCGCGATCAGACCGAGTCCGTCGAACAGCAGGGCGAGGGAGAAGAAGGTCCCGATCACGTACTTGCTGCTGCTCGGCCAGGAGGCCAGCACCAGGATGCCCAGGAGCAGTCCGAAGGCGCCCTGCACCAGGGTCCAGCCGAATTGCGGGCCGCGCACCACCAGGCTGCCGACCAGTCGGAACACCCCGCCGGTGAGGAACAGCAGCGCGGCGAACATGGTGAGCGCCTCCGCCGCGACCTCGGGCCTGCTGATCACCACCACGCCGGCCGCGACGTTCAGCGCCACGACCACCACGCCGACCCAGAAGAAGTTGGTGCCGCGCGCCTGGATCGCGTGCAGCAGTCCGACGGCGCCGCCGATCAGCAGCAGCCAGCCGAACAGGATCATCGAGGTCAGGGTGGCCACACCGACGTAGACGAGCCCGACGAGACCCGCGACGACCAGGATCACGCCGAGCGCGGCGAGCCAGCTGAAGCCGCGCCGCAGTTTCGCCGCCTCGCCCGTGGGCTTGGTCGAGCCTTCCATCGGTGGCCACCTCCTCGATCGGCCCTCCCCTGCAAGTCCCCTTACAAGTCCCCTTCGCGCCCTGTGTCGTAACTCGGCCCCACGCCCCTCACTGACCGGCCCTTCGGTGTGGGCGGATAGCATCCGGGCCATGGAGCCCCAGCTGCTGCACCGCGTCGCCGACTCGGTCGCCACCGTCGTCATCCACCATCCGGCCAAGCGCAACGCGATGACGGCCGCGATGTGGCGCGCGCTGCCGCCCCTGCTCGACACGCTGGCCGCCGATCCGGCCGTACGGGCGCTGGTGCTGACCGGTGAGGGCGGGACCTTCTGCGCGGGTGCCGACATCTCCACGCTCCAGGGGTCGCCTCAGGAGGCGCAGGGGCTCGCCGTGGCCGCGGAGGAGGCGCTGGCCGCCTTTCCCAAGCCGACCCTGGCGGCGGTCAGGGGGCACTGCGTGGGAGGCGGGTCGCAGCTCGCGGCGGCGTGCGATCTGCGGTTCGCCGAGGAGGGGGCGCTGTTCGGGGTGACACCGGCGAAGCTCGGGATCGTGTATCCGGCGTCCTCCACCCGGCGGCTGGTGTCGCTGGTGGGGCCCGCCACCGCCAAGTACCTGCTGTTCTCGGGCGAGTTGATCGACGGGGAGCGGGCGCTGCGGACGGGCCTGGTGGACGAGGTGCTGCCGGAGGGCGAACTCGGCAAGCGGGTCGTGGAGTTCACCCGGACACTGGTCTCGCGTTCGCAGCTGACGCAGGCCGCGGCGAAGGAGTTCGCGAACGGACGCACCGACCGCGACGACCACTGGGCTCGGCAGGCGCGCGCCGCCGGCGACACCGCAGAGGGCGTCGCCGCGTTCCTGGAGCGCAGGCACCCTCGGTTCACCTGGACGACGGGCGCTACATCAGGCTGAAGCGGCTGTTCGTGCGGAACTCCTCGACGAGGTGGGCGGGCGCCTTCTGCGGGGAGCCGGCGTCGTAGGGCGGCTGCGGGTCGTACTCGGTCATGAGCTGGACGGCCTGGGCGTGCTCGTCGCCGGCGATCTTCCCGACCAGGGTCAGGCCCATGTCGATGCCGGCCGAGACTCCGGCCGCGGTGATGTACTTGCCGTCGGGCACGACCCTCTCGCCCGTGGGCTCGGCGCCGTACTGCGGCAGGAAGTCGAGGGCGAGCCAGTGGGACGTGGCGCGGCGGCCCTCCAGGAGGCCCGCGGCGGCGAGCAGCAGCGAACCCGTGCAGACGGAGGTCGTCCAGGTGCTCGTGGTGTCGGCGGTCCTGAGCCACTCCAGTAGGGCCGTGTTCTGGATCTCCGCGAAGGTTCCCGGCCCGCCGGGCACCACGACGACATCGGGACGCGGCACCTCGGCCAGGGCCTTGTCCGCCGTGAGCGCGAGGAACCCGGTGTCGGCGCGCACGGGGCCCGGCTGCGCGGCGACGAAGTCGACCCGCGCCCGCGGGAGCCGGCTCAGCGCCTCGTAGGGCCCCACGATGTCGAGGGCGGTGAAGCGGTCGTAGAGGACCATCGCGATCTGCATGGGTGGTCTTCCCTTTCGATGGGGCTCGCTGGACGGGTCAGGGGCGGAACCGGCGGCGGTACTCGACCGGGGCCGTTCCGAGGGTCTTGACGAAGGCGCGCCGCATGGCCTCGGGGGTGCCGTAGCCACTGGCGCGGGAGATCTCCTCGACGCCGTCGCCCGTGTCCTCCAGCAGGCGGCGGGCGTGTTCGAGGCGGACGCGGTCGACGTACCGGCCGGGGGTCATGCCGGTCTCGGTCTGGAAGGCGCGGGCGAAGTGGCGCGGGGACAGGCTCGCGCGGGCCGCGAGCGCCTCCACGGTGAGATCGGCGTCGGGGTGCTCGGTGATCCAGCGCTGGACCTCCCGGAGGGGCTCGCGCTGTGCGGTCTGGGCGGCGAGCTGGGCGCTGAACTGGGCCTGGTTGCCGGGGCGGCGCAGGAAGACGACCAGGTGGCGGGCGATGCCGAGGGCCACGTCCCGGCCCAGGTCCTCCTCGACCAGGGCGAGGGCGAGGTCGATGCCCGAGGTCACGCCGGCGGAGGTGGCGACATGTCCGTCGCGCACGTAGATCGGGTCGGGGTCGACCTCGACGGCCGGGTGCTCGCGGGCGAGCTTGCCGCAGTACGCCCAGTGGGTCGTGGCCCGGCGACCGTCCAGCAGGCCCGCCGCGCCGAGCAGGATCGCGCCGGTGCAGACGGAGACCAGGCGCTCGGCGCGGGGGCCGTGCTCGCGCAGCCAGTCGGTCAGGGCGGGATGGGGGCTTCGGGTGCCTTTACCGCCCGGGACGACGAGGGTGTGCGGGGCGGGAGCGTCGGCGAGCGCGTGGTCCGGTACGACGGTCAGGCCGCTGGAGGTGCGGACGGGGCCGCCGTCGAGGGAGGCCGTGCGGATGCGATAGGTGCCCGGCGTGTGCTGCTCGGCCCCCGTGAAGACCTCCAAGGGCCCGGTGACATCAAGGCTCTGGACGCCGTCGAAGAGGGTGAAGAGAACGGTCCGTTGTGCCATGGCACCGATTCTTCGGGGGTGCTCGGAGGGCCGCAATGACGAGTCCCCCACCTTTCCTGCCACGCTCCGGGCGCGCTCCCAGGACGTACCAAGCGGTTGGTAATCTCCGGCCATGACTACTGCCGCCCTTGAGCCCCGCGCCGGTCGCCGCTGCCACAACGTCCTCAACACCCTGCACGCGACGTCGTACTTCGCCCCCGAGCTGGGTCAGGAGCTGTCCGCCGTCGGCATCACCCACCCCAGGGCCGTCAACTTCGCGGTCCGCGCGGCCGCGCTGGGGCCGGTCGGTGCGGGCGCGGTGACGGCGGCGTTCTACAACTACAAGCACGAGCTGGTGGCCCGGCACGTGCCGGCGATCTGGGCGATCGCCTCGCCGAAGGACGTGCTGGCGGCACGCGCGCGTGCGGTCGACGCGGCACTGCGGCGGCTGCTCGGCGCGGATGCGGTGACGTCCCCGGAGATGGCGCAGGCCGCACGGCTCGCGCTCCGGGCCACCGAGGCGTGCTCCCGCAGCGCCCGGCCGCTGTACTCGGCCCACGCGGACCTGCCGGTTCCCGAGGAGCCGCACCTGGCGTACTTCCACGCCGCCACCCTGCTGCGCGAGCACCGCGGCGACGGGCATCTGGCGGTGCTGGTGTCGGCGGGGCTCGACGGGCTGGAGGCCGTGGTCACCCACACCGCGACCGGCAAGGGCATGACACCCAAGTGGGTGTGCGCCACCCGCGGCTGGACTCAGGAGGACTGGGACGCGGCGGCCGGACGGCTGCGCGACCGCGGGCTTCTGGACGACGCGGGCGGGCTGACCCCGGAAGGTGTCGCCCTGCGCGAGGAGATCGAGAACGAGACGGACCGCCTGGACCGGGCACCGTACGAGCACCTCGGGGCGGCGGGGGTCGCACGGCTCACGGAGCTCGGTACGGGGTTCGCGCGGGCGGCGGCTGGGGCGGGGGCGTTCCCGGCGGACCTGATCGGCAAGAGGTGACCGGCACCGGCACCGCTGACACGACATCGACCGGAGCCCGGTCGGCCGAAACGAACCCGTGGGCACCCCTCCCGCATGGCCGGGCCGCACTGCGGTACCCGGGCCCCGACCGGCCGTCGTGGCCGGCGAGAGGAAAGGTGAATCACGTGTTCCGTGCAATCGCAGACGTGTTGCGACAGATCGGCGGCGCCATCGCCACCGTGGTGACGTTGCCGTTCCGGGCGCTGGCCCGGCTCTTCGGCGGCGCCTCGGGCAGTACGCGCAGCCGCAGGGTCTGATTCCGTCCCGGCGCGACCGGCCGGGTTGCCGCCCTGAGCCCCGGTTGCCGGTGTCACCTGCCACAATTGCCGCGCAACCTCAGTGAGAAGGCGGGACGGGATCGTGACGACACCCCTCGTAGGGTCCATCGAAGGCAGGATCGCCGCGGAGCTCGGCGTACGGGAGCGGCAGGTGAAGGCTGCCGTGGAGCTGCTCGACGGCGGTTCGACGGTGCCTTTCATCGCCCGCTACCGCAAGGAAGCGACCGAGATGCTCGACGACGCGCAGCTGCGCACGATCGAGGAGCGGCTGCGCTACCTGCGGGAGCTGGAGGAGCGGCGGACGGCCATCCTCGACTCCGTGCGCGAGCAGGGCAAGCTGACCGAGGAGCTTCAGGCGCGGATCCGCGGCGCCGAGACCAAGGCGCGGCTGGAGGACATCTACCTTCCGTACAAGCCCAAGCGCAGGACCAAGGCGCAGATCGCGCGCGAGGCCGGTCTGGAGCCCCTCGCCGAGGGGCTGCTCGGCGATCCGAGCGTCGAGCCGCTGGCGGCTGCCGCCGCCTTCGTGGACGCCGACAAGGGCGTCGCCGATCCGCAGGCCGCCCTGGACGGCGCCCGGGCGATCCTCACGGAGCGGTTCTCGGAGGACGCCGACCTGATCGGCGAGCTGCGCGAGCGCATGTGGGTGCGCGGGCGGCTGGCCGCCAAGGTGCGCGAGGGCAAGGAGGAGGCCGGCGCGAAGTTCGCCGACTACTTCGACTTCGTGGAGCCCTTCACCGAGCTGCCCTCGCACCGGATCCTGGCCATGCTCCGGGGTGAGAAGGAGGAGGTCCTCGACCTCGTCCTGGAGCCCGAGGAGCCCACGGACGGTCCCTCGTCGTACGAGGGGATCGTCGCCGCGAAGTTCCGGATCGCCGACCGCGGCCGTCCCGGCGACAAGTGGCTGACGGACACGGTGCGCTGGGCCTGGCGGACCAGGATCCTCGTGCACCTCGGCATCGACCTGCGGCTGCGGCTGCGCACGGCCGCCGAGGACGAGGCCGTGGGTGTCTTCGCGGCCAACCTCCGCGATCTGCTGCTCGCCGCCCCGGCCGGCACGCGCGCGACGCTGGGCCTGGACCCGGGTTTCCGTACGGGCGTGAAGGTCGCGGTGGTCGACGCGACCGGCAAGGTCGTCGCGACGGACGTCATCCACCCGCACGTCCCGGCGAACAAGTGGGACGAGGCGATCGCGAAGCTGGCGCGGCTGGCGAAGGAGCACGCGGTCGAGCTGGTCGCGATCGGCAACGGCACGGCGTCCCGCGAGACCGACAAGCTCGCCGGTGAACTCATCACCAAGCACCCGGAGTTGAAGCTCACCAAGGTGATGGTGTCCGAGGCCGGCGCCTCGGTTTACTCGGCCTCGGCCTTCGCCTCGCAGGAGCTGCCCGACATGGACGTGTCGCTGCGCGGCGCGGTGTCGATCGCCCGTCGGCTCCAGGACCCGCTGGCCGAGCTGGTGAAGATCGACCCGAAGTCGATCGGCGTCGGCCAGTACCAGCACGACCTGTCCGAGGTGAAGCTGTCGCGCTCGCTGGACGCGGTGGTGGAGGACTGTGTGAACGGCGTGGGCGTGGACGTCAACACGGCGTCGGCGCCGCTGCTCGCCCGGGTCTCCGGCATCACCTCCGGGCTGGCGGAGAACATCGTTTCGCACCGCGACGCGCACGGGCCGTTCAAGTCCCGGCAGGAGCTGAGGAAGGTGGCCCGGCTCGGCCCGAAGGCGTACGAGCAGTGCGCGGGCTTCCTGCGCATCCGCGGCGGCGACGACCCGCTGGACGCCTCCAGCGTGCACCCGGAGGCGTATCCGGTGGTGCGCCGGATGGTGAAGACGACCGGCCAGGAGGTGGCCGCTCTCATCGGCAACACGGGCGTGCTGCGGTCGCTGCGGCCCGACGACTACGTGGACGAGACGTTCGGTCTGCCGACCGTGACGGACATCCTCAAGGAGTTGGAGAAGCCCGGACGCGACCCGCGGCCCGCCTTCAAGACGGCCACCTTCAAGGAGGGCGTCGAAAAGATCTCCGACCTGGCGTCCGGGATGGTCCTGGAGGGCGTCGTGACGAACGTGGCCGCCTTCGGCGCGTTCGTGGACGTCGGTGTCCACCAGGACGGGCTGGTGCACGTGTCCGCGATGTCGAAGACCTTCGTCAAGGACCCGCGGGACGTGGTCAAGCCCGGTGACATCGTCAAGGTGAAGGTCCTCGACGTCGACATCCCGCGCAAGCGGATCTCCCTGACGCTGCGCCTCGACGACGAGGCGGCTCCGCAGGGCCAGCAGGGCGGGGGCGGCGGCGAGCGGCGGCAGCTCAGCGGCAACGGTGCGGTGTACGTCCAGGCGTCGGAGGAGAAGCTGTGAGTCACTACCCGGGCGCGGGGCCCACGATC
>NZ_JBEXQG010000098.1:0-26847 GCF_040612485.1 Streptomyces sp. NPDC006385
TCAAGAACATGCCGAATACCTACTTATGGTGGATTTTGTATGCCTTAACCCGGTTCTCCATCCGGTGCGGCCGCGGCGACCCCGCCGGGGGGGGGGCGGCCCCCCGGGTCGGCCGCGGGGGTCGCGGCGGCGGCCGGGGACCGGGCGTCCTGCCCACCGCCGCCCGGACCGGCCATGGTCGGACGCGGCGATCCGCGGTACCGGTCCCTGGCGTCCCGGGGCTACAACCGCCGGTTCGTCGGCCGCCCCGAGCACGTCTGGGTGACCGGCACGACCGCGCATGTCGTAGGGGCTGCGCAGCAGGCGGTGGACAGCGGCCGGCGGATCACGGTCCGCAGCGGGGCGCACGGCTTCGAGGGCTTCGTCGGCGACCCGGCCGTGGAGGTGGTCGTCGACATGTCCGCCATGACGGGCGTCTCCTACGACCCGGGACGCCGGGCCTTCGCCGTCGAGGCCGGTGCGCTGCTGGGCGAGGTGTACCGGAGGCTGTATCTCGGCTGGGGGGTGACGATCCCGGCCGGCTGGTGCGCCGACGTCGGCGTCGGCGGGCATGTCCTGGGCGGTGGCTTCGGTCCGCTGTCCCGGCTGATGGGCCTGTCCGTGGACCACCTGTACGCGGTCGAGGTGGTCGTCGTCGGCCGGGACGGCAGGGCGCGCGCTGTCGTGGCCACCCGCGAACGATCCGACCCGAACCGGGACTTGTGGTGGGCGCACACCGGCGGCGGAGGCGGCAGCTTCGGCATCGTCACCCGCTACTGGTTCCGCACACCCGGCGCCGTCGGCGACGACCCGTCCGGCCTGCTGCCCGCGCCGCCGTCCGGCGTGCTGAGCTTCTCGGTCTCCTGGGACTGGGAGAAGCTCGACAGGACGTCCTTCGCCCGGCTGGTCCGCAACCACACCGAGTGGGCCGAGCAGCACAGTGCCCCCGACTCGCCGTACCTCGCCCTCTACAGCGAACTCGCGCTCACCCGCCGCCCCTCGGGGACGGTCCTCATGATCGGGCAGGTGGCCGCGGACTCCGGCGCCGAACGGATGCTGGACGAGCATCTCACCGCGATCAACCGGGGCGTGCCGGTCCAGCCGGTCCGCACGGTGCGCAACCAGGCATGGCTGGCCGCGGCCCAGGCCGGCTCACCGGGCGACCCCGGGCCCGTCTACCGGCTGAAGGTCAAGTCGAGCTATCTGCGCCGGCCTTTCACCGACCGGCAGATCGACGCCCTGCACCACCACCTCACCCGCGCCGACTACGACCACCCGGGCGGCAGCGTGAGCCTCTACACCCACGGCGGCAAGGTCAACGCCGTGGCCCCGGACGCGACCGCGACATCCCACCGGGACGCGAGCGTGAAGATGTTCTACGTCAACGGATGGGAGGACCCCCGCGACGACGCCCGGCACGTCGGCTGGCTGCGCGAGCTCTACGAGGACCTGTACGCCGGCACCGGCGGCGCCCCCGCGGCCGCCGACGGGGCGTTCATCAACTACCCGGACACCGACCTCGCCGACCCCGCCCGAAACACCGGCGCCCCCTGGCACGCCCTCTACTTCGGCGACAACTACCGGCGGCTCCAGCGCGTCAAGGCGCGGTGGGACCCCCGTGACGTCTTCCACCACGCCCTCTCGATCAGGCGAGCGTGACCTCGACCGGCAGCTTCTTGATGCCGTTGACGAAGTTGGAGCGCACGCGCGGGACGTCACCGGCCAGGCGGATGCCGGCCAGCCGCGGGATCAGCTCCTCGAACATGATGCGGATCTCGGTACGGGCCAGCAGGTTGCCCAGGCACAGGTGCGGGCTGCCCTTGCCGAAGGTGACATGGTCGTTGTCGGCGCGGGTGACGTCGAAGTCGTACGGGTTGCCGAAGACCTCCTCGTCGCGGTTGCCGGAGGCGAACCACATGACGACCTTGTCGCCCTCCTTGATCCGCTTGCCGCCGAGTTCGACGTCACGGGTGGCGGTGCGGCGGAAGTGGTAGACGGGGGAGGCCCAGCGCAGGAACTCCTCGACCGCCGTGGGGATCAGGGAGGGGTCGTCCTGGAGGCGGGCCAGCTGCTCGGGGTGCTGGAGGAGGGCGAGCATGGAGTGGGAGATGGTGTGCCGGGTGGTCTCGTTGCCGGCCACCACCAGCAGCAGGAAGTAGTTGTCGAAGTCCTGCGGGGAGAGCGGGACGCCGTCGCGCGGGGTGGTGTTGACCAGCCGCGAGACCAGGTCCGTGCCGTCGCCGCCGCGTCGCTGCCGGGCCAGCTCCCGCCCGTACTCGAAGACTTCGACGGACGCGGGGGAGCGGAACGGCAGGTCGCGGTACTTCTCGCTCTCCTCGCTGTGCAGCAGTACGTCCGCGTAGTCGGGGTCGGTGTTGCCGATGATGCGGTTGCCCCAGTCGATGAGCCGCTGGTTGTCCTCCGGCGGCACGTCCAGCAGCCGGGCCAGGACGTTGATGGGGAAGTCCGCGGAGACGTCGGCGACGAAGTCGAAGGTGCCCTTGGCCAGGGCCGCGTCCAGGGTCGTCGCGGTCAGGCCGCGCAGGAAGTCGGCGTAGCTGTTGATGACGCTCGCGCCGAACTGCCGCTGGATCACGCTGCGCAGCGCGCGGTGGCGGACGCCGTCCGTCTCCAGGATGGAGGCGCGCTTCTTGATCTGGTCCTCGTCGACCTCTTCGAGGTTCACGAACCTGGTGGAGGTGAAGGTCTCGGGGTCGCGGTCGACGCGGGCGATGTCCGCGTGCCGGGTCACCGCCCAGAAGCCCGAGTTGGGTGCCTCCTCCGGCTGCCAGTGCACCGGGTCCTCGTGGCGCAGGGTGTGGAACATCCGCCAGGGGGTCACCCCGTCGGTGAAGTTGTCCAGGTCGGCGAGGTCGACGTCCGCCAGTGGCATCGGTTCGATCGCGGCGTGGGCGGTCCGGGGCTGGATCTGCGTCTCGGTCATCAATGGCTCCAGGCGTCACAGGTGGTAGGCGTATTCGGTGAACTCCCAATCGGTGACGTGCCGTTGGAAGCGTTCGACCTCGTTGCGCTTGTAGGTCAGGAAGGACGTGACGAAGTCCTTGCCGAGCAGGTCGGTCAGGGCGGTGTCCGCCTCCAGGGCGTCCAGCGCGGCGGACAGGTCCGCGGGCAGCACGGCCGATTTGGCGGTGTCGTAGCCGTAGCCCTCCAGCGGGGCGGGCGGTTCCTCACCGGCCTGGACGCCGAGCAGCGCGGCGGCGATGGTGCCGGCGACGATGAGATACGGGTTGGCGCTGGCGTCCCCGAGGCGCAGTTCGACGCGGGCGCCCTCGCCGCGCTCGGGCGGGATGCGGACCATGGCACTGCGGTTGTCCAGCCCCCAGTCGATCAGCCAGGGCGCGAGGGTGTCGGGGCCGAACCGCTTGTACGAGTTGACGGTCGGGTTGGCCAGCGCGGCGAGCGCGGGAGCGTGGGCGACGATGCCGGCGACGGCGTGCCGGGCGGTGGCCGAGAGGCCGTACACGCCGGCGGGGTCGTCGAAGGCGTTGCGGCGCTCGGCGTCGTCGCACGACAGGTGCAGGTGGAAGCCCGAGCCGCCCGCGTCCGTGAACGGCTTGGCCATGAAGGTGGCGAGCCGGCCCTCCTTGCGGGCCAGCTCCTTCACCGCGGCCTTGAAGCGGAACGAGCGGTCGGCCGCGTCCAGCGCGTCGGAGTGGGTGAGGTTGATCTCGTACTGGCCGCCGTCGAACTCGTGGTTGCCGGTGATGACGCCGATGTCCAGGTCGCGCAACTGGCGCAGGGTGCGCAGCAGGTGGTTGTCGGGGTCGGCGCGCAGGCCGGCCGTGTAGACGGCGCCTGTGGTCTCCGGGGCGCGGCGCCAGCCGGTGGGCGTGCCGGGAGCGGGCTCCAGCAGGAAGTACTCCAGTTCCGGGCCGACGACGGGACGCAGGCCCCGCTCGGCGCAGCGGGCCAGCACGGTGCGCAGCAGGTCGCGGGGTGACTCGGGGGCGGGGGCGCCGGTCGCCGGGTCGGTGACCTCACCGAGGCAGGTGGCGACGCCGGGCTCCCAGGGCAGCGGGGCCAGCGTGGACAGGTCGGGACGCACGGTGACGTCGGGCAGACCGGCGTCCAGGCCGCCCGCGACCGGGACCACGTCGCCCTGCGGGCTGGTGTGGTAGACGGCCCGGCAGAAGGCCAGCCCGTGCTCGCGGGCCGACGGCAGATGCTCCACCAGGACGTCACGGGCGCGGTCGGTGCCGATGAGGTCGGGATAGATCACCCGGACCACGTCCACGCCCTCGGCGGCGAGCCGCTCCATGTGCCGGTGGATGTCGGGGGTGTCGGATGCGCTCACCGATGTCTCCTCGGGCGGATGGGAAGGGTGGCGTGCGGACGACCTGAGCCGGGGTGCGGGGAGGCAGCGACCCGGGGCCGTCGTTTGAACCCGAACGGTATGGACGGGATTCGTCGTCCCGCAAGAGGGCGGCGCCAAAAATTTATCCACCTGGACAGGTATTGACCAGGGTCGAGCGGCTTCCTATGTTGTTTGAAGCCAAACGAGTCAGGGGTTCGGCTCTCGAACCCCTTTGGCCAAGGGCCCGGCCACAGGCCGGCCGGGCCCTCCCTTCCCCTTCACCCCCGCTCCGACGCCCTCACTCCCAGGAGGACCGGCCATGAAGGTCGTCGTCGACATGAACAAGTGCCAGGACCACGGCCAGTGCGTCTTCGCGGCCCCGGACGTCTTCTCGATGGACGCCGAGGGACACCTCGCGTACGTCACCGACCCCGACGACGCGCTGCGCGACGAGGTCGAGGAAGCCGCCGACGTCTGCCCGCTGCAGGCCATCCGGATCGAGGGCTGAGCCCCGTGACCGCACGCATCGTCGTCGCCGGCGCCTCGATGGGCGGCCTGCGCGCCGCGGAGCAGGCGCGCGCGGTCGGCTGGACCGGCGCGATCACGGTCGTGGGGGACGAGCCCCACATGCCCTACAACCGTCCGCCGCTGTCCAAGGAGGTCCTCGCGGGCAAGGCGCCCTTCGAGTCGCTGGCCTTCACCCCGAAGGCGGCCGTCGCCGACGTGGAGTGGCGGCTGGGCACGAAGGTCGTCACGGCCCGGCTCGCCGAGCGGACCGTCGCACTCGACGACGGCTCGGTGCTGTCCTACGACGGCCTGGTCGTCGCCACCGGCATGCGGCCCCGGCGACTGCGCTGCCCCGGCCCGCTCGCCGGCCGCCACACGGTCCGCACCCTGGCCGACGCCCAGAGGCTGCGGGACGAGCTGACCCGTCCCGATGCCCGCGTGGTCGTGGTCGGCGCCGGGTTCATCGGCTGCGAGGTCGCCGCCACCGCCGTAGGACTGGGCGTCCGTGAGGTGACCGTCGTCGATCCGCTGCCGCTGCCCATGGTCGGCCCGCTCGGCGCACTGCTCGGCCGCGCGCTGCTGAAGCGGCACCAGGAGCGCGGGGTGCGCTTCGCGCTCGGCTCCGGGGTCGCCGGGTTCCAGGGCGGCGAACGGGTGACCGGCGTCGTCCTGAGCGACGGCACGGTGCTGCCCGCCGACGTGGTGGTCGAGTCGGTCGGCTCGGTCGCGAACGTCGAGTGGCTGCGGGGCAACGACCTCGACCTCTCCGACGGCGTCCTCACCTGCGAGCAGTTGAGGGTCGGCGGCCGCCCGGAGGTCGTCGCCGTCGGGGACGTGGCCCGCTTCCCGAACGCCCGCTACGACCGTGTGCCCCGTCGCGTCGAGCACTGGTCCATCCCCACCGACACCGCCAAGCACGCGGCGAAGGCGCTCGTCGCCCGTCTCACCGGATCCGACGCCGAGTCGGCGCCCTTCGCACCGCTGCCCACCTTCTGGAGCGACCAGCACGACTTCCGGCTGCAGTCGTTCGGGGCGCCCGGCCTCGGCCTCGACGACGTACGAATCCTGGACGGCGACCCGGACGGCGACGTCCTGGTGGGCTACCACGCCGACGACCGGCTCGTCGGCGTCGTGGCGCTCGGCGGCCACAGCGCCGCCACAGGTGCCGCCCGCTACCGCGCCCAGCTGCTGAAGCAGCCCGCTCTCACCGCGTAAGGAACCCCGTCATGTCCTCAGTCCGTGGCTACTTCCATCCCAAGACGGCGAGCGGTGCCTCGTCGCTGATTCCGTCGCCGCCGTGGCGTTACTCGGGCGACCTGCTGACCGTCGAGTACCGGACCGATCCGGCCCGGGTGCGGGAACTTCTGCCGGAGCCGCTGGAGTTGGCGGACGAGGATCCGGGCGCCGTGGCGCTGATCTGGGCCGACTGGCAGTCGTGCTCGCAGTCGGGGGCGGAGCTGCTCGATCCGGTGCTGGCCCAGTACAAGGAGGCTTTCGCGGTCGTTCGGTGCAAGTACCGGGGGCGGATCCACTCGCGGTGCGTCCACATCTGGGTCGACAAGGACTTCGCGATCGCGCGTGGGCTGCATCAGGGGTATCCGAAGAAGCTCGGGTCCATTCACCAGACGCGGCCGCATCCCTACGGCCCCGCTCCGCGGATCGAGGCGGGGGCGCGGTTCGGGGCGACGCTGGCGGCTGCGGACCGGCGGTTGGCGCAGGCCGTGGTCACGCTGCGGGAGCCGTCCGAGACCAACGGGTTCGTCAATGGGCATCCCATGGCTCATCACCGATGGCTGCCGTCCATCGAGAAGGGCAAGGGGCTCGCTCTCGATGAACTGATCGAGTCCGGTGCGGCCTCCTTCGAGGGCGGGCAACCGTGGGTCGGGGACGCCGAGTTGGCGTTGTTCGAGGCGCCGACCGAGGAGCTGGCCCGACTGGAGATCCGGGAGCCGATCGCCGCTTACTACCGCCAGGTCGGGGTGGTCTGGGACGGCGGGCGGCTGCTGGAGTCCGGTACGTCCGGGGCGTCCGCCGAATAAGCCCTGGGCGGACCGCCGTTGCCCTTCCTGACGACAAGGAGCCCTTCTCTCATGTCTGACAAGATCACTGTCGCCGGTGTCACGGTCGACACCCGGCACTGGATCGGCGGCGAACGGGTCGCCTCCGCCGAAACGTTCACCGACGTCTCGCCGATCGACGGCAGTGCGATCGGTGAGATCTCCCGCGGTACGGCGCGGGAGGCCGCCGCCGCCGTCGCGGCGGCCAAGGCGGCCTTCCCTTCCTGGGCCGCCACCCCCCGCGCCGAACGCGCCCGCGTCCTGCACGCCATCGCCGACGGCGTGGAGAAGCGGATCGAAGGACTCGCCATCGTCGAGACCACCGACAACGGCGCCCTGCTGCGCTCCCACCGCCGGGGCGTCATGCCGCGCGTCGCCCACAACTTCCGTTTCTTCGCCGACTGGTTGCTCGGGCTCGACCACGAGGACTTCGACACGCGCGGGCACACCAACCACGTCAGCTGGGACCCCGCCGGCCCCTGCGTGCTGATCACTCCGTGGAACGCCCCGCTGATGCTGGCCACCTGGAAGGTCGCCCCCGCTCTGGCCGCGGGCGACACCGTGGTCCTCAAGCCCGCCGAGTGGTCCCCGCTGACCGCCTCCCTCCTCGCCGACATCGCGGCCGAGGCGGGGCTGCCCGACGGGGTGCTGAACGTGGTCCAGGGTTACGGCTCGGAGATCGGCGACGCCCTCACCTCCCACCCGGACGTACGCCGCATCAGCTTCACCGGCTCGGTGCCCACCGCCCGGCGGATCGCCGCGTCCGCCGCCGCGAACCTGACCCCGCTCAGCCTCGAACTCGGCGGAAAGTCACCGCTGTTGGTCTTCGCCGACGCGGACCTGGACCTCGCGGTGGATCTCGCGGTGGAGCAGTACGACAACGCGGGGCAGGTCTGCCTGGCCGCGACGCGCCTCCTCGTCGAGGAGCCGGTCGCGGAGGAGTTCACGCGCCGGTTCGTCGAGAAGGCCGCGGCGCTCACGCAGGGCGACCCGCGGGACGACGCCACCGACATCGGGCCGAACATCCACCCGCGCCAGCTGGAGAAGATCGACGGCTTCGTGCGACGGGCCGTCGAGGCCGGGGCGCGTGCGGTCATCGGCGGACATCGCAAGGACGGGCAGTACTACGCGCCGACCCTCCTCACCGACGTCGCCCAGGACTCGGAGATCGTGCAGGAGGAGGTCTTCGGACCGGTCCTGACCCTCCAGACCTTCACCGACGAGGACCAAGCCGTACGCCTCGCCAACGACACCCGCTTCGGGCTGGCCGCCACCGTCGCCACCGGCGACCCCGAGCGTGCCGAGCGCGTCACCGGGCAGCTCGTGGCCGGCACCGTCTGGGTCAACTGCTTCTTCGTACGCGACCTGAGGGCCCCCTTCGGCGGCTCCCGCCACTCCGGCGTCGGTCGCGAGGGCGGCTCCTGGAGCTTCGACTTCTACTGCGACCTGAAGAACACCGTGACCGCCCCGAAGGGATGGAACCAGGACCATGGGTGAGATCGTCGGGGCCGGGCTGCTCGCCCACGTCCCCACCATCGTGCTGCCGGAGGCCGACCGGCTGGAGCTGAACGAGGGCAAGGAGATCACCCTCGTCACCGGGCTCCGGCAGCTCCGCGAGGACGTCTTCGCACGCGACGACTACGACACCGTCGTCGTCCTCGACTCCCACTGGGCGACGACCGTCGAGTTCGTGGTCACCGCCCAGCGGCGCCGCGCCGGCCTGTTCACCTCCGAGGAGCTGCCGCGGGGGATGTGCCGGATGCCGTACGACTTCCCCGGCGATCCCGAACTCGCCCGCAACGTCGAGAGGTTCGCGGACCGGCACGGCACCTGGATCACGGCGATCGACGACGAGTACCTGCCGATCTACTACGCCACCATCAACCTCTGGAAGTACCTGGGGGAGGGGCTGCCGGACAAGCGGTGGGTGACCATCGGCGTGTGCCAGACCGGTGACATGGAGGACCACCTGCGGCTGGGGCGGGCCCTGGCGGACGGGATCGCCGCCACCCCGGGCCGGCGCGTCCTGCTGATCGCCTCCGGTGCCCTCTCGCACACCTTCTGGCCGTTGCGCGAGCTGCGCGACCACGAGGCCAGCGACCCCGTGCACATCCGTACGCCACAGGCCCGCGAGGCCGACCACGAGCGCATCGCGTGGTTCAAGGAGGGCCGCCACGACAAGGTCCTCGACACCATGGACGAGTTCTGGACCTACAAGCCCGAGGCCAGGTTCTTCCACTACCTGATGATGGCCGGCGCCCTCGGCGAGCGGGCCTGCGTCGCCAGGGCCCGCCAGTACGGGGAGTACGAGAACTCCATCGGCACCGGCCAGGTCCACCTCTGGTTCGACCGGCCCGCCGACGGCTGGACCGGCACCGGCCTGCCCGCCCAGCGCCCCCCTCACCGCCGTATCTAGGAGACCTCATGCCCGAGTACCGCCGCGTCCTCCTCGACGGCGCCGCCGTCCAGGTCACCGTCGACGGGGACGAACTCGTCGCCGGGGACGGCCGCCGCGTCAAGATCGAGGACGCCCAGCACCTGCCGCCCGTCGTCCCCTCCAAGGTCGTCGCCGTCCACCTCAACCACCGCAGCCGGGTCGACGAGTTCCGGATCGAACTCCCGGACACCCCGACCTACTTCCACAAACCGACCTCCTCCCTGAACTCCCACAAGGGCGCCGTCGTCCGCCCCGAGGGCTGCAAGTGGCTCAACTACGAGGGCGAGGTCGCCATCGTCATCGGGCGGACCGCGCGGAACGTCTCCCCGGCCGAGGCGGGGGAGTACATCGCGGGGTACACCGTCGCCAACGACTACGGCCTGCACGACTTCCGGGACACCGACGCCGGTTCCATGCTCCGGGTCAAGGGCTCCGACACCCTGTGCCCGCTCGGCCCGGGCCTGGTGACGGACTGGGACTTCCACGGCAAGCGGCTGCGGACGTACGTCAACGGCGAGGTGGTCCAGGACGGTTCCACCGACGAGATGAAGTGGGACATGCACTACCTCGTCGCCGACATCGCCCGCACCATCACCCTGTACCCCGGCGATGTGCTGCTGTCCGGCACGCCCGCCAACTCCCGGCCCGTGCAGCCCGGCGACGTCGTCGAGGTCGAGGTCGAGGGCCTCGGCCGGCTCACCAACCACATCGTCACCGGGCCGACCCCGATCCGCGCCGACGTCGGCGCTCAGCCCACCGAGTCCGAGGAGGTGCTGTCCACCGCGCTCGGCGGGGACTGGGAGTTCCGCGGCATCCGGCCGCCCCGGCGGTGACCAGGGGGACGGCGCTGACCACGCGTACGGCCCTGTCCGACCCGGCGGGTAAGGTCGCGAACATGACCGCACCCGCCGAGGGACCCGACGGACCCGAGGGATCCGACGACCGCAAGCCGCGCCGGCGCATGAACTACGGCGAGGGCCGCGAGGCCCTGCTCAACGCCGCCGTGCGGGTCGTGGCGCGGGGCGGGCTGCGCAAGCTCACCTACCGGGCGGTCGCGCAGGAGGCGGGGACCACGCACGGACTGGTCGTCCACCACTTCGGCTCGCGCGACGCGCTGATCGAGGAGGCGCTGGCCCACGCCATCCGCACCTCGCTCAGCACCAGCGCGCTCGAACCCGGCACCGGCAAGGTCGCCGACTTCTCGGTCGGCGTCTCGGACATGGTCACCGCCGACCCCGACATCCAGGCCTTCCAGTACGAGCTGCTGCTGGAGTCCCGGCGCCGCCCCGAGCTGCTGCCGCAGATCCGCGCCCTGTACGACCGCTACTTCGACGCCACCGAGCGCGAGCTGTCCCGGATGCTGCCCGAGGACGCGGGCCGCCCGCTGACCCGGCTGGTCTTCGCGGCGCTGGACGGGCTGGTGCTGCACCAGCTCGTCTTCGGCGAGCCCGAGACCACCGACACCGCGATCGAGGAGCTGCGCGGGCTGCTGCGGCTGCTGGCGGCCGACGGCGACGAGATGTCGGAGAACGACGGCTGACCTGCGTTTTTCTGGACCCCGGGTACCTGTGGTCCGGGGTCCTTTCTCGTGTTCGTACCCAATCCCGGCGGCACCCCTTGCCAAACGGATAGTTCCAGCCCACCATGAGGCAACTCGTTTGGCCTGAAACGAAGTCCTCTTCCCCAGGCAGGTGATCCGAGTGGACAGTCAGACGGCGGTCCGGAACCAGACCGCGCCCGACGCCTCCACCGCAGGCAAGCTCAAGCCCAACTCCCTCGGCGTGCTGGGCATCCTCTTCTTCGTCCTCTCCGCCCAGGCGCCGCTGACCGGCGTCGCGGGCGCCGTACCCATCGCCGTGGCCATCGGGAACGGAGCCGCCGCCCCCGCCGCCTATCTCGCGGCCGGCCTGATCACCCTGCTGTTCTCGGTCGGCTTCGTCGCGATGGGCCGGCACGTCGTGGACGCCGGGGCCTTCTACCGGTACATCGGCAAAGGGCTCGGCAAGGACCTCGGCAACGGCGGCGCGGGCATCGCCCTCTTCGCGTACTGCGCGATCCAGGCCGCCATGTACGGCCTGTACGGCGCGACCGTCAGCGGTCTGCTGGCGCACCACACCGGGGCGGACGTGCCCTGGTGGGCGTGTGCTCTGGTCACCATGGCGATCGTGCAGGTCCTCGGCGCCCTGGGCATCGAGATGGGCGCGAAGGTGCTGGCGGTGTTCGTGCTGGCCGAGTTCAGCGTCCTGAGTGCCTTCGCCCTCGTCACCTTCGCCAAGGGCGGCGGACCCGAGGGGCTCGGCCTCGCGGACACGTTCTCGCCGGGCGCGGCCCTGGAGGGGGCCCCGGGTGTGGCGCTGATGTTCGCCGTGGCGTCGATGATCGGCTTCGAGGCCACCGCGATCTACGGCGAGGAGGCGCGGGAGCCCCGCAGGACCGTGCCGAGGGCCACGTATCTGGCCGTCGCCCTCGTCACCGGCTTCTTCGCCTTCGCCTCCTGGATGCTGATCTCCTCCTACGGCGCCTCCAAGGCGACCGCGGCAGCCGGTCAGGCACTGGAGGGCGGCGACTCGACGGCGTTCGTCTTCGGGCCGATCGCCGCGCAGTTCGGTGCCTGGGTCAACGACGTCCTGCCCGTCCTGCTGGCCACCTCCCTCTTCGCCGGCATCCTCGCCTTCCACAACTCGGCCAACCGCTACCTGTTCTCGCTCAGCCGCGAGGGCCTGCTGCCGCGACGACTGTCGGCGGTCAACCGCCGGCACTCGCCCGGCGTCGCGGGCTTCGTGCAGACGGTGATCGCCGCGGTGCTGGTCATCCCGTTCGCACTGGCCGGCAAGGACCCGGTGCTGACCCTGTTCTCGTGGGGGAGCGGGATCGCCGTGCTCGCGATCATGCTGCTGTACTTCCTGACCTCGGCCTCGGTCGTCGTCTTCTTCCGGCGCGAGCGCCTGGACACCCGGCCCTGGAACACGCTGATCGCCCCGGTGCTGGGGGCCGTGGGCATCGCCGGGGCCATCTGGCTGATCGTCGAGAACTTCACGACGCTCATCGGCGGCGAGCGGACCACGGCCGTATGGCTCCAGGTGACCGTTCCGGCCGTCCTGGTGCTGGGCGTCGTCGCGGGCCGGCTGACGCGCTTGGCCCGTCCGTAGGGCGCGCCCGCCACCGGGTCGGGGGGTGTCGACCCCATGGCAGCCCCATGGCAGGCGGGGCCCCATTTCGACCATATCGTTTGAGATCAAACATCATCTGGAGGAGTCCCGCATGCTGGACGCCACCCACGAAGAGTGGCTGCGCCGCGCCAAGTCCCTGGATCCGCCCGGCGCCCACCACATCGACGGCGCCGACGAGCCGGGCGGGGGAGAGACCTTCGCGGTCGTCTCGCCCCGGGACGGCCAGGTGCTGGCGCAGGTCGCCGACGGGGGCGCCGCCGAGGTCGACGCCGCGGTCGCGGCAGCCCGCCGTGCCTTCGACGCCGGACCGTGGCCGCGCCTGGCACCCGTCGAGCGAGGCCGCGCGCTGCTGCGGATCGCCGACCTGTTGGAGGAGCGGCGCGCGGAACTCGCGCTCACCGTCAGCCTGGAGATGGGCAAACCCATCACGGACGCGTACGACATCGAACTGCGCGCCGCCATCACCACCTTCCGCTGGTACGGCCAACTCGCCGACAAGCTCACCGACGAGTCCCCGCACACCGCCCCCGACGCCCTGGCCCTGGTCACGCGCGAGCCGGCCGGTGTCGTCGGAGCGGTCGTGCCCTGGAACTTCCCGCTGACGCTGGCCAGTTGGAAGGTCGCCCCGGCGCTGGCGGCCGGCTGCACGGTCGTACTGAAGCCGTCCGAGCACTCCCCGCTGTCCGCCCTCCTGCTCGGCCGCCTGGCCACCGAGGCCGGACTGCCACCCGGTGTGCTCAACGCGGTGAACGGCAACGGCCCCGTCGCCGGCCGGGCCCTCGGCCGCCACCCCGACGTCGACGTCCTCGCCTTCACCGGCTCCACCGCCGTGGGCCGGCACTTCCTGCGCTACGCGGCCGACTCCAACCTCAAGCGCGTCTGGCTGGAACTCGGCGGCAAGTCGCCGAACATCGTCCTCCCGGACGCCCCCGACCTGGAGCGGGCCGCGGCCACCGCCGCCTGGGGCATCTTCTTCAACCAGGGCGAGATGTGCACGGCCCCCTCCCGGCTCCTCGTGCACTCCTCCGTCGCCGAGCGCGTCACCGAGGCCGTCGTACGCCGCGCACGCGTGCTGCGCATCGGCGACCCCCTGGACCCGGCCACCGAGATGGGCGCCCTGGTCGGCGAGGCCCACCTCGGCCGCGTCCTCGGCCACATCGGCACCGGCCGCGACGAGGGCGCCCGGCTGCGCACCGGAGGCGAGCGCGCCCTCGCCGAGACCGGTGGCACGTACCTGGAGCCGACCGTCTTCGACCGGGTCGATCCGGGGATGCGGCTGGCCCGCGAGGAGATCTTCGGGCCCGTCCTGTCCGTCCTCGCCTTCGACGACCTGGACGAGGCGGTACGGCTGGCCAACGCCACCGAGTACGGCCTCGCCGCCGGCCTGTGGACCTCCGACCTCGCCACCGCCCACCGGGTCTCCCGCGCACTGAAGGCCGGCACGGTCTGGGTCAACTGCTACGAGGAGGGCGACCTGACCGTCCCCTTCGGCGGCATGAAGCAGTCCGGGAACGGACGGGACAAGTCCGTGCACGCCCTGGAGAAGTACACCGAGCTCAAGACCACCTGGATCCAGCTGTGACCCGCCCCCTGATCGCCGTCCCCGCCCGCTTCTCCGCCACCACCTCCGCCCTGCGCTACGCCGCCGAGGTGAGCGCCCGTGCCCTGGTCGAGGCGGTGTGGCGAGCGGGCGGCGAACCGGCGGGCATCCACCCGGCCGACCCCGCCGAAGCCGACGTGGCCGAACGGCTCGCCCGCTTCGACGGCGTCCTGCTCCCCGGCGGCGGCGACCTCGCCCCGCACCGCTACGGCGCCGCCGACGCGCACGACAGCGTCTACGACGTGGACGACCTCCAGGACGCCTTCGACCTCGAAGTCGCCCGGTGCGCTCTGTCCCTGGGCGTCCCGCTGCTGGCGATCTGCCGCGGTCTCCAGGTCGTGAACGTGGCGCTCGACGGCACACTGGAGCAGGACATGGGCGGCCCCGACCGCGAACACCGGCACGTCGTGCACCCGGTTCCGATCCGGCGGGGCACCCTGCTGGATCGGGCCACCGGCGCCGAGAAAGTGGACGCCTCCTGCTACCACCACCAGCGGGTGAACCGCCTCGGGGAAGGACTCACGGTCACCGCGAGCGCCGCCGACGGAACCGTGGAAGGAGTCGAACTCCCGGACGCCGAAGGGTGGTTCACTGCGGTGCAGTGGCACCCCGAGGACACCGCGCACCGGGACCCGGCACAGCAGGGCCTGTTCGACGCCCTGGTGCGCGCCGCGCGCGAGAGCCGCTGAGCGGGCAGGCGGGCTGGCAGGCGAGCGGGCAGGCGGGCTGGCGGGCTGGCGGCGCGGCTCAGGCCTTCGGTCGCCGCCCGCTGCGCCGCGGCGCGGGCTCGGCCCCGTCGAGCAGGGCGACCCGGCGCTCCTCGCCCTGCTCCTCGACCTGGAGCACCACTCGGCGCAGCCCCTCCGCGACGCTCCGGCACTCCTCGTCGCTGAGCCGCCCGGCGACGAAGGCCTCCTCCTCGTTGAACGCCGGGAACAGGCGCCGCATCAGCGCCTCGCCCTCCTCGGTGAGGCTGAGCAGCACCAGCCGGCCGTCGGTCGGGTGCCCGGCCCGCCTCACCAGCCCCCGCCGCTCCAGCGTCCGCGACACACCGGTCAGCGTCCCCTTGGAGATCCCGGCCTCCTCCGCGACATGCCGGGTCTCCGACTCGCCCCACACCCAGACCACCCACAGCACCACGAACGCCGTCCAGGTCAGATCGGCCCCGCGCAGCACGGAGTTCTCCAGGTGCTGGCGGACCGCCGAGGCCGCGCGATGGATGTTGGCGACGACGGCCATCTGCTCCCGGTGCAGCGGGATACCACCGAGCTTGGCCTCGGCCAGCTTCTCGGCTTCGGTGATCGATCGTTGGCCGGGCATGGGCACACTCCTTCGGCCGCGGGGCGCCGGACAAGCGGGTGCCGGACGCGGAGCAGATGTCGTTCGGGCTCAGATGTCGTTCGGGCTCAAATTGTACGAAGAGTGACGGAGCTCTGGAGCCCGCGGCCCGCTCCCGGCCGCCCGCACCACCCGTGCCATGCTGGGGCCATGCCGCTCGAGATCGTCCCCGCCGATGTCGCCGATCTCCACCAGGTGGTGGAGGACCATCCCCGCTACTGGGGCGAACGGGACCTGCGCGCGCTCCACCAGCCGGTGCTGGTGCGGGAGTTCGGCGCCACCTGTCTGGTCGCCCGCGCCGAGGACGGCATCCGCGGATACGTCATCGGCTTCGTCACCCCGGACCGCACCGGGTACGTCCACCTCATCGCCACCCGCGACGACACTCGTGGCGCCGGCCTGGGGCGCCGCCTCTACGGGGAGTTCACGCAGGCGGCCCGAGGTCAGGGAGCGGTCCGCCTCAAGGCGATCACTTCCCTCGGCAACAAGGGCTCCCTCGCCTTCCACCACAGCCTCGGCTTCGACGCGCGTGTCGAGGAGGACTACGACGGGCCGGGCCGGCCGATGGTGGTGTTCACCCGGGATCTGTAGCCGACGCGGGCGCCAGGCGCTCGCCCGGGTGGCGTGGCCGGGGACGGTCACCCTCCCCCGAAGGTGACCGGCCCCAGCCGCTCCCCCGGCGCCGGACTGTGGACGGTCGGTCAGCGGATCCGTGCCGTCACCAGCACATCACCGCGGTCTCCCCGGACCCCCAGCTGGAATACAGACGCACCCGGACGAAGTAGCGGCGGCCCTTGACGAGGCGGGCCTCGACGGTGGCGTTGTGCGGGGTGCCGCCGTCGTCCTGGGCGGTGAGGTAGCGGGGCTCGCCGTCCCGCTCCTCGAAGACCACGACGACGGTGTCGCCGTCGCCGAAGGTGCCCACCGTGTACGCGCGGGTCTCCGGCGGTTCGACGACGAAGTCGGCCTGCCCGGCCGGTCCGAGCCGCAGCGGCACCGAGCGGAACGGCACCAGCTCCCGCGGCCCCGGCGTCCGAGCCGCCGGGTACCAGCGGCGGACGAACTCCTTGTCGGCCTTGGACAGCACGCCCGGCGGGTTCAGGCCCGCGCGGAACTGCTCCGGCTCCAGGATCAGCCCGGCCGAGAAGGGGTACCCCATGATCGAGTGCGGGTCCCAGACGGAGCCGTTGACCTCGCGCGGATCGAGCTTGCGCAGGACGTTGAAGAACGTCTTGTCCCGGCTCCAGAAGTTCGGCGGGCCCGCCAGATCGGTGTACACGGCCTCGTCGTCCCAGTGGACGCCGGCGAACGGGCTCTGGTGCTCGTGCAGCATGCCGAGCGCGTGCCCGATCTCGTGCAGGGCCGTTCCGCGCTCCCCGGGCGCGGTCAGGTCCCAGCCGAAGTTCATGGTGCGTTCGTTCAGGCCGACCCGGAGCGCGTCCTTGCCCACGCTCGACCAGGAGCCGTCGCCGAGCTGGAACCCGATGCGCAGTTCGGCCTCCGACCGGTCGCCCACCTCCACGAACGACAGCCCGATGCCGAGGCCCTGCCACTCCCGGAAGCACTCGCGCACGACGTCCCGCTGCTCCTTGCCGCCGACCCACGACACGTGCCGGGCCCGCCCGGTCTCCGGGTCGGGGATCACGGATCCGTCCGTGTCCCGGTCGAAGAAGTGGTAGTGCAGGACGGTGCCGTTGACCCACATCCGCCGCCCGCTGACGAGCGCGCCGAGCCGCTCGGCGGCCAGCCCCGGCGCGAAGGCGGGCGCCGACTGCCGCGCGAGGGAGCAGTAGCGTGCGGTCATGCGAACAGAGTGCCGCCGGCCTGGCGGGGGCGCCTGAGTCGGGGCCTACTCAAGTACCCGTGTATCAAGGGTGAGTCACCGCGCTCCTATTGCCGTGACGACTTTCGAAGGGGACGCGAAGGCCCTCGACACGCCCTGGCCGTTCACCGGCAGGGAACACGAACGGGAACTGGTCCGAGGCTCCTTCATGGCCGGCCGGCACGGCATGGTGATCACCGGCCCGGCGGGGTGCGGCAAGACCAGGCTCGTCACCGAGGCCGCCCGCGGCACCGACCACGCCAGGGTGGCCGGCACTCCCGAGACCCGCCGGATCCGCTTCGCCGCGTTCGCGCATCTGGTGCCCGAGACCGCCTCCCTGCACGACGCGCTCCAGCACCTGTCGGACGTACGGCTGCTGCTGGTGGACGACGCCCACCTGCTCGACGACGCCTCGGCCGCCCTCGTCCACCAGTTGGCCGTGCACGGCCGCACCCGTCTCCTGGTCGTCACCACCGACGGCGCCCCCGCCCCGGGTGCCGTCTCCCGCCTGTGGACGGGCGAACTCCTGCCCCGCCTCCACCTGAAGCCGCTGCCCCGCGAGGCGACGGCCCACCTGCTGACGAGCGGACTCGGGGGCCGCGGCCTCGAGGTCCTCACGGTGAACCGGCTGCACCGCCTGTGCCAGGGAGACCTGCGGCTGCTGCGGGACCTGGTGGGCGCGGTGCGCGAGCACGGACTGCTCACCCGCGTCCCTGACCCGGCCCCGGCACCGGACGCGAACGCGGACTCCGACTCGGACTCGGACGCCGATGCGGATGCGGACGAGTGGGCGTGGCGTGGCCCGCTGCCGCTCACCGCGACCGTACGGGAACGCACCGCGCACGTCCTCGACCGCCCCTGCCCGGCCGAGCGCGAGGCCCTCGAACGCCTCGCCTTCGCCGAGCCGTTGCCGCTCGACCTGGACGACCTCGATCTCCACGCCCTCGAACGCCTGGAGGCCGACGCCGTCGTCCGCGTCGACGACCAGGGCGCCGTCCGCCTCGCCCACCCCTTGCACGGCCCGGTGCTGCGGGCCGCGGCCGGCAGGCTGCGGGCGAGGCGGCTGTCCCTCCCCCAGCCTCCGGCCGGGGGGACCCCCATCTCGCTTCGCTCGCCGGACCAGTACGGCCCGGCCCTCGACGCCGAGCGCGCCGCGCTGACCCGACGCATCGAGCGGGCGGACGTACGGACGATGCCGACGCCCGTGGGGGAGTGGCTGGTCGCGGAGGGCGCCTGGGTGCCGACCGGATACGCGGCCGTACGCGCCCGGTTCGCGCGGCTGCGCGGTGAGCTGCGCGAGGCGGCGGCGTGGGCGCGCGAAGGGCTGCGTGACGGCCGGGACGACCGGTCCTGCCGCCTCGAACTCGCCCTCGCCACAGCGCAGTCGGGCGATCCGACGGCTGCGCACGAGATCCTGGGTGGCCGCCCCCACGGGGGTGGGGCGGCCACCTGGCCCACAGCGGCCCGCGGCGACGCGGGCCGGGCGGTCGAGGCGATCACCGGCGACGCGTACGACGCCGTCCGCCTCGGCATGCCCGAGCGTGCCGCGGGCCGCCTGACGGGCGTCTTCGCCGCGCACGCCGAAGCGCTCGCCCGGGGCGACGGTCCCGCGCTCGACCGCGTGGCCGAACAGCTCGCGGAGCGCGGCTTCCTGCTGTACGCGGCCGAGGCGCACGCCCAGGCCGTACGGGCCCACCGCGACCCGCGCGCCGCCCGCACCGCACGCACGCGTGCCGTCGCCCTGGCCCGCCGCTGCCAAGGTGCCCGCACCCCGGCACTGTCCGGGCTGGTCCTGGGCGAACTGACCACCCGGCAACGGCAGATCGTCACGCTGGCCGCCGCGGGACTGAGCAACCGGCAGATCGCCGAGAAGCTCACCCTGTCCGTCCGCACGGTCGGCAACCACCTCTACGGCGCCTACGCCCGCCTCGGCGCCGGCGACCGCGGAGCCCTGCCGTGGCTGGTGGAACTCCCGCACGCGCAGCCGGCGTAGCGGAACCGGCCGATCAGGCGGCCCCGAACGCCGAGAACGCCCACCCGGTCGCCTGGTGCAGCGCGTCGCCCGGCAGGGCCGCCCGCGCGTCCCGCAGCGCCTCCGCCAGGGAGAGCCCCGCGCTGAGCCCTTTGTGCAGCGCCAGCATCAGCGGCACCACCGCGGCGTCGTTGACCGGCGCGCTGCTCGCCACCACGCCCGCCGTGCCGAGCGGCAGCAGGGCGGTGACCAGGCCGAGCAGCTCGTCGGCGCCGACCGAGGCGAAGCGGGCGGTGTCGCAGCAGGACAGGATGATCCGGTACGGGCTGCGGTCCAGGCGTTCCAAGTCGTGGACGATGAGCGGCCCGTCGGCCATCCGCAGGTCCGAGAAGAGCGGGCTGTCCGCACGGAAGGTGCCGTGCGCCGCGATGTGGGCGAGCGCCGCCCCGTCGAGTTCCTCCAGCACGCGCGGCACGCGCGCCTCCGCGTGCTCCAGGACGACGGATCCGCCGTACCGGCAGGCCAGATGGGGCACCTCCGCGCCACCGGTCGCCAGCCCCGGCCCGCGGACCAGCACATGCCGGCCGCCCGGCGGCGGCTCGGTCTCCCGGGCGCGCAGCCAGCTGCTCGCCGACGGCGACACGCTGAGCACCCGCTCCCGCAGCGACGGCAGCAGCGCCCACGGCACACGGTGCAGCCGGGCGGGCGGTACGACCACCACGGGGCCGTCGCCCAGATGTGCCGCGGCCGGACCGAGCAGCAGCTCCTCCAGGCGCCGCCCCGCGGCCTGCACCACCGGCAGCCGCCCCTCCGCACCCGGGTGGGCCAGCCGCCGCAGCCCGGCCTGCACGTGCTCGGCCTCGGTCTCCGCCTCGGCCAGCAGCCCGGCCTCGAACCGGCGCACCCGCCCCTGCCCGCACAGCAGCACCTGAACCCGACCGTCCAGCACGGCGAGTTCGGCCAGCCGTACGTCGTCGCCGAGCCGTTCCAGCAGCCGGCCCGGGTCGAAGCGGTAGCCGTCGCCGGGCGCGTCGCCGCGCATGTGCAGGGTCCGGGAGCGTATCTCCCGCTCCAGGCGCCGCTGTTCGCGCTCCAGCGCCGGAACGGGCCGGGCCTCCATCCGGGCGGCCTCCGCGCGGGCCGCGATCTCCCGGAACGCCGTCAGGTCGCTCTGGAGCTCCGGGTCGGCCGGCGGCCGGGTCGGCGGGGTCGACAGCGCGGTGGCCCGCCAGCGCTCGCTCCACACCAGCAGCCGCCGCGGACTGCCCGAGTCGAGACTGGCCTGCTGGGCCAGCGCGGCCAGCTCCGCGCCCTGCGCGGTGGCGCGGGCCCGCAACTCGGAGGCGCCCAGCGTCATCCGGTGGTCGTCGAGCACGTCCAGACCGCGCCGGCACGCCTCCAGGACACCCCGCCCCGACCCGGCCGCCCGGGCCCGCAGCGCCTGCGCCGCCCAGCCCGTCATCCGCGCCAGCGGCGGCCCGCTGCGCCGGCTGCGGGCGGCGAGCGCCAGATGCCGCTCGGCGTCGGCCCGCCAGCCGAGCGACAGCGCGATCCGGCCCGCGAGCAGCGAGGCCTCCGGCGCGGCCGGAGCGCCGAAGGCGGCCAGCCGTTCGGCGACCGCGGCCGTGTCGGCCACCAGCCGCCCCGAACTGCGTCCGGCGGCGACCCGCGCCTCGATCAGCACCAGCCGGGCGTGCGCCTCCCACCAGCCGCGCCGCTGCCCGGCGAACAGCCGTACGGCCATGTCGGCGCGGGCGATCGCGGTGTGCGCGTCGCCCGCGAGCAGCGCGGCGCGCGCCGCGGCCAGCAGCAGTTCGGCCTTGCGGGTGGACTGGCCGCCGATGCCGTCGAGCACGGCGATCGCCGCGTCGGCCTCGGCCAGCGCCTCCCGGGGCAGCCCGGCGGCCATCAGCACCTCGCAGCGGCGGATGTTGAGCATGAACGTCGGCGTGCCGAGCTTGGCGTACCGCTCCTCGGCCTCGTCGAGCAGCCGCAGCGCCGCCGGGATGTCCCCCGACCGGAACGCCGCGAGCCCCCGGCTCTCCACCGCGTCCGCCTTGTCGTGTTCCTGGCCGGTGGTGTCCCACAGCGCCTCGGCCGCCGTGAAGTCGGCATCCGCCCGGTCCACCGCGCCGAGCGCCAGATGCACGGTCGCGCGCAGCGTCAGCGCCCGCGCCGTCCAGATGACGTCCTCCGCCTGCCGCAGCACGGGTATCGCCCGGCGCACGTCCTCCAGCGCCTCCCGGTGACGGCCCAGGACCCAGCGGGCGTAGGCCCGGCGGAACAGCACCCGCGCCCGGGTGTGCCCGCTGCCGCGCGCGATCCCGCGTTCCAGCGCGGCCAGCCCCTGCTGAGTGCGCCCCGCGTGCACCAACGCGACCCCGAGGGCCGCCAGGACGTCCGCCTCCCGGTCGGCCGACTCCGCGCGTGCCGCGAGATCCCGGGCCCTCCGCAGGTGATGGAGGGCGATGCGCATGTCGCCCCAGTCCCGCTGCCAGATGCCGATCACCTGGTGGGCGACGGAGGCGTGCAGCGGTGACGGATCGGCGTCGAGCACGCCTTCCGCTCTCGCCAGCGCGTCGTTCGGGGCGGCGAACACCATCGGCAGCAGTTCGAGAACCGAGTCGCTTCCCGCTGTCACCCCACGGATGGTAGTTGCCGCGGAACCGTGCCACACGGGTTGGCGCTGTATCAATCAGCGACCGCACGGCTCTGACTGACGACCGTCGCCTCAGCGGGAGGACACGCCATGGCACCACAGCGATTCCACGAGCAGTTCGAGCAGATCCAGCGTTCCATGCCCGACGTCCCCCTCGCGATGGGACCGGACGACTCCGCCGAGTTCATCTTCGAGAAGGGCTACGTGCTGGTCCGCGACGGCGACGACGCCCGCCTGGTCGAGGACACCGTGCGGGCGCACTTCACCGCCGAACCCGACCTCGTGCAGGACCGCGTACGCCGCGCGAGCCCGCGGGCCAACCGCTCCGGCATCACCCGCATCCAGGTCGGCGACCCCGGCGAGGGCGGCTCGCGCGGTGACCGCACCGTCGCGCACGCGCTGCGCGCCCTGCGGGAGACCGAGGGCCGGGCCGGACGCCGACTGGTCAGCCGCAACCACCTCGTGGCGATCGCGGGCGGCGTCAACTCCTGCCCGGGCGACGAACCCGCGCCCGTCCCGCTCGGCGAGGGGCTCAACCCGGCGGCGGCCGAGGGCACCCACGACCCGGACACCGCGGTCGGCGTCCTCGTCATCGACACCGGCCTCATGCACGACTACCGGTCCCACCCGCTGCTGGCCCACACCGAGGGCGACGCGCAGATCAAGGAGTGCGACGACGACGGCGTCCTCCAGGAGTACGTCGGGCACGGCACGTTCATCGCCGGACTCGTCGCCGCCGTCGCGCCCAACACCGACATCACGGTCCGCAACTCCCTCAACGACGCGGGCGCCATCCTGGAGTCAGAGTTCGGCGAGAAGCTGTTCGAGGCCGTCGACGCGGGCGGCTGGCCCGACATCCTCAGCCTCTCCGCCGGCACCTCCAACGGCCGCACCGACGGCCTGCTCGGCGTCGAGGCCTTCATGCGGGAGCTGCGCGAACAGCGCACCCTGCTCGTCGCGGCGGCCGGCAACAACGGCAGCGCCACGCCGTTCTGGCCCGCCGCCTACGCCGACCTGCCCGACTACCAGGACGTCGTCCTGTCGGTCGGCGCGCTGCGCAGCGACGGCGAGTTCGGCGCCTGCTTCAGCAACCACGGCGCCTGGGTGAAGGCGTACGCGCCCGGCGAGCGCCTCACCAGCGTCCTCACCGGCTTCGACACGCCCGTGCCGTACGTCTACCAGCACTCCACCTACGACGCCTGCCGGTACGGCTTCGGCTACGCGTGCACCTGCCAGTCCCCGCGCCACAACGGCGTGCTGAGCGAGGAGGGCTGCGCCACCAAGCCCGACCAGGTGATGTTCGAAGGGCTCGCGCACTGGAGCGGCACCTCGTTCGCCACCCCCGTCGTCGCCGGCATGATCGCCGCCCACATGACCGCGCAGCAGGAGACCGACCCGCGGGTCGCCCGGTACAAGATGCTCGCGGCGAACTCCGGTTTCGCCGAGGTGCGCGGGGCGCACGTACCGGCCCTTCGCCCCCCGACCTGGCGCCCCGTCCCGGTCGTGCCGCCGGCTCCTCGGCCATGAGGGTCGGAACCGTCCCCTCCGCGGCGTACGATGACTTGCCGTACACGAGGGGTGGGGCTGTGGACCGTGCAGACGTCGGTGCGTTGGTCCAGTCCGCCGTCGACGGCGACGCGGCGGCCTGGAAGGCGCTCGTGGAGGGGCTGAGCCCCTTGGTGTGGTCGGTGGTGCGCGCGCACCGCCTCAACGACGCCGACGCCCATGAGGTGTACCAGACCGTCTGGTTCCGCTTCGCTCAGCACCTGGGGCGCATCCGTGAACCCGAGAAGGCCGGGTCGTGGCTCGCGAGCACCGCTCGGCACGAGTGTCTGAAGGTGCTCAAGAGTTTGCGGCGGCTGACCGTGACGAACGATCCGCAACTGCTCGACCGGATCAGCGAGGACCGTACGCCCGAACAGTCGCTGCTGGACTCCGAGGAGGCGGCCGCCGAGTCGGAGCGCATCCGCTGGATGTGGCAGGAGTTCGAGAAACTCGGGGAACGCTGCCGCCAGTTGCTGCGGGTGCTGATGGCCTCGCCGCCGCCCAGCTACCAGGAGGTGTCCGCCGCACTGGGCATCGCCGTGGGCAGCATCGGACCGCTGCGCCAGCGCTGTCTGCGCCGCCTTCGGGCCCGAATCGACGCACGGGGAGCGCTGTGAACGACGACATGCACGACGAAGTCAGGGACGAAGGGCCCCTCGGCGAGGACGGGTTCGACGTCGGACCGCTGGAGGAGGAACTCCGGCAGGCCGCCGCCATCCTGGACCCCGTCCCGGCCCACCTGAGGCAGCTCGCCGTCGAGGCTTTCGCGCTGCACGACCTCGACGCCCGGATCGCCGAGGTGACGTTCGACTCGGTGGTGGACGCCATTCCGGTCAGGGGGGCGACGGACACACCGCGGATGCTGACCTTCCGCGCGGGCGAGGTGACCATCGACGTGGAGCTGACGGCGCAGGGCCTGATGGGGCAGGTGCTGCCGCCGCGGCAGGCGCGGATCGAGGTGCTCGGCGGCCCGCAGACGGCCGTGCCGCTCGACGCCGACGCCATGGGCCGCTTCACCGGCGACGCACCGGCGAGCGGCCCCTTCGCGCTGCGGCTGCGGGCCGGCGGCGAGGTCGTGGTGACCGAGTGGCTGCGGGCCTGAGCCGTCACCGTCAGCGTGCGACGGCGTCCACCAGCGCTGCCAGCGCTCGCGCGAGCCGGGTGAGTCCGCGACCCGCGGGGCCACCCGGCTCGGTCATGTAGGTGTCGCGGCGGATCTCGATCATCAGGGCGGCGACCCGGGGCTCGGTGCCGTAGAACTCCAGCGGGACGTACGTGCCGCTGAACGGAGTGTCCAGCCCCGTCTCCCCGCACGGCGCGAACGCCTCGCGCGCCGCCGCGAGCAGCTCGGGCGGCGTGTGGAAGGAGTCCGTGCCCAGGCAGACCGGCGGCCGTGGGCCCTCGCCGTGCAGTTCGTAGGGGAGTCGGGCGGTCGGATAGGAGTGCACGTCGATGATCACGGCCCGGCCCGTGGCGGCGAGCCGGTCCGCCACGGCCTGCGTCATCGCCCGCGCGTACGGCCGGAAGTACCGTTTCAGCAGGGGCTCGGGGTTCGTGTCCGCGGGCCGCAGCTCGGCGAGGTGCGTGGTCCGCGTGTAGACGGCGCCCATGCCGACGGCCAGCATTTCCTCGCGCTCGTCGGGGAACCGCTCCGGATCGACGACCAGTCTGGAGAGCCGGTTGACGAACCGCCAGGGCGTCACCCGGGCCCGCTTGCCCGCCGCCTCCGCCAGCTCGGCGGTGTGTGCGTCGGTGATGTGGTCCAGCTCCCGCTCCAGGGCCCGGTCGTCCAGCACGATCGCGGTCCGCGCATCGGCCGGGATGTCCCGCGCGCTGTGCGGTACGTGCAGGATCACGGGGGAGTCGTCGGAGCCGGGCAGCAGCTCGAAGGAAGCAGTCATGGGCCTCAAGGCGTTCTGGTCAGGGGCGGCCGGTCGGTGCGGCGCGGCGGGGTCACGGAGACCTGCTGCACCTTCACGTCGACGAGAGAGTGCCGGCAGTCGTACACCGGTGCCGTGTCGACGAGCAGGAGGTAGGTGATCGTCGTGCCGCAGCCGATCAGACCCGGTCCGATGCTCAGGCGCGAGCCGCACACGTCGACCTGCGGAGCCCGGGCCGCGCCGGGGCTGGTCTCGGTGCGCAGCAGCTCCAGACAGGGCACGCCCAGGTCCACCTGGAACGGCTCCCCCCGGTCGAACGCCTCGCTGGCGATGTCCCGCCGACCGGGGTTGGTCAGCACCACCTGAACGAGGTGCGGATCGGTCAGCAACGTGCCGTTCCACCGGATCTCCAGACTCCCGTCCACACACGGCTGGACCAACGGGCTGTGGCTGACGGTGTAGTTGAGCCGCCGCTTGGGATGCGTGGACCGGAACGCGGTCCACATCGCGAGGAGACCCACGAGCACGGTCACGGCGACCCCGGCCGCTGTCCAGAAGGTCTCCACGGTGTAGAAGGCACCGGACGCGACGGGCGGGGGAGAGGTGACCTCGTTCACGGGCAGCCCGACGCGCCAAGGGGCCGGTCGCGCGTCGTACTCCATTCGTACGTGCGGCAACTGTTCCGGTGGCTCACCGCCCCGGCCCGCCGACGGTTTCCTGTCGTCGCTCAGCGGGGGCGGAGCCCTGCGCCGAGGAACGCCCGCCACTCGTGCGGTGCGAACACCAGCGCCGGTCCCCGCGCGTTCTTGGAGTCCCGGACCGCGACGAGGCCCGCGACGGCGGCGACCTCGACGCACGCCCCGTTGCCCGAACTGCGGCTGCTCCTGCGCCAGTCGGCCCCGTCGAGGTCGGCTCGCGGCAGCCTGCGTCCGTCGTGCGCGCTCATGACCCCTGCATCTCCCTTGCGATCCGCTCCAGCGTGGTGGGTGTCTCCTGCGGGTCGGGAGCGGCGGCCCGCACGAGGTCGAAGGTCTGGACGAAGGTGCGCACGTCGCGCTCTTTCTCCAAGTACACGTTTCCGGCGATCGAGTTGACGTAGACGACGGTGGGCTCGCGCGGCCCGAACTCCAGCAGCGAGAAGGTCCCGGCGAGGGCCGCGTGGGCGCCCTTCGCGGTCGGCATGATCTGGATGGTGACGTTCGGCAGCTCCGCCGTCCTGGCCAGGTGCTCCAGTTGGGCCACCATGACCTCGGTGCCGCCGACGGGGCGGCGCAGGGCGCTCTCCTCCACCACCACCCACAGCTCCAACGGCTCGGGCGTCCTGGTCAGCAGCGCCTGCCGCTCCTTGCGGAAGCGCACCAACTGGTCGACCTCGTACGGTTCGTTGGGCCGTACGGCGGCGATCACCGCGCGGGCGTAGTCGGCGGTCTGCAACAGGCCGTGCACGAAGGTGGGTTCGTAACTGCGCAGGCGACCAGCTCGGCGAGTTCCCACGGCTCGACACCGGCCTGCAGCTCACCCTTCTCCTGGGCGACCCGCAGACAGTCCTCCATTATCTGACTCCAC
>NZ_JBEXQG010000099.1:0-26127 GCF_040612485.1 Streptomyces sp. NPDC006385
GACGAGATCGGCATGGGCGACAACATCTGGCTCGGCGACCGCGACGCCGTCCGCACACCCATGCAGTGGACCCCCGACCGCAACGCCGGGTTCTCCACCTGCGATCCGGGCCGCCTCACCCTGCCCACGATCATGGACCCGGTCTACGGCTACCAGGTGACGAACGTCGAGGCGTCCATGGCCTCGCCGTCCTCGCTGCTGCACTGGACCCGCCGCATGATCGAGATCCGCAAGCAGAACCCCGCCTTCGGACTGGGCTCCTACCGGGAACTGCAGTCGTCCAACCCGGCGGTTCTGGCCTTCCTGCGTGAGTACGAGGACGACCTCGTACTCTGCGTGAACAACTTCGCGCGCTTCGCGCAGCCCACCGAGCTCGATCTGCGTGAGTTCAGCGGACGTCACCCGGTGGAGCTGTTCGGCGGGGTCCGTTTCCCGGCGATCGGCGAACTGCCGTACCTGCTGACCCTCGGGGGCCACGGCTTCTACTGGTTCCGGCTCTCCCGAGTCGCATCCCGCATCGGCCGACGACTCTCAGCGTGAGCTTTGAGCAGGCGCCGAGGAAAGGACGCGTCACCATGCAGAAGACCGCATCTCCCCGACCGAGCCGTACGGTCGACGCCGGCCCCATGGCCTCGCTCGCCGGGCTGCTGCGCGCATGGCTGCCACGGCAGCGCTGGTTCGCCGGCAAGGACCGGCCCGTCACGGACCTCGCTCTGCTGTCCATGACGGAGCTGTTCCCGGGTTGTCTGCATCTGCTGGTGCACGCCGGACACTCGGCGGTGCCCGCGCCGGGCGGCGCTCCCCCGGCCGGTGACTGCTACCAGTTGCTGCTCGGCGTACGGCAGCACCTGTCGCCGCGGCTGGGACGGGCGCTCATCGGCCGTGCCGAGGAGGGCCCGCTGGCCGGTCTGACGGTATTCGACGCGTTGCAGGACCCCCGGTCGGCCCAGCTCCTCCTGGAGCGGCTGCGGCATCCCGGCGCGGCGGGCCCGCTGCGCTTCGAGGGGGACCTGTCCGTGCCGGTGCCGGCCGGGCTCGTGCCGCGGCTGCTGGACGCCGAGCAGTCCAACTCCTCGCTGGTGTACGGCGATACGTTCATCCTCAAGCTGTTCCGGCGCATCCAGCCCGGCGTCAACCCCGACCTGGAGCTGTCGGAAGCACTGGCCGGGCAAGGCTGCCGTCGTGTACCGGCCCCGGTGGCCTGGTTCCGCACGACGCATCCCTGGGAGGCGACGCTCGGGGTGCTCCAGCCGTTCCTGCGGGACGCCACCGACGGCTGGACGCTGGCGCTGGACGCGCTGGCCTCGGGTGGTGACTTCACGGCGGAGGCCCGCCAGCTGGGGCGGGCGACGGCGGAGGTGCACCTGGCGCTGGCGTCGGCCTTCCCCTGCCTGGCCCGGGGTGAGAACGGCCGTACGGCGGCGGCGATGACCGAGCGCCTGGAGAACGCCGCGCACTTCGTCCCCGCGCTCCAGCCCTTCGTCCCCGGCCTGCGCAACGCCTTCGGCGCCCTGGCCGGCTGCGACCCCGGGCCGCCCGCCCAGCGCATCCACGGCGACCTGCACCTGGGCCAGGTGCTGCGGGCCGGCCGTGAGTGGTTCGTCATCGACTTCGAGGGCGAGCCGTCCCGCCCGCTCACCGAGCGGCGCGGCGTGCACTCGCCGGTGCGGGACATCGCCGGCATGCTGCGCTCCTTCGACTACGCCGCCCGGCAGCGCCGCCCGTGGCGTCCGGAGTGGGCGCGTCGCTGCCGGGAGGCCTACTGCGCGGGCTATGCCGCCTCGGCCGGGTGGGACCCGCGCCAGAAGCACGGCTTGCTGCGCGCTTACGAGACAGACCGCGCCGTGTACGAGGTCCTGTACGAGGCCCGGCACCGACCCGACTGGTTGCCCGTACCGATGGCGGCGATCGAACGCCTCGCCGTGAGAGGAGCCTGACCGCATGGCCCTGCACGAGACCTCGCGCCCCGAATCGGCCGGACCGCGCCGGTGCGCCACCGCGCCCGACCTGGACCCCGCCGACCGTGATCGCCTGCTGTCGGGCGCCCACCACGATCCGCACGCCCTGCTCGGCGCCCATCCGGTGCCGGGCGGGATCGCCTTCCGCGCGCTGCGCCCGTTCGCGCGAGCGGTGAGCGTCGTGGTCAAGGGCGAGCGCACCAGGCTCGTCTCCGAGGGAGGCGGACTCTTCTGCGGCGTGCTGCCGCTGGACGCGGTCCCGCCGTACACGCTGCTGGTGGCGTACGCCGAGGACGAGTCCGACGAGCGCGAGGTCCACGACCCCTACCGCTTCCTGCCCGCCCTCGGTGAGTTCGACCTGCACCTCATCCGCGAGGGACGGCACGAGGAGCTGTGGAAGGCGCTCGGTGCCGAGCCGATGACCCACCAGGGCGTGGCCGGCACCCGGTTCACCGTGTGGGCGCCGAACGCCCGGGGTGTGCGGGTCGCCGGGGACTTCTGCTGCTGGGACGGGACGGCGTTCCCGATGCGGTCGCTGGGCGCGTCCGGGGTGTGGGAGCTGTTCCTGCCGGGCATCGGCGAGGGCACCCGGTACAAGTTCGAGATCACGTCCCGGTACGGCGGCCGGTTCCTCAAGGCCGACCCGATGGCACGCCGCGCGGAGGTCCCGCCGGACACGGCGTCGATCGTGCACGCCTCGCACTACGAGTGGGGCGACGAGAGGTGGATGGCGCACCGGGGCGACGTCCCCGTGCACCGGGCGCCCTTCTCGGTCTACGAGGTGCATCTGCCGTCCTGGCGGCCCGGCCTGACGTACCGCGGGCTCGCCGAGGAGCTGCCCGCGTACGTCAGGGACCTCGGCTTCACCCACGTCGAGTTCATGCCGGTGGCGCAGCATCCCTTCGCCGGGTCCTGGGGCTATCAGGTCACCGGCTTCTACGCGCCGGCCTCGCGGCTCGGTACGCCCGACGACTTCAAGTACCTGGTGGACCGCCTGCACCAGGCCGGCATCGGGGTGATCGTCGACTGGGTGCCGGCCCATTTCCCCAAGGACGACTGGGCGCTCAGCCGGTTCGACGGGGACCCGCTGTACGAACCCGGGGACTCCCGGCGTGCCGAGCATCCGGACTGGGGGACGTTCGAGTTCGACTACGGGCGCACCGAGGTGCGCAACTTCCTCGTCGCCAACGCCACCTACTGGTGCGAGGAGTTCCATATCGACGGGCTGCGCGTGGACGCCGTCGCCTCCATGCTCTACCTCGACTACTCGCGGGACTTCGGGCAGTGGGCGCCGAACGAGCACGGCGGGCGCGAGGATCTGGCCGCCATGCGGTTCCTGCAGGAGATGAACGCGACCGTGTACCGGCGCAACCCGGGGGTCGTCACGATCGCGGAGGAGTCGACCGCCTGGGGCGGGGTGACCCGGCCGACCGACAGCGGCGGGCTCGGGTTCGGGCTGAAGTGGAACATGGGCTGGATGCACGACTCGCTGGAGTACATGGCCAAGGAGCCGGTGCACCGCAAGTACCACCACAACGAGATGACCTTCTCGATGGTGTACGCCTACAGCGAGAACTACGTCCTGCCCATCTCCCACGACGAGGTCGTGCACGGCAAGCAGGCGCTGGTCTCCAAGATGCCCGGCGACTGGTGGCAGCGACGCGCCAACCACCGCGCCTACCTGGGCTTCATGTGGGCCCACCCCGGCAAGCAACTCCTCTTCATGGGACAGGAGTTCGCGCAGGGCGCCGAGTGGTCGGAGGCACACGGTCCCGAGTGGTGGCTGCTGGATCCCGGGTACGCGTCCGCGGGCGACCATCGCGGGGTGCGGGACCTGGTCCGCGACCTCAACACGCTCTACCGGGCGAGCCCGGCGCTCTGGGAACGGGACACCGACCCGGCGGGGTTCCAGTGGGTGGTAGGGGACGCCGCCGACGACAACGTCTTCGCCTTCCTCCGGTACGGCGCCGACGGCGACGTCCTGCTCTCCGTCTCCAACTTCTCCCCCGTCGTCCGCCACGACTACCGCCTCTGGGTGCCGGACCACATCGACGTCTGGCAGGAGACCCTCAACACCGACGCCGCGCACTACGGCGGGAGCGACGTCACCAACCCCGACCCCGTCAAACCGGAGGACGGGCACATCCGGCTGACGTTGCCTCCGCTCGCCACGGTGTGGCTGTCACCCTGAGCGTGCCGAGATCACCGAACGGGGTCAATTGTCAGTTCTCGACACCACGCGCTCTGAGCTGGGCTAGATTCGGGCACCGCCGATAACCGTACTCATCGGTGATGTCACACCCGGTACACAGCAGGAGCAGCGCATGCGCGACCTCGGCCTCGCTCCCCCGACCGTCACGACCCTGACCGGCGGGCTTGCCGACAGCGTCTTCGAGACGGCGGCCCTCTACCCCACGTTGCCGATGCTCGCGCGCCGTCCCGACCCCTCCTCCGCCACCTGGGAGGAGGTGACCGCGGTGGAACTGCGCGACGAAGTGACCGATGTGGCCAAGGGGTTGATCGCGTTCGGGATCTCGCCGGGCCACCGGGTAGCCATCATGGCGCGCACGCGGTACGAGTGGACGGTGCTCAGCTACGCGCTGTGGACGGTGGGCGCCGAGGTGGTCCCGATCTATCCGACGGCGTCGCGCGACCAGGTCGCGTGGATCCTCCGGGACGCCGAATGCGTGGCCGTGGTGGTCGAGGACGAGCAGGCGGTCATGACGGTGGGCTCCGTGTGCGGATCGCTGCCGCGGCTGCGCCACGTCTGGCAACTGGACGCGGGAGGACTCGATCAACTCGTCGAGCGCGGCGCGTTCATCCCGCTCGCCACCGTCGAGTCGCTGCGCCGCATCGTGCTGCCGGACTCCACCGCCGTCGTCTCGTACACCTCCGGCACGAGCGGTCGTCCCCTGGGCTGCGCGCTGAGCCACCGCGGGCTGGCGAGCCCCTGCGACACGCTGCTCGCGGGCTGGGGGCACACGGTGATCCCGCCCGGCGAGCAGCAGGGATCGGTGCTCGCCTTCCTGCCCTTCTCCCATGTGTACGGCCTGCTGGTGCAGAGTCTGTGCGTGCGCGGCGGCATGCTGATGGGGCACGAACCCGACCTGAGCGAGGCGGCGCTGACGTCGGCGCTGCGGACGTTCCGCCCCACGTACTTCTGCGCCGTACCGTCGATCTTCGAGAAGATCTACAAGAACTTCCTGCGTGCTGCCCAGCAGGCGGGCCGCGGCGCGCTGTTCGAGCGGGCCGCCGACACCGCGCGGGACTTCGCGGCGGCTTCGGAGCGGCACCGGCTGGGCGGCGGGCCCGGGCCCGGTTTCGATCTGCGGCTTCAGCACGCCCTGTACGAGCGGACGGTGTACCGCAAGCTGCGTGCCGCGCTGGGCGGCCGGGTGCTGCGGGCGACGTCCGGCGGCTCGTCCCTGAACCGTGAGCTGTCCTTGTTCTACGAGGGCATCGGCATCTACGTGAACGACGGCTACGGTCTGACCGAGACCTGCGGCGCGGTCACCGCTCAGCCGGTGGGCCGGGAGATGTCGGGGACGGTCGGGCAGGCGCTGCCGGGCATGGACATCCGGGTGGCCGACGACGGGGAGATCCTGGTGCGGGGGCCGTCGGTGTTCCAGGGCTACGTCAACGACGAGGCCGCGACGCGGGCGGCGCTGCGCGGCGGCTGGCTGGCCACCGGGGACCTCGGGCGGCTGGACTCCGACGGCTATCTGACGATCACCGGACGCAAGAAGGACGTCATCGTCACGAGCAACGGCAAGAGCGTCTCCCCGGCGCTCCTGGAGGAACGCCTCAGGCAGCATCCGCTGGTCCATCAGGCGGTGGTCGTGGGCGACAACCGGCCCTGCGTCGGGGCCCTGATCACGCTGGACCCGGACTTCCTGGGATTCTGGCGGGACTCCCTCGCGGCGCGCAGCGACGCGCGTATGCGGGAGGCACGGGAGGAGAACGCCCTGCGGGAGGAGATCGCCCGGGCCGTGGCCGCCGCGAACAGCGCGGTGTCGCGCCCGGAGTCCATCCGGGTGTTCCGGGTGCTGCCGGAATCGTTCGACGTGGCCAGCGGCTTGCTGACGCCGTCGATGAAACTGCGCCGGGACGCGATCGTGCGGCACTACGCGGCGCAGATCGACGCGATGTACCAGGCTCGCTCGCGCGCGCCCCGGGAGCAGCTGTCGGCCGAGCTGGCGCACTGGGACGACGCGGACAACGTCTTCGGGTGAGCACGCCTACTCGCCCGTGGTGAGCCGTACGACGTCGGACCGCTCGCCGAGCACGAGGGCGCGGATCCGGAAGGAGGCGCGCTTCTCGCCGGGCAGGGTGATCAGGTCGTGCCGGTGACGTCCGGATCGACGAGGGCGACGGGTTCGTGGGTGCCGCTGTCGTCCTTGCGCATCTCCAGGAGGAAGCCGTCCTCGTCCTCGGTGGTGGTGGCGGTCTCACGTATATGCATTCGGGTCCCTGGTTTGGACGAGCGTTTCGGAACGCCAGGTCCGGACCAATCGACCCGTCAAGACATCACGCGTACACGTCTTTCACTTCCGAACCGGTGTGCCCCCGGGCCGGTTGGGGCAAGGTGGCTGTCGACGGGTTCATCTGCCTGCTGCTCCCGGCTGGCGGAACGACCGGTGGCGCGGTGGGATCGATGCGTGCGAAGCAGCGATCCAGGGGCAGGCGAACGACGTCGAGGCAGACCGCCTGGAGCCGCAGAAGGGATGATCACCGTGACACGACCCAGGATCCTGGTGGTTGGCGCAGGCTTCGCCGGAGTCGGATGCGTTCGCCGGCTGGAACGCAGACTCGCCCCCGACGAGGCCGAGATCACCTTGGTGACGCCGTCCTCCTACCAGCTCTACCTGCCGCTGCTGCCCCAGGTCGCCTCCGGCGTCCTGACGCCCCAGTCGATCGCCCTGTCGCTGCGCCGCAGCCGCAAGTACCGCACCCGGATCATCCCGGGCGGCGCCATCGGCGTGGACCTCGCGGCGAAGGTCTGCGTCGTCCGCACCATCACCGACAAGATCGTCAACGAGCCGTACGACTACATCGTGCTGGCCCCCGGGAGCGTCACCCGCACCTTCGACATCCCCGGTCTCGTCGACCACGCGTACGGCATGAAGACGCTCGCGGAGGCCGCCTACCTGCGCGACCACGTCATCTCCCAGCTCGACCTCGCCGACGCCAGCCAGGACCCGGACGAGCGCGCCGCACGGCTTCAGTTCGTGGTGGTCGGCGGCGGCTACGCGGGCACCGAGACCGCGGCGTGCCTGCAGCAGCTCACCCACAACGCCGTCAAACGCTATCCGCGGCTCGACCCGCGCCTGATCCGGTGGCATCTGATCGACATCGCGCCCAGGCTGATGCCGGAGCTCGGCGAGAAGCTGGGCGACACCGCCCAGGAGGTGCTGCGCAGGCGCGGGATCGAGATCTCCCTGGGTGTCTCCATCGCGAAGGCCGGTCCCGACGAGGTCACCTTCACCGACGGCCGGGTGATCCCCACCCACACGCTGATCTGGACCGCCGGTGTCGTCGCCAGCCCGCTGATCGGCACGCTGGGCGCGGAAACGGTGCGCGGTCGGCTCGCGGTCACCGCCGAGATGAACCTGCCCGGCCACGACGGCGTGTTCGCGCTCGGTGACGCCGCCGCGGTACCCGACGTGGCCAAGGGCGAGGAGGGCGCCGTCTGCCCGCCCACCGCCCAGCACGCCATGCGCCAGGGCAAGGTGGTCGCCGACAACGTCATCGCGGCCCTGCGCGACCAGCCGCTGCGGCCGTACGAGCACAAGGACCTCGGCCTGGTCGTCGACCTCGGCGGCCGCGACGCCGTGTCCAAGCCGCTCGGCGTCGAGCTGAAGGGCCTGCCCGCGCTCGCCGTCGCCCGCGGCTACCACTGGTCGGCCCTGCGCACCAACGTCGCCAAGACCCGGGTCATGACGAACTGGCTGCTCAACGCCGTCGCCGGGGACGACTTCGTGCGCACCGGGTTCCAGTCCCGCAGTCCGGCCAAGCTGAAGGACTTCGAGTTCATCCACGCGTATCTGACG
Organism: Streptomyces sp. NPDC006385; assembly: GCF_040612485.1. Lineage (NCBI taxonomy): Bacteria > Bacillati > Actinomycetota > Actinomycetes > Kitasatosporales > Streptomycetaceae > Streptomyces > Streptomyces sp. NPDC006385. The sequence goes on from NZ_JBEXQG010000099.1 coordinate 8,009, forward strand.
CCGGAGCAGTTGCGGGCGCACGTCGCCGGGGAGGACGGGGCCGCGGGGACGGCCGAGTGAGGTGACGGCCCCGGCCGGGCCACGGCTCGGGGTGTGAGGAACGGGGAGCGCGGGAGAGAGAGTACGGCGGCGTGAGGGCAGCGGGACGGCCGGTCCGCACGCGACTGCGAGACCGGGTCGCGGCGTCGGATCCCGGGCTGCTGCGGCTGGCCGCGGGGCTGCGGACGGTGGGCGCGATCGCCCTCGCGGTCGCCGTGCTCGCCGTGCTGGGCAGCGATGTGACCCACCTGGTGGCGGGGGCCATGGCGGCGATGGTCGCCACCTTCGCCATCCGGGAGAAGCAGCGCGCGGGGCAGGCCGTCACGCTCGCCGTGGGCCTGCCGGTGGGGCTGGCCTCCATGACCCTGGCGGCGCTGCTGCACCGCCATGTCGTGGCCGGCGACCTGTTCTTCGTCGCGCTCATCTTCTGTGCCGTCTACGGCCGCCGGTTCGGCGACCGCGGCACCGCGCTCGGTCTGATCGGCTTCCAGATCTACTTCGTGTCCCTCTTCGTCGGCGCCACCGTCCCCGACCTGCCCGAGCTGTGCGGAGCGGTCGCCGTGGCCTTCGCGTGCAGCGCGCTGGTGCGGTTCGCCGTCGTCCCCGAGACACCGGCGGGGGTGCTCGACCGGCTGCGCGAAGCCTTCCGCGCCCGGCTGGCCCAGCTGCTGTCGGCGCAGCTCGACCTGCTCGACGCCGGGCCCCGGGAGGCGGACCGGGCCCTGGAGCGGGTGCGCGAGGGCACCGCGCGCCTGCACGAGACGGCACTGATGATCCAGGGCCGGCTGGCGGAGGGGACCGCCGACGAGGCCGTGGCCCGGCTCGTCCAGCGGCGGGTCGCCGACGCCGAGATCGCCGCGGAGCGGCTCGGTCTGTCGCTGCTCGCCGCGCGCGGCACCGAGCGGGCGGACACGCTGGCCCTGCATCTGCCGGGCGCGCCCGTGCCCTCGGGCTGGCGGCACCCCGCACGCGACGAGGCGTCCGTCACGCTGCGCCGCGACCTCGAGGCGCTGCGCCTGCTCGTGCTGCGCCCCGTCGACGGAGCCACGGGAACGGCGCTGGCCCACGTGCGCAACCGGCTCCTCGGCTACCGCGACGAGGAGAACCTGCCCGACGCCTCCCCGGCCGTCCAGGACGTCTTCCGGCGCGTCGGTGAGGCGGCCCGCGCGGTCCTCGGGCTGCGGATCGCCCTCGGCGGCGCCCCTGACGAGTCGGACGACAGCCCGGCGACGACGCGTTCGCGTGAGGAGCTGGACGCGGAGGACGCCGTGCTCGACGCCGGTGACGAGGAGCCCCCGGAGGAGCCCACGGGGCTGCGGCGTCCCACCACGCGTGCCGCCGTGCAGGTGGCCGTGGGGTCGGCGCTGGCGATCGTCGGCGGTGAGCTGCTGTCCCGGGACCGCTGGTACTGGGCGGTGCTGACCTGCTGGATCGTGTTCCTCAACACCGCTTCCACGGGCGAGATCCTGGTCAAGGGCTACCGTCGGCTGCTGGGCACCGTGCTCGGCGTCCTGGCCGGCATCGTGCTGGCGGGCGCCGTCGGACGCCACACCTTCACGGCGTTCGCGCTGGTGCTGCTGTTCGTCTTCGCGATGTTCTACTCGGCTCCGCTGTCCTACACCCTGATGTCCTTCTTCGTCACCGCGGCGCTCGGGCTGCTCTACACCCTGCTGCACACCTACAGCCTCTCGGTGCTCGTGCTGCGCATCGAGGAGACGGCGCTGGGCGCGGCCTGCGGGGTGATCGCGGCCGCGTTCGTCCTGCCGGTGCGGACGGACCGCCGTACCGACGAACTCCTCGCCACCGTCCTGGAGCGGCTCGGCGACGTCACCCGCAGCGCCGTCGAGCAGCTCAGCGGCGGGCCTCCGGTCGACCTGCTCGACCAGGCCCGCGACCTTGACCAGGCGCTGGCCGACCTCCGGGCCGCCACGCAACCCCTGATCCATCCGGTGACGCCGCTGCGGGCCCGGCGGGAGACCGCCCGCTATGTCGTCGCGCTGCTGGAGACCTGCGCCTACCACGCGCGTTCACTGGCCGCGACCGCCGAACTGCTGCCCACCCACCCCGCGATCGCGGCGGACCCCCGGCTGCGCCGGGCCGCGGGACGCATCGCGCACAACATCGAGGCGATCGCGGCGCACGTCACCGACGAGCACGCCGGGGCCGAGATCGAGACCGGCCCCAGCATCGCCTCCCTCCTGGGACCGGCCGCCCCCGGCGCGCCGCGCTACGGCCGGGTCACCGACCGCGTGCTGCGGCATCTGCAGCGCCTCGACGAGGGCGTGGCCGGTCTGGCCCGCCCCCTGGGCGTGCCCGTCGCCGCACCGGACAAGTGAGGGCTCACCGGGCGAAAGCGGGGTACGCAGAAGTCATGACCGATGTCGTGGACTCAGACGAACTGTTGCGGCGCATGCAGCGCGCCAGGGCCTGCGCCCGGCAGGAGGAGCGGACGTGGCGGACGCGGAGCGAGGAACTGAGGTCGACCGACCCCGAGGGCGCCCGCGACGCCGCCGTACGGACGGTGGCCTACGGGGCCGTGCTCACGGTGCTGGAGGAGATCCTGACCCCGGGCAAGCACTATGGATCGGAGTGAAACCGGTCACGCACCCTTGTCTCGGCTACGCAGAACCACCAGAGGTGGTTTACGGTTCATACATACGTGGTTCACGGGGTAGACCGCATCCGTCCCCCTGCACCACCACCTACGGCCCTGGCTGGTCTCCCCCGTCCAGCCAGGGCTTTCTCATGCCCCGGTGTCCCGCCGCGCGAAGACTCCCGGCGGAAAACGTCCTCCGCCGAGGTGCTCACCGGGCCGGCAGCGGCTGAAATGGACGCAGGGAAGCAACGGAACCTCAGTCGTCGGTGAGGAGCCCCGTGTCATGACCAAAGCGATCAAACTGCTGACCGCCCTTCCGTCGCCACAACGCGAGCGCCTGATGGCCCTCGCCCGGGAGGTCTCCTTCCCGGAGGACGCCCGGATCTTCGAGGCGGGCGGCACGGCCGACCGCTTCTGGGTCATCCGCTCGGGCGCCGTCTCCCTCGACCAGCGCGTGACGCCCGTGCAACGGGTCACCGTCGCCAGCCTCGGCTCGGGCGATCTGCTCGGCTGGTCCTGGCTGTTCCCGCCGTACCAGTGGGACTTCGGCGCGGAGGCCTTCAGCCCCGTGCGCGCCTACGAGTTCGACGCGGCGCAGGTGCTCCGGCTGTGCGACGAGGATCCGCGGCTCGGGATGTCCCTGGTGCGGCACGTCGCCGAAATCCTCGCGCACCGGCTGGAGTTGACCCGGGGCAGGCTGATGGAGCAGTACGGGCACCGCCGGCGCAGTGTGCTCTGAGTCCGGGGCGCGGCGGCGGGGTGTGCCGCGAGCTCAGAGGGTTCGGTGTCGCTCCCGGCGATCAGGGTCGTATCGCCATGTCGACGTACGGGGCCGTGCTGGAGATCCTGCGGACAGCCGGGTTCCCGCTGCCCGACAGCGTGCGCGTCTACCACGCCTTCATCGACCCTGTCGCGGCCCCATCCGCTGCGCCCGTACGAGGAGTGCGGGGTCAAGCTGGGCGACGCCCAGTTCGAGGTGCGGGGTGTGAAGGACGGCAAGCCGCGCGAGGTGTACCTGTACCGCGTGGTCGACAACCAGTGGTCCATGGCCGAATATGGCTGCCAGGCCGTGGTGTGGCAGACCGCCGTCAACCCCGTCGCCGCCCTCGAACTCCTGGCCACCGGCGCCTGGTCCGGCGTGGGCGTGCTGGGGCCGGAGGTCTTCCCCGCCCGCCCCTTCCTGGACCTGCTGACCGCGTACGGCTCCCCGCGGGGCATGCGCGAACAGTGACCGAATTCGCCGGTGTCCCACGGGGTTTCACTCGTGCGTCGACAGGCGACTCGCAAACGAGCAATGCATCCACCGAGGGCACGTACGACGATCGCAGGTGACTTTGATGGACGACTGGCGAGACCACTCGGCCTGCCGCCACGAGGACCCCGACCTCTTCTACCCGATCGGCACCTCCGGCCCGGCCCTGCTCCAGACCGAGCAGGCCAAGGCGGTGTGCCGGCGCTGCCCCGTCCAGGAGCGGTGCCTCGACTGGGCGCTGGACACGGGGCAGTCCATCGGGGTCTGGGGAGGGACGAGCGAGACGGAACGACGCGCCCTGAGGCGCCGTGTGGCCGCGAGCCGCCGTTCCGGCTGACCTCCCCACGGACACGCCGAGGTTCCGGGCCCCGCGGGCCCGGGGCCTCAGCGACCGCTGCGGCCGCTGCGACGCAGTGGCCCCCAGGGGTTCTCCTGCCGGGACACCTCCGCCTTCGCCTCGTCGATGACCCGCTGGTCGATCCAGCACATCGGCCGGGCGTCGGTGACCAGCGGTTCGTTGTCGGGGCCGCGGGCGGTCTCCTTGCCCGCGAGCACCCAGGGCCGTACTCCCGGACCCTTCTCGTGCGGCAGATGGGCGTAGTCGTGCAAGCGCCGGGCCACCCACACCTGGACCGGCCGGTCCTCCCACCACTCCTCGACGTCGAGCGGGTTGGCGGACAGACCCGACATGGGCACGCCCGTCAGGTCGTCGGTGCTGGACACGTCGCGCAGATCGGTCCCCGGGCCGCGCGACCAGCGGACGTACAGGCCCTGCTGCCGCTCGACCAGCTCGGTGAGCTCGGTGAGTGTGCGCACGACCGGCAGATCGTCCGATCGGCTCATGGCGTGACCTCCTCCCTGGACGCCGTCAGGCGGACGGAGTACCCGCAGGACACGAACGGAATCGGACGACCGGCCCGCACCGGGCCACGGCAGTACGCTCGCGGCACGTCCGCCCGAGAAAGGTCTGATCATGAGCGTACGGGTACGCCGGGTCCAGGAACCGCCCGAGCCGGACGACGGCGTCCGCGTGCTGGTCGACCGGCTGTGGCCGCGCGGCGTGTCGAAGGACGCGGCGCGCGTGGACGAGTGGCCCAAGGCCATCACCCCGTCGACCGAGCTGCGCCGCTGGTACCACGCGGGCGAGGGGTCGTACGAGGAGTTCGGCGCGCGGTACGAGGCGGAGCTCGCCGCCCCGGAGGCGGCCGAGCTCCTGGACCACGTGCGCGAGCTGTCCCGCAAGGGGCCGGTGACGCTGCTGACGGCGGTCAGGACCCCGCAGCGCAGTCACGCGGCCGTGCTCGCCCGCCTGCTCGGCGAGGGTCGGCGGGGCTAAGGGCCCGTTGCGAAAGTGGGTGTCGTCGCCCGAAGGGCGGCCGCGCGGCAGGCACCACGTTCGCAACCGGCCCTAGGCGGTCTGCCGGGCCGCCGCCCGGCCCGCCGCCCGGCCCGAGAAGAGGCAGCCGCCGAGGAAGGTGCCCTCCAGGGCGTTGTAGCCGTGGACGCCGCCGCCGCCGAAGCCGGCGACCTCGCCGGCCGCGTACAGACCGTCGACGGGCGTGCCGTCGGCCGCGAGCGCGCGGGAGTCGAGGTCGGTCTGGATGCCGCCGAGGGTCTTGCGGGTGAGCACGTGCAGCTTGACGCCGATCAGGGGGCCGGCCGCCGGGTCGAGGATGCGGTGCGGGGTGGCGACCCGGCCGAGGCGGTCGCCGATGTAGCGGCGGGCGTTGCGGATGCCCTGCACCTGGGCGTCCTTGCTGTACGGGTTGGCGATCTGCAGGTCGCGGGCCTCGATCTGGCGCCGGATGCCCTCCGCCTCCAGGAGCGGCTTGTCCGTCAACTGGTTCATCTTCTCGACCAGTTGCTCCAGGTTCGGGGCGGTCACGAAGTCCGCGCCGTTGCGCAGGAACGCCGCCACCGGTCCCGGGGCGCCCTTGCCGAGGACGCGCTCCTTGAGGAACCCGGCGCGGTCCTTGGCGGTGATGTCGGGGTTCTGCTCGGAGCCCGACAGCGCGAACTCCTTCTCGATGATCTTCTGGCTGAGGATGAACCAGGAGTGGTCGTACCCGGCGATGTCCGCGTCGGTGCGCAGGTGCTTCAGGGTGCTGAGGGTGTCGTAGCCCGGCAGGCACGGGTCGGGCAGGCGGCGGCCGAGGGCGTCGAACCACATCGAGGACGGTCCGGGCAGGATGCGGATGCCGTGGCCGGGCCAGATCGGGTCCCAGTTCCGCAGGCCCTCGGTGTAGTGCCACATGCGGTCGCGGTTGACCAGGCGTACGCCCGCCTGGGCGCTGATGTCGAGCATCCGGCCGTCGACGTAGGCGGGGACGCCGGTGACCATCTCGGTGGGCGGGGTGCCGAGCCGCTCGGGCCAGTAGCGGCGGACGATGTCGTGGTTGGCGCCGATGCCGCCGGTGGTGACGACGACGGCCTGGGCGGTCAGCTCGAACTCGCCGGCGCGGTCGCGGTTGGAGGCGACACCCCGGGGTGAGTTGTCCTCGGCGAGGACCGTGCCGCGGACACCGCGCGCCGCGCCCTCCTCGATCACCAGTTCGTCGACCTGGTGCCGGTGGTAGAAGGTGAGCAGCCCGTCGCGCGCCGCCTGCTTGGCGTACCCGACGAACGGCTCCACGACGCCCGTACCGGTGCCCCAGGCGATATGGAACCGGGGCACCGAGTTGCCGTGGCCGTCGGCGCGCAGGTCACCGCGCTCCGCCCAGCCCACGGTGGGCAGGAACTTGATGCCGTGCCCGTCCAGCCAGGCCCGCTTCTCGCCGGCCGCGAACTCGACGTACGCGCGCGCCCAGCGCACCGCCCAGGAGTCCTCGTCCTCCACCCGGTCGAACTGGGCGCTGCCCTGCCAGTCGTTCCAGGCCAGGTCGAAGGAGTCCTTGATGCCCAGGCGCCGCTGCTCCGGCGAGTCGACGAGGAACAGCCCGCCGAAGGACCAGAACGCCTGCCCGCCGAGGTTGGCGGCGTTCTCCTGGTCCACGAGCGCGACCCTGCGGCCCCGGCTGGTCAGTTCGTGCGCGGCGACCAGGCCCGCGAGTCCCGCTCCGACGACGATGACGTCGGCATCCATGGCGACCGTCCCTTCCTCATACGGTGGTGTCGCTGCCGTCGGTGAGCAGCGCGGTGAGCAGTTGTTTCAGCCAGGCGCGCGCGTGCTCGACGTCCCTGTCCAGCAGCAGTTGGGTGGTGACGCCGTCGTACGCGGCGACCACGGCGTGGGCGGCGCCGTCGATGTCGCCGAGGACGGCGGGCAGTGCGGTGAGTCCCCGGGCGCGGGCGAGCCGGTCGGCGATCGCGCCGCGCAGTCGTCCCCGGTGTTCCAGCAGGGTCTGCGCGACGGCCGGGTCACGGGCGGCGTGGACCAGGAAGTCCGTCTTCACCAGGAGCCAGTCGCGGTCCAGGAGCAGCACTTCGGTCACCCGGTCCACGGCGGCGGGCACGTCCAGGTCCGGCCCGTCGACGGCGAGCGCCCCGGACACCTGCTCCGCGATCAGGTCCGCGCGCTGCTGGTAGAGGGCGAAGAACAGCTCGTCCAGGCTGTCGAAGTTGGAGTAGAAGGCACCCCTGCTGTAGCCGGCGGCCTCGCAGACCTCCTCGATGGAGACGCGGCCGAACCCCTTGGCGGCGAACACCGCGAACGCGGCGTCGAGGAGATTGGCCCGCGTGCGGACCCGGCGCCTGGTGACGCGCTTGGCCGTTCCCTCCACCGCCGTCTCCCACCCTCGTTGGATACATGAATGTATCCGATACGGGACTGTATCCAAAGACCTCCAGCCAAAGCGAGCCAAGATCCAATGGGAACACATATTCGATTCAGCGATACGCTGGAACCATGACCAGGCACCTCCAGGGCTCCCTGTTCGACCAGACCGACGAGCTGCGCCTCGGGTCCCTCGCCGGGATCCGGCGTACCCGGCTCGACCACGGCGCCTGGATCGACGTCCTGCCCGGCTGGCTCAGCGGCGCCGACGCCCTGTTCGAACAGCTCGCCGTCGCGGTCCCCTGGCGTGCCGAGCGGCGCAAGATGTACGACAACGTCGTCGACGTGCCGCGGCTGCTCGCCTTCTACGGCCCCGGCGACGCGCTCCCGCACCCGGTGCTGGCGGAGGCCCGCGACATCCTGTCCGCGCACTACGCCGAGGAGCTGGGCGAGCCCTTCACGACGGCCGGGCTCTGCTACTACCGCGACGGCCGGGACAGCGTCGCCTGGCACGGTGACCGGATCGGGCGGGGCGCGCGTGAGGACACGATGGTCGCCATCCTCTCCGTGGGCGCGCCCCGCGATCTGCTGCTGCGCCCCGCGCGGGGCGGCGCCAGGACGCTGCGCCGACCGCTGGGGCACGGCGACCTCATCGTGATGGGCGGCTCCTGCCAGCGGACCTGGGAGCACTCGATACCGAAGACCACCCGCGCCACGGGACCGCGCATCAGCATCCAGTTCCGCCCGCACGGCGTGCGCTGAGAAGCCTGTGTCCCCACCCGCCGGTCACGCCCTTGGGATGATCTGCTTTGCTGTGCGCGTCGGGCAGGAACCTCATCACTCGGGACGATCATGCGGACAGATGTGCGGCAAGTCGCCGACGGCACTTACCTGGTCCACGGCAGCAACACCAACTGGGTGATCCTTTCCGAGGGGGACGCGGTCACGCTCATCGACACCGGCTACCCCGGGGACCGGGCACATCTGCTCGCCTCGCTCGCGGAGGTGGGGAGTTCGCCGGAGGCGGTCACGGCCGTCCTGGTCACCCACGCGCACACGGACCACCTGGGCAACGCCGAGCACCTGCGCGGCACGTACGGCACGCCCATATACCTCCACGAGGCCGAAGTGCCGCACGCCCGGCGGGAGTTCCTGCACCAGGTGAACGTCGGGACGGTCCTGAGGAACGGCTGGCGGCCGGGCGTCCTGCCCTGGGCGATCCACGCCATCCGCTCCGGCGGCACCGCACACGTCCCGGTCGCCTCGCCCGAGCCGTTCCCGTCGGCCGGCCCGCTCGACCTCCCCGGCCGCCCCGTCCCGGTGCACACGCCCGGCCACACCGACGGGCACTGTGCCTTCCACCTGCCGGACGCCGGCGTGGTGATCGCGGGCGACGCCCTGGTGAGCGGGCACCCCACCTCCCGGATCAAGGGGCCGCAACTGCTGCCCGACATGTTCCACCGCGAGCGCGCCCGTGCCGTGGCCTCACTCGACGTACTCGAAGATCTCGAGGCGGACCTGCTGCTGCCCGGGCACGGTCCGGCGCACCGGGGCGCGGTGCGCGAAGCTGCCCTCCAGGCCCGGGAGCGCGCGCTTTAAGGTGAGGTGACGATCACCGGCGAGGCGAGGACGAACAGCCCATGGCACTGCAGATCAGCGCGACGAACCCGGAGCACCCCGCGCTCCTGCTGGAGCTGCCCTGGCATCTGCCCCTGGAGGAGTGGCCGGAGGAAGTCCTGGTCCCGCTGCCGCGCGGTATCTCACGGCACGTGGTGCGGTACGCCCGGGCCGGTAGCGAGGTGATCGCCGTCAAGGAGCTCGCCGAGCGCCCGGCCCTGCGCGAGTACGAGCTGCTGCGCGACCTGGACCGCATCGGCATCCCGGCGGTGGACCCCCTGGCCGTGGTCACCGGGCGAGCCGACGCCGACGGGGGCCCGCTGGAGTCGGTCCTGGTGACCCGGCACCTGGGCGGTTCGATGCCGTACCGCTCGATGTTCGAGACGACGATGCGTCCGGCGACCATGCACCGGCTGATGGACGCGCTGGCCGTGCTGCTCGTCCGCCTCCACCTCGCCGGGTTCGCCTGGGGCGACTGCTCGCTGTCGAACACGCTGTTCCGGCGCGACGCGGGCGCCTACGCGGCGTATCTGGTGGACGCCGAGACGGGCGATCTGCACGCGCACCTCAGCAACGGCCAGCGCGACTACGACCTGGAGCTCGCCCGCGTCAACATCAGCGGCGAGCTGCTGGACCTGGAGGCGTCCGGGGCGCTGCATCCCTCGGTGGACCCGATCGAGTTCGGCATGGAGATCTGCGCCCGCTACCAGAGCCTGTGGCAGGAGCTGACCCGCACGTCGGTCTACCCGGCGGGCAAGTACCACTACATAGAGCGCCGGATACGCCGCCTGAACGAGCTCGGTTTCGACGTGGCCGAGATGCAGATCGAGCACGCCCCGAACGGCGACACGGTCACCTTCGTGCCCAAGGTCGTCGACGCCGGCCACCACCAGCGTCAGCTGCTGCGCCTGACGGGCCTGGACACCGAGGAGAACCAGGCCCGTCGGCTGCTGACCGACCTGGAGAGCTGGATGGCCACCCAGGACGACTACGCCCCGGGCGACCCCCTCGGCGCCCGCCCCGAGGTGCTCGCCCACCGCTGGGTGCGGGACGTCTTCCGGCCCACGGTGCGGGCCGTGCCACTGGAACTGCGCGGGTCCATGGACCCGGCCGAGATCTACCACGAGCTGCTCGAACACCGCTGGTACCTGTCCGAGCGGGCACAGCACGACATCGACCTGGACACGGTGGTCGCGGACTACTTGGAGAACATCCTGCCCAAGGCCCGGGAGACACTGCAGCCGACGGCCGAGTGACCCGGGCCGGCGCCCTCAGCCGTGCGGCACCACGGCCACCGGGCACTCCGCGTGGTGCAGGACACCGTGTGCCACCGAGCCGATCCGGGCACCCACGGCCGTACGGTGGGCGCGGCGGCCCACGACCATGAGCTGGGCCCGCCCGGCCACCGACAGCAGGACCTGCCCGGCGCTGCCCATCTCGACGTGCTCGACCACGGGGACGTCCGGGAACCGCTCCCGCCACGGCCGCAGTGCCTCACCCAGCGCCTTCTTCTCGTAGGGCTCCAGGCCACCCGCCTCGTCGAGGAGCTTCAGGGAGGCCGGGCTGTAGGCGAACAGCGGAGGCAGGGTCCAGGCCCGCACGGCGCGCACGCTCGCGCCCCGCGCCGCCGCCGTCTCGAACGCGAACCGCAGGGCGGCGGCGCTGTCCTCCGGGTCGCCCTGCTGACCCACGACGATCTCGCGCCCGGCGGCCTCGGCGGACGCTTTGCCCCCGGCTCGTACGAGGACGACGGGACGCCCGGCCTGGGCGATCACCTGCTGTCCGACGGAGCCCAGCAGGAACCCGACGACGGCGCCGTGGCCCCGCGAGCCCAGCACCAGCATCTCGGCGTCCGCGGCCGCGGCGGCAAGCGTCTCGACGGGGCCGCCCTCGAGGACGTCGGTGGTGACCTGAAGTCCGGCGTGCCCCTCGGCGACGGACCGGGCCGTCTCCGCCAGCTGCTCCCGCGCCCGCCGGGCCTGGGACTCCGCGTCCCCCGCGTCGATCGCCTCGTGCGGCTGGTACCGCCAGGCGTGCACCACCCGCAGGGCGAGTCCCCGGCGGACCGCCTCCCGGCCGGCCCAGCCCAGCGCGGCCAGGCTCTCCTCCGATCCGTCCACCCCTGCCGTGATCGGGCGCGTCATTCCGGCTGCCTCCTCGTGTCGTGGTCACGTCCGTCCGTGGGGCCCAGTCTTCACTACCCTGCACCCATGGCTTTGCAGTGGGAGCACGTGAACGTCGACGCGGCCGACCCCGTGGCCCTGGGCCGCTGGTGGGCCGAGGCGCTCGGCTGGGTCGTGGTGAACGACTCGGCCGAGGAGTACGAGATCCGGCCCGCGCGGGACCGCCTGCCCGGGCTGGTCTTCGCGCCGGTCCCGGAGCACAAGACGATCAAGAACCGCCTCCACCTCGACTTCCGTCCCGACGACCAGGACACCGAGGTCTCCCGGCTCCTCACGCTCGGCGCACGTCACGCGGACGTCGGCCAGGGCGAGCAGCCGTGGGTGGTCCTCACCGATCCGGAGGGCAACGAGTTCTGCGTCCTCGCCACGCGCCGGAGCTGAGAACTCGGCCCGCCCGAAAGCCGTCTCCGCGCCGCCGGCGCCCGCCGCCCGCATACCCGAGCGAAGCGGGCGGATCGAACATACGATGGGGCGAGTCGGCGCGGCGACTGCGCCATCCGGTCGTTCTCCGCCGTGCCGAGCACGAGACCCTCGGGGTGGGAGACGTATGGCACAGGCCGCCGACACAGCGCGGACCGTCATCCTGACCGTGGACGACGACCCGGGAGTGTCCCGGGCGGTCGCCCGTGATCTGCGGCGGCGCTACGGCGAGTCGCACCGGATCGTGCGCGCGGAGTCCGGCGAGTCCGCGTTGGAGGCGCTGCGCGAGCTGAAGCTGCGCGGCGACCTCGTGGCCGTCATCCTGGCCGACTACCGGATGCCGCAGATGAACGGCATCGAGTTCCTCGAACAGGCCCTGGACGTGTATCCGGGCGCCCGGCGGGTGCTGCTGACCGCGTACGCGGACACGAACGCGGCGATCGACGCGATCAACGTCGTCGACCTCGACCACTATCTGCTCAAGCCGTGGGACCCGCCCGAGGAGAAGCTCTACCCGGTGCTGGACGACCTGCTGGAGTCGTGGCGGCGCAGCGACCACCGGCCGGTGCCCAGCACCAAGGTGGTCGGGCACCGCTGGTCGGCGCGCTCCTCGGAGGTACGGGAGTTCCTGGCCCGCAACCAGGTGCCGTACCGCTGGTACTCGGCCGACGAGCCGGAGGGACAGCGGCTGCTCGCCGCGGCCGGGCAGGACGGGCGGCGGCTGCCTTTGGTGATCACGGCGGAGGGCACGCCCCTGGTGGCGCCCGAGGTGCCCGAGCTGGCCGCGAAGGTGGGGCTTGCGACGACGCCGGCGGCCGACTTCTACGACCTGGTCGTCATCGGCGGCGGTCCGGCGGGGTTGGGTGCGGCCGTGTACGGGGCGTCGGAGGGGCTGCGGACGGTGCTGGTGGAGCGTTCGGCGACCGGTGGGCAGGCCGGGCAGAGCTCCCGGATCGAGAACTACCTGGGCTTCCCGGACGGTGTGTCGGGGGCGCAGCTCACCGACCGGGCCCGGCGGCAGGCGGCGAGGTTCGGCGCCGAGATCCTCACCGCCCGCGAGGTGACGGGACTGGAGGTCTGCGGGGCCGCCCGGATCGTGCGGTTCTCGGACGGCTCGGCGGTCGCCGCGCACAGTGTGATCCTGGCGACCGGCGTGTCCTACCGGCAGTTGGCGGCGCCCGGTTGCGACGACCTGACCGGCTGCGGGGTGTACTACGGGTCGGCGCTGACGGAGGCGCCCGCCTGCCAGGGGCAGGACGTCTACATCGTCGGCGGCGCCAACTCGGCCGGGCAGGCGGCGATGTACCTGGCGCGGGGCGCCAAGTCGGTGACGCTGCTGGTGCGCGGGCCGGACCTGTCCGCGTCGATGTCGCACTACCTGATCCAGCAGATCGACGAGGCCCCCAACATCTCGGTGCGCACGCGCACCGTCGTGGAGTCCGCGCACGGCTCCGACCACCTGGAGCAGCTGACGCTGCGCGACCTGGACAGCGGGCGGACCGAACTCGTCGACGCCCAGTGGATGTTCGTGTTCATCGGCGCGGCCCCGCTGACCGACTGGCTGGACGGGACGGTGCTGCGCGACGAGCGCGGGTTCATCCTGGCCGGCCCGGACCTGACCCCGGACGGGCGGCCGCCCGCCGACTGGGAGCTGGACCGGCCGCCGTACCACCTGGAGACCAACGTTCCCGGCGTGTTCGTGGCGGGCGACGCCCGCGCCGAGTCCGCCAAGCGGGTCGCGTCCGCCGTCGGAGAGGGAGCCATGGCCGTGATGCTCGTCCACCGCTATCTGGAGCAGTCATGAGCGGGCAGCCGATGCCGTGCGACCCGGGCGAGATCGGGGCGCTGTTCCTGTTCGAGAAGCTCACCCCCGAGCAGCTCGGCAGCCTGTGCAGCGAGGGGCGGGTGGAGCTGTACCAGCCCGGCCCCGTGTACGCCGAGGGTGATCCCGCGACCTGCTTCTTCGTCATGATCGAGGGCACCGTCGTGCTGTCCCGGCGGGTCGGCGGCGACGACGTGGAGGTCACCCGGACCTCCCAGCGCGGGGTGTACTCCGGTGCCTGGCAGGCCTATCTCGGGGACCGGGTACCGCAGACGTACAACAGCTCGATGCGGGTCACGGAGCCGACGCGGTTCTTCGTGCTGCCCGCCGCGACGTTCTCGGACGTGATCCGCGAGTGGTTCCCGATGGCCCTGCATCTGCTGGAGGGCCTGTTCTTCGGCCAGAAGAGCACCCAGGTGGCCATCAACCAGCGTGAACGGCTGCTGGCGCTCGGCTCGTTGTCCGCCGGTCTCACGCACGAGCTCAACAACCCCGCCGCGGCGGCCGTACGGGCGACCGCGACGCTGCGGGAGCGGGTGGGCAAGATGCGGCACAAGCTGGCCGTGATCGCGCAGGGCTCGTACTCGCCCGAGGTCATGGCGGACCTCATCGAGATCCAGGAGCGCACCGCCGAACGGGTCGCCAAGGCACCGGCGTTGAGCCCGCTGGAGGCGTCGGACCTGGAGGACGCCGTGACCGACTGGCTGGACGACCACGGCATCGCGGAGGGCTGGCGGATCGCGCCCACCTTCGTGCAGGCCGGTCTCGACGTGGACTGGCTGGACCAGGTCGCGGCGGCGGTGGACGACGCGATCCTGCCGAGCGCGATCGGGTGGCTCAACTACACCGTCGAGACCGAGCTGTTGATGGACGAGATCAACGACTCCACCACCCGCGTCTCGCATCTCGTCGACGCCGCCAAGCAGTACTCCCAGCTCGACCGGGCGCCGTTCCAGAACGCCGATGTGCACGAACTCCTCGACAGCACCCTGCTGATGCTGTCGGGCAAGATCGGCCCCCGGATCAAGGTCGTCAAGGAGTACGACCGTGCGCTGCCGAAGATCCCGGCGTACCCGGCCGAGCTCAACCAGGTGTGGACCAACCTCATCGACAACGCGGTCTCCGCCATCGACAGCGCGGGCGGGGAGGGGACGTTGACCGTGCGGACGGCGCGGGACCACGACCGGCTGCTGGTGGAGTTCCGGGACACGGGGATCGGTATTCCGCCCAAGGACCGGAGCCGGATCTTCGATCCGTTCTTCACGACGAAGCCCGTGGGCGAGGGCACCGGGCTGGGGCTCGACATCTCCTGGCGGATCGTCGTCGACAAGCACCACGGCGGCATCCAGGTGGAGTCGGAGCCGGGGGACACCCGCTTCCAGGTGCTGCTGCCGCTCACACCGGTCGAGGAGGACTCCGCATGAGTGCCGACGACGGAATCGATCCGAGTGTTCCGCCGAGTGGGAGCGGGTGCGTCGAGTGCGATGCGGCGGGTGGGTGGTGGTTCCACCTGCGGCGCTGTGCGCAGTGCGGGCATGTGGGGTGCTGTGACAGTTCGCCGGCGAAGCACGCGACGGGGCATTTCCGCAAGACCGGGCATCCGTTCGTGCAGAGCTTCGAGCCGGGTGAGAGCTGGTACTGGAACTTCGAGACGAACGAGTTGTACGAGTCGGGGCCCGAGCTCGCGCCACCGGTGAGTCATCCCGCGGAGCAGCCGGCGCCCGGGCCGGCGGGGCGGGTCCCGGCCGACTGGGCGAAGACGTTGCGTGCCTAGCCGCGAGGGCGGCACAGGCGCTGTCGGTTCCGAGTGACAGGATGTGTGCGTGTCGCAGACCTCCTTCGGTACGCCGCTCATCGGGCGGGCAGACGAGCTTGCCCGGCTGTCCGGTGTGCTGCGGCGTGCCCGGGATGGTGAGGCGCGGGCCGTCCTGGTCGCCGGGGATGCCGGGGTCGGCAAGACTCGGGTTCTGGACGAGCTCGCGGGGCGGGCGGCTCGGGACGGGATGATCGTCCTGACCGGGCACTGTGTCGATCTCGGGGACGTGGGGCTGCCGTATCTGCCGTTCACCGAGGTACTCGGGGCACTCGCCGGTGACGAGCGGTTCGCGGCTGTTCTCGGGGCTCATCCCGTGGTCGAGCGGCTGCTGGGGAGTGGGACGGACGCCGTCCGGGACCGGCTGCGGTTGTTCGAGGGGATCGCCGGGCTGCTGGCCGATCTGACGGACGTCGCGCCGCTGCTGCTCGTCCTGGAGGATCTGCACTGGGCCGACCAGTCGTCCAGGGATCTGCTGCGGTTCCTGCTGAGTCGGGGAATCCTCCAGCGGTCGGCGGCCGGGGTGCCCCGGCATCGGCTGGCCCTGTTCGCGTCGTATCGCGCGGACGATCTGCATCGACGGCATCCGTTGCGGCCGCTGCTCGCCGAGCTGGTGCGGCTGCCCGCCGTCGAGCGGCTGGAGCTGCGGCCCATGGCCGACGCCGAGGTGGCCAGGCTGGTGCGGGCTGTGCAGGAGCGGCCGCTGCCGGACACCACGGTCCGGCGGATCGTGGAGCGGGCCGAGGGCAACGCCTTCTACGCCGAGGAACTGGTCGCGGCCGCGGACGCGGAGGCCGACGGGGTGCCCAGCGGGCTGGCCGACGTCCTCCTCATCCGGTTCGAGCAGCTCTCCGACACCGCGCAGCAGGTGCTGCGCACGGCGGCCGTCGCGGGGCGCCGTGTCGAGCACGACCTGCTGCGCGGTGCCGTGGGCATCGCGGAGGAGGACCTGGAGTCGGCGCTGCGCGAGGCCGTCGGACGGCAACTGCTCGTGCCCCGAGACGGCGACACCTACGCGTTCCGGCACGCGCTCGCCCGTGAGGCGGTCTACGCCGACCTGCTCCCCGGCGAACGCGCCCGGCTGCACGGCACGTTCGCCCGGCTGCTGACCGGGCGCGGCCGTCCGGCCGAGACGGCGGCGGAGCGCGCCCACCACTACCGCGAGAGCCACGACCTGGCCGAGGCCCTGGCCGCCTCGCTGGAGGCCGCCGCGCACGCGCACCGGGTCGGCGCGCCCGCGGAGGAGCTGCGGCATCTGGAGACGGCTCTGGATCTGTGGGCGTCGGTGGAGCCGTCCGCACGTCCCTGCGGCGAGGACACCGACCGTGTGACGCTCACGCTGCGCGCGTCGTCGGCGGCCGCGCACGCCGGTCAGGCGCACCGCGCGGTCTCGCTCACCCGCTCGGCGCTCGCGGGCGTCGGCCAGGACACGGACACCGAGCTCGCCGCCCAGGTCCGCTACACCCTCGCCGGCAACCTGCTCAGCGTCGACCGTCTGACGGCGGCCTTCACCCACAGCAGTGAGGCGCTCGCCCTCATCCCGGCCGAACCCCCGTCGCGGACCTGGGTCTGGGCGGCGGCGACGCATGTCATGGCGGCACGCCAGGTCGGGGAGAACGAGACGGCGCTCGGGTGGCGCGTGAGGCCCTGCGCATCGCCGAGGAACTTCAGGTGACGGACGCTCGGGCGGACCTGCTCGTCTCACTGGCCGGGCTAGAGGGCGGCGGCCGTGCCACGCCGGAGGGGCGGGCGCGGCTGCGTGAGGCCCGGGAGTTGGCGCGGGGCTCGGGAAACGCGCCGGTGGAGATGCGGGCGCTGTGCCACCTCGCCGTCGGCTGCTTCGAGTCCGGTGACCTCCAGGAGTCGCTGCCCTGGCTGACGGAGGGGCTGGACCGGGCCCGGCGTGCCGGGTTGCTGTCCTCGCCGTATCCGCTGGAGATGCGGTATCTGCACCTGCTGGTGCTGTACACGCTGGGCCGCTGGGACGAGTGCGTGAGCGTCGCGGCGACGGACGCCGAGGTGCTGCCCGCGACCGCCGGACACGCGGCCGGTCCGGCGGTGTACGTCGCCCTCGCGCGCGGTGACTTCGCGGCCGTCGAGGAGGCCCGCGGTCTGCTCGAAGGTCCCTTCGACTGGGTGGGCACGCTGGTCGCGGGCATCGCGCTCACCGACGCGGCGGCGCTGCGCGGTGACGCCGAGGCGGCGGTGGAGTGGATGCGGTCCACGGTCGCGGCCCTCACCGACGACGTGGGAACGCTGCCCGACGCCACGGTCCGGCTCGCCGCCCTCGCGCTGTCGGCGGTCGCCGACCGTGCCGCCGCACTGCGCCGGACCGGCGACGACGTGGGCGTGAACCGTTGGGCGGGCACGGCGACCGAGCTGGTCGAACTGGCGCGTTCGACGGCCGTCCGTGGCAGGGACGGCACACCTCAGGGTCCGGAGGGCATGGCGTGGCTGGCCCGCGCGGAGGCGGAGTGGACGCGTGCGGTGTCCGGGCCGGATGCGGGGGCGTGGGCGAAGGCGGTGGCGGCGTTCGACCACGGCGACGAGTACGAGCGGGCGCGGTGCCGACTGCGCCACGCGGAGGCCCTGTTGGCGGCGGGCGACCGCGACGCCGCCGCCTCGACGACGATCGTGCTGCCCGACTACGACGGCGGCGACGGCG
>NZ_JBEXQG010000100.1:0-25326 GCF_040612485.1 Streptomyces sp. NPDC006385
GTCCTGGGAGGTGCCCTGGAACTCGGCCGGGTAGTCCATGGAGCCGACGCCCATGATCACCATGTGGTCGGCGCCTCCGCATTTCTGCCTGCCCTTCCGTGAGCAGAGAGTGCAGTCGAGTAGGCGCCTTCGTAGTTACATCAGTAGTTCTATAGGGATGCCTGTAGGGATCTCTGTAGCGATGTCTGTAGGGATCTTGGTGCGCTCCTATGTTCGTATCGTTCGGCCCTCTTGAGTGCCTCGACTATGACGCGACGCGACACGCAAACAGCTCGGTATAACCGGACAACTCGGACGAACGCCCAGGCGGAGGCGAAGAATCGAGGGGGAACGGTGTCGCGTCGTGACACGAGAACGGGCCGCAATGCGCTACGGTGATCCACAGCCTGAAGGACACACACTGGAGACGCCTTGTCCGCCTACGTGCAGCCGGCCGTTCTCGCGAGCACGGCCAACGTCAACCGCTCCTGGGTGACCAAGGCCGCCCAGCTCGGCCTCGTGAACTCAAGTGCGCTCGACGGGGAAGACGTCATTGTCGTACGTGTGTTCGCTTTTGTGGATCAGCTCGTCTGGCCGGGCAAGAAGCGCTCTCGAAGCGAAGCTCGGGCGATGGAGCCCTGGGTGTCGCTTGCGGTCAACGCAGCGCGAGATGCAGCACGTGACACTGCCACCAAGTTGGACTCAATCCTGTGGATCACCCCTGAGGGCGTTGAGGTAACCAACGATTTCGGTGCCCACACGGGATTTGTCCTCGCGCACCAGCGGTCCAACTTCGTTGCAGTCCCGATCGGCGAATGGATCGCTGAACTTCCACCGAACCTCGAAACCATCTTCCACTGGCCGCGCAAGATCTTGGACACCACGATCACTGTCCAAGACACGGAGATCGCTCTCCTGGCCTTCAGCACCATTCCCCAGCAGGTCACGGTGTTTGCCACATCAAACACCGCATTCAACGAGGCCACGTACCAGAAGGTGCAGCAGCATGTGTCGTCGCAGCACCCAGGCTCAGCGATCCGAGTCATCGAGCACCAAACGAAGGGTGCACAGTCTCGTTGGTCCGAGCTCTATGGCCTTCCGGACGGTGGGCTCATTCGACGTCCTGTGGACGACATAAGCCTTCGCAACGAGTACGGGCCCCAACTCAAGCACTTTGGCCGGCGTCCTGACCGGGAAACAAAGTGACTCGCCGGGCATTCCGTCGAGAAGCCAGCAGCCGGAGTCGACCGCGAAGCATTGGCTTCCGGAACGCTCCGCTAAGAAACGCCCTGCGGGGGCTCATGTAGCAGGACGGCCCGGGATCTGCGGTCCCGGGCCACTGCTGTTGTCGAGGAGGTGAGGCACAACCGACATCCCTAGCTGAATCACGTCGCATGCCCGGCTGTTCTGCTACGGCCTAGCGGGCCGGGTGGCGATGACGGACGTCCTTGTACCTCCTCGACTGGAGCAGATCATAGCTACCCGTACGAGGGTCGGCTCAGTCATGCCTGAAGCAGGCGGAAGCCTACCCAAGAAACCCAAAACTGCAGGGCGAGCGCCGTCGATCAATGACGTCTCGTCAGTGTCTCCGCGCCTGCCCGACCGACCGGGTACGGCCCTGCAACTGGGTCGCGGCATGGGGTTCCGGCTGTTGACGGCCGTCCGCGCTCTGCTTGCCGATCCCAGGCTCGTCGGCCGCAAGGATGTTGTGCGTCTCGGCACCCTCGTGCTGATGGCGAAGGCCAGCCATGGCAGCTGCCGTGTTGAGATCACGGCACGGGAACTGGGTCGCTGGCTCGGGGTGTCGGAGTCGACCGTCGACCACGAAGTGCTCAACGTTCTCCGTGACGTTGATGCCGTCGCTGCGCGTGTGCTGCGGGGCGGTGACGGCCTGCCGACCGGTGTCGAGTATCGGGTGGAGGCTCTGTGGGAGGCCCGACACGACGTCGGCGCACCGTTGAGGTTGTCGAAGGCCGAGTTGGCGACGCTGCTGCGTTTCTTGGAGGGGTTGTTCGCTCCGGGGTGGGGAGAGCAGTGCGCCACGCCTCCTGGTCTGCTGGCTAGAAAGGGGCGGCGGGGGAGGGGTGCGGCCTCGGATCGGCTGGCTCTGGTTCTGCTGGCCTTGCATGCACGGCCGGACGGGCGGGTGCCGTTGGTCGGTGGCCCGTTGGCGAAGACGGTGGCTCGGCATGGACGGGCGGCGGCAACGCTGGCGCGGATGCTGGGTTGCCGTGTGCCGGTGGCCGCGACGGTGCTGGGTCGGCTCGTGGCAGCGGAAGCGGTGAAGGTCGCGCCTGGTCGACTCGTGGTGCCGGCGGTGGCGGCCGCGCATGGGTCCGCGGCCGCGGTCCGGGACGCTGCCGAGCTCGAGGGTTCCGCATCTGCTGATCCGGCGTCTGCCAGTGATGCGGCGCGCTGCGTTCGATGTGCCGGGCACGAAGAGGCCGACGTCCTTGTGGTGGAAGGCGATGAGTGGCGGCAGCTGTCCTGGGCTGACCTTGAGGGCGTCGAGGAGGGTTCCGGAACTGCACCCAGGGGTCTCGACGGCTCTGGTAGCGATCTTTTCGCAGGTCAGACCGTCTTTGAGACGTTCGAGGCGAGTCGTGCTGCTGCAGACCCTCACACCGACCACGCTGTGGTGGCTGATGTACGTCGTGAGGGTACTGGAGGTCTCGGGTTTTCCGGCGAAGCCGCGTCGGGGTACTGCCGTCAGCCGGTACGCGCGTGCGAGGGCGGGAACTCCCCAGCGCTGAAGGATGGTCTCCAGGGTGACGTGACGGTCGTCGACGGCGGGGCCATCCCGCTTCGCGGGGAAAAGCCTGATCTGCTGCTGGAGGAGGGGGAGTCGGGTTCGTGGGCCGCGGCGTCGACGCTCGAGGCGTGGCGGGATGCGTCGGGGGGTCCGCCGCCGGTGTGGGCTCAGGTGCCCAAGGGGCTGGAACGGGTGCTGGAGCCGGTGGCCATGGTGTGGGGCCGGCTGGACCGGCTGACGACGCGGCGGTACGTCACGAGGGTGGTGCGGGCGCGGCTCGGCGAAATCTCGGGGGCGTGCGGTCCGGAGGTGGACGCCGAGCGGATCCTGCGGGAGCGCCTCAAGCGCCGGTTGGCGGAGCAGGGCACGGTGCCGGTCACCGACCCGGTGGGCTGGCTGGTCGGCCGTGCTCTACCGCGCCGGGCGGTGTGTCCGGATGGCCGGTGCGACGACGGGCGGCGGATGGACACGCGGGCCGACTGCGCCGCCTGCCAGATGCTGGTCCTGGACGGACGGGCGCTGCGTTCCCGTGCCTTCGCCAAGGCGACAACGGCTCTGGCCGGCGGCCGGGTTGACCGGCCTGGGTTCGAGGCGGAGCTCAACGCGTGCTGGCAGCGGGAGGCCGCCGCCGCGGCGGTGCGCCGCGAGGAGGCCGTCCAGGAGCGGCACGCCCGTGAGCGGGTCTGGGCCGAGCAGCGGGCCCGGCACTCGGCCCAGGAGGCCGCCCGGCAGGCGCTGGCCTGCACGGTGTGCGGGAAGCCGGAGACAGCCGGGCTGTGCGGCCGGTGCCGCGACGAGCGCCGCGTCGAGGAACTGGTGGCCGAGGCCGTCGACGTGGCGGTGGCCACCTGGGGCATGGGCGGCGAGGCGTACCGGCTTGATGCCGTTCGCCGGACCGAGCGGGACATACGGGGCGCGGTCGAACAGGCGGTGGCGGACCTGCTGGCTGCGGGCGGTGGCGTGTTCGCCGAGTCGGTGGCGCTCGCGGCGCGGCTGGCCGCGGAACTCCAGCTGGGCGCACTGCAGCGCCGGGCCGTGAACCGGTTCGCCTACCAGCCGCAGGCCCAGGCCGAGTACGAGAAGGTCTTCGCCACGGAGATGCGGCGCAGCCACCTCCACGACAGCGTCGACGAGGCCCGTGAGGCCGCTGAAGAGGCCGCCCAGACGGCGCGGTTCAACACGGCGCACGCGCTCCTGGACGAGCGGCTGCGTACGCTGCGGGCCGCCCGGCCGTCGGCCGAGGCGGATGCCGAACCGGACTGGTACGCGCAGGCGGCCGCTCAAGTTCGTGGCCTGATCCGGCCCGCGCCGCCGGAGCGCGCCGTGTCTGTACGACGGCCCGCGGCCTTGCCGGGCTCGCCGGCAGGTGCCCGCGGGGCGCTGGCGGGGGTGGGGGCATGAGCCGTCCCGTGCGCGCCATCGCGCACCGGCCGACTCGGCGGCCGTCGTTGGCCGAGTGGGTGGAGGGGCTGCCGGGGCTGTCGGGGCGGGCTCGCCGGCTGCTGCTGGAGGGCGACACCGAACGTCGGTACGCGGGCAGGACGGCCGCCGATTCCGGCTACCGGCTGACGATGGCCCTGGCGGTCGCGGTCTCCCAGCCCGGCCGGGAGTGGACCCTCGCGCAGTGGTGGGAGGCCCTGGTGCTGCGCCCGACGGCGGGCGGCGCCTGGGCGCGGTCGCTGCGCTCGCGCAAGGGGGAGCGGTACGCCGAGGGCAAGCTCGCCGGGATGCTCGACAAGGCGCGTGCTTTCGTGGGCACTTCGGGCGCGATCGTGTGCCGGGCCGATGCCATGGTGGCGATCGCCCGCCTGCGGGCCGGCGTGGAAGCCGTCGTGTGGCCGGGGCCCGGCGGCGGCACCGACCTTAAGAACCTCACCGCGCGGCTGCAGCTGGCCGAACAGGCCGGCGGGCTCGAGCACGAGGTCTCGGTACGGCAGCTGGCCGAGCTGATGGGCTGCGCCCGCTCGACCGCGGAAGCGAGCAACGCCCGCCTGCGTGCGGCCCGGTGGCTGATCCTGGTCGCGACTGGCACCGGGGAGCACAGCTCGACTTGGTCCCTGCGGATCCCCCCGGCAGAGCCTGAAGATCAGGAGTCGTGTGCGCGCCCGGGACACCGTCCAGCCTCGGGGGAGAGGGGGGCAGGGGGTGTCCCGGACGTGCACACGGGGCGGGAGGTGAGCACCCGCGCATTGGGCGCTGTTATGGGTACCGACGCCTGTCACCACTACGCCCACGGCACATCCGGTGCCCGGATCCTCGCCGCCCTCGACCCGCTCGACGGCGCCGACGTCGCGCACCTGGCCTCGGCGACCGGCCTGCACCGCACCACGGTGCGCCGCCGCGTGGACAAGCTCGTCGAAGACGGTCTCGCCGAGGAAGCCGACGGCCTGGTCTACCTGCCCCGCCACCTGGCGGCCGACGAAGGCCTTCGCCCCGAACCCGACCAGCTCGAGCACGTCGCCCTCACCCGGGGCACCGCCGGCCTGGGAGAGCGTCGCCGCAAACGGCACGGAGATCAGCGGCGCCGGTACCGGCAGTGGCTCACCGAACGCACGCAGCACGCCGTCGAGCGGCGCCGGTCCGACCGGCCGCGGCTGCGACTGGTGCCCGAAGGCGTGGTCGACGAGACCACGGGAGAACTCCGCGACACGGCCTGGCGGGGCTGGATCGTCGACGACCCGTACCGCCCAACCTGGCCCGACGACGGATCACCCGAGGCAGTGTGCAAATGAGCCCGCCAGCAGGCCTTGCTTGCGGCCCTGCGCCGCTCGATCGTGGCTGCGCGGCGGTTCGGCCCTCACCAGAGCCGACTCCCGACAGCCGGAGGACGGTTGGGTGAGGACGGCTTGGCGACGGCTCGGTGTGAGGGCATGGCCGGGACTTCCAATGATCCTGTGGTCAGGCCCGGACGAACGGGCTCCGGATAAAGGCGGATGCCGTACGCCTCAAATACTTCGGTGGCGAGTTGCCGCAATGCCGAGGTGAAAGACGCTGCAGTGGCACCGTCACGGGTGGTCAGTGTCAGCGTCTTTCCCCGACTCCCCGCCCCTAGGGTAGGTACACCCGGACGGGAGGACGGTGAAGGACCGGTGCGTCGACGCAAGTTGCTCGCGGGCTTGGCGGCCACGGCCGCCGCCCCATTGCTCGGGAGCGGAACCGCGCAGGCCGACGAGGCCCTGCTGGGCGAGCTGCTCGTCACCCGGCTCCGGGACGCGATGCTCGGACTGGGGACGGCCGCGGCCGCGCCATCATCGCCCGAGGCGCTCGCTACCGACTTCACCCGCGCGCTCGCCGACTTCGACGCCTGCCGCTACGCCTCCCTGGCCGTGCGCCTGCCCCGCCTCATCCGCGCCGGCCACGCGCTCTCCACCAGCGGCGACGACACGGAGCAGCACTCCCTCCTGGCCAAGGGCTACCTCCTGGCCACCCGCATGCTCGTGAAGATGGACGAGCAGCAGCTCGGCTGGATGGCCGCCGACCGCGCACGGCAGCTCGCCCAGTCGGCGGGAGACGTCCTCGCGGTCGCCGAGTCCGCCCGTCAGCTGGCCGTCCTCGCCAGGAAGGCGGGATGGCACGATCAAGCGCTGTCCCTCGCGCTCTCCGCCGCTGATCACCCGGATCTCCGAGGCACTGGACGCGCCGGGGCCGCGGTCCGCGGCCTCCTGGTCCAGACCGCCGAAGTCGTTGCAAACGCCGTGTCCCACACAGGTCGTGTCGCTTTACAGGAGGGCTGAGGTTCCCCCGTTGCTCGGGAGTCGCTGATCAGCTGGTCAGAGCGGGTTGACGGGTGTTCAGGTTCGTTGGTTCGGCCGTCGCCTGCTCGGCGTAGTACTTCTCCTCGAACTCGATCGGGCTGAGGAAGCCGAGCCGTTCCTGGATGCGGCGGGAGTTATAGAAGCCGTCGATGTACTCGAAGAGCGCGAGGTTCGCCTCGGCCCTCGTGGTGAAGGTGCGCCCGCGGAGGCCCTCGGTTTTGATGAGCATCCAGAGGTTCTCCGCGAGGGCGTTGTCGTAGCTGTCCCCGACGGACCCCATGGATGCTTGAACTCCCGCACGGACAAGCCGGGTTGTCAGCTTGATGGACGTGTACTGGCAGCCGTGGTCGGCGTGGTGGATGAGCTTGCCGGGCTCCACCTCGCGCGAGGCGAGGGCGTACTCCAGCGTGGACAGCACCAGGTCGGCGTCCGCGCGGGCGGACGTCTCCCAGGCCACCACCCGGCGCGAGAACGCGTCCCGGATCGCGGACAGCCACAACGGCCCCTCACCGGTCGAGATCATCGTCAGGTCGGTGACCCACAGCCGGTTCGGCGCGGGCGCGGTGAAGTCGCGTTCGACCAGGTCCGGGGCGAGCGTGGCCTTCGGGTCGCGACGCGTGAAGCCCTTGCGCCGCGGGCTGATCCCGGCGATGTCGGCCTCGCGCATCAGACGCTCGACCCTCTTTCGGCCCACGCGGGTGCCCTCGCGCTTCAGCACGGCGTGCACGCGCGGAGAGCCGTAGATCCCGCCGGACTCCGCGTGGATCTCCTTGATCCGCTCGGTCAGCTCGATGTCGCGGCGCCGGTGTTCGCACGGCTCCTTCTCCGCGCGACGCCAGCGGTAGTAGGTCGAGGAGGGGACGTGCAGTTCCCGAAGCACGCACTCGACTCCCAGGCGGGGATGCTCGTCAACGAGCGCGGTCACCTGGGCCGGGTCGGGTCGAGTTGCGCCGCGAAAAAAGCCGAGGCCGTCCGCAGCACGTCGTTGGCCCGCTTGAGCTGGACGTTCTCCCTGCGCAGCGCGACGAGCTCCGCTCGTTCGTCGGTGGTCAGCCGGTCGTCACGCTCGCCGGCATCGGCCTCGGCCTGGCGGATCCAGCCGCGCAGGGCCTCCGGATGCACACCGAGATCGACGGCCAGCTTCTTGATCTGCGGCTTCGGCTCCGTAGTGCGGTACATCCTCACCGCACGCTCACGCAACTCGAGCGAGTATTTCCTGGGTGCAGCCATGGTCACTGGTCCTCTCATGAGTCCCATCTGACCCGCTGTCAACTCTCTCCGCATCCCGGGGGAACCTCAGGCCGAGTCGCGCCCTCATGTTGCCTCGTACAGGTTCATCGTGTTCCATTACCCGGCCTACTGTGTGGCTGAGATCACAGTGGAGCTGGAAGGGAGAGGTGGTCTGGCGCCTTCCTTGAAGCCGACTATACGTTCGCTGCTCATGAGTTGGACTACTACGCTCGCCGTGTTCGGTGCGGCCACGGGTGCACTGGGAGTGACTTGGCAGATATTGAGTCATCGCCTCACGGGTGGTCGGGTTCAGGTTCTTGCGCTGCGTGAACAGCGCGGCCGCGACTGGGTGGTGTCGACATCGGTGATCAATGTCGGACGCCAGGATGTCTCCCTGATCGGATACACGGTCTGGTTAGAGCCCGGCGGGATGTGGTGGAAGCGGATCAAGTGGAAGGTGCGGATGCTGCCTCGGTATGGCTTCGCTCATGTTCGGCGTATCCTCATCACCGTCCCGCCCTCGCTGAACATCACCGGCAAGGCGTGGCTGCGCGATGACCAGGACAGTGTCCAGTTCCCCCTGGTGGTTCGAGCTGGCACCACGCTAAGAATTCCGAACGTGGCTGTGGGCTGGGCTTCAGATTCGAAGTTCCAGCCGCGGGTGGCGATCCACCTGGGCTCAGGGAAGATCGTGCAGGCCGAGGTGCTGGCCACAGACGCCTTCGAGCCGATAGACATCACCACCGAGTACGACGTGGTGGCGCACATGGAGATCGACGTGCGATCAGACGCGCAGGTGCTTGGCCCGGACAGCTTCCCGGGACGACCTACCCGGATCACCACCAGTGTCCGCAGTCGTGGCGACGGCCGGCTGGATGTGGCAGTCTCTGCCGCCGACGCGCTTGATCACGATAGGTAGCGCAATGGGTCGAGCAGCGCTCGTCCGGGTTGGAGCATGGGGGACGATGTGCGCGGAGTTTCTGCGAGGCGTGCGCGGCCGAGTGCGACGTCGACGACTGCCGGGCCTGTGCCGAAACCGGCCGCAGCTGCTTTCGGAAAATGCCCGTCTGTGCACGTCAATGGTGACGCGGTCTTGCAAGGTTTCATCCGCTGCGCGCCTTGAATCCCAAGGATTTTCCTGGGCGTAGGGTGTCGCCATGGTGGAGGGGAGGAGTGACACGACGCAGATACCGTCGCCGGGGCGCAGGGCAGGAGGACGGCACGCGGCCCGGCGCGCGGCGAAGGGAGGGCTGGCCCGCTCGTCCCTGCTGATGGCGCTGGGCACCGTCGTATCCCGGGCGACCGGGCTCATCCGTCAGGTGCTGCAGGCCGCGGCGCTGGGCACGGGCCTGCTGGCCAGTACCTACAACACGGCCAACACGGTCCCGACCAGCCTGTACACGCTCTTGATCGGCGGTGCGCTCAACGCCGTGCTGGTGCCGCAGCTGGCGCGGGCGCGGGCCACGCACATGGACGGCGGGCGGGCCTTCGAGCAGCGCCTGGTGACCCTGGTGGTGTCCGTGCTGGGCATCGGGACCGCTCTCGCGGTGTGGGCGGCGCCGCAGATCGTGGGCCTGTACATGCGCGACACCGCAGACCGCCACGAGGCGTTCCATCTGACCGTGGTCTTCGCCCGGTTCCTCCTGCCGCAGATCTTCTTCTACGGGCTGTTCAACATCTACGGCCAGGTCCTCAACGCCCGTGAGAGGTTCGGGGCGATGATGTGGACCCCGGTCCTCAACAACGTCGTCCTGGTCGGTATGTTCGGCGCCTACCTGGGGCTGATGACCGTCCCCGACCGAGTGCAGGACATCACCGCCTCCCAGGTGCGGCTCCTGGGGATCGGCACCACCGCCGGCATCGCCGTACAGGCACTGACACTGATCCCCTTCGCGCGGGCCGCCGGATTCCGATTCCGGCCGCGGTTCGACTGGCGCGGCACCGGCCTGGGCTCCAGCGTCCACGCCGCGAAGTGGACCCTGCTGTTCGTCCTGACCAACCTGGTCGCCCTGACCGTGATCACCAATTACGCCAACGCCGCCGACCAGCAGCTGCCGAAGGCCGGCGTGGGCTACACCGCGTACACCTACGCGCAGACCATCTGGATGCTGCCGCAGTCCATCGTCACCGTCTCCCTGGTGACCGCCCTGCTGCCCCGCATGAGCACGGCCGCCGCCGAGGACCGCATCCCGGACCTGCGCGCCGACCTCTCCCGCGCGCTGCGCGTCAGCGGCGTCGTCATCGTGCCCGCCGCCTTCCTCTTCCTCGCGCTGGGCCCGCAGATCTCCGCGCTGCTCTTCGCACACGGCGCGGCCGACGCCGCCTCCGCCCAGCCGCTCGGGTACATACTCCAGGCGTTCGGGCTCGGCCTGATCCCGTTCTCCGCCCAGTACCTGCTGCTGCGCGGTTTCTACGCCTTCGAGGACACCCGCACCCCGTTCTTCATGGCCGTCTGGATCGGGGCGGTCAACATCGCCCTGGCCACCGCTTCCCACGTGCTGCTGCCCGCGCGCTGGGCCGTGACCGGCATGGCCGGCGCCTACAGCCTGGCCTACCTCGCCGGACTCGTCCTCACCGCGCGGCTGCTGCGCAGGAAGGTCGGCGGCCGCCTCGACGACGGAGCACTGCGCCGTACGTACGGCAAACTGCTGTGCGCCGCGGCCCTGGCCGCGGCGCTGGCCTGGGCGGTCGCCCGCGCCTGCGCCTCCGCCCTGGGCTCCGGCACGTGGCCTACCGCTGTCACCCTGGCCGCGGGAACGCTCACGTTGGTGCTGGCCTACCTCGCCCTCGCCAAGCTGCTGAAGGTCAGCGAGCTGCGGCGTCTGCCCGGACTGGGGTGAGGGATCCCGGCCGGCATGCCCGGAGTGGCAGCGTGTGGGTCCCTTCGCCGGGCAGTGCGGCGCCGGAACAGCGGGCACTCCGGTTGCGACGGTCGCCCGTGGGCGCCGGGCGGAACACAAGGGGCCGGGGAGGTGAGCGCCAGCCACGGGAACGGGGCCGACGACCCACGGTCCACATCAATTGCTGATAACGCCTTCATCAGCCCTTCACAGCGTAGCGCCATGATCTGCTGATGAGGCGGTTTCGTCCGCCGAGCACACCGGCACTTCTTCGCCCGGCCACTCAAGGTCTCGCACACAGCCCGCCGAAAGCCGGCGGCAGCCCTATCTCTCAGAGGTTCCGCGGCCCGGAGACGGTGCCGGGCGCAACGCCAGACAACAGGAAGAAGGAAGGGAACATGTCGAATCTTCTTGCAGCGGCGGGCGGCGGCCTGGCCGGCGGCGGTCTCTTGCTCGTGCTGTGCCTGGTGGCATGTCCGCTGATCATGGGCGCCATGATGTGGTTCACGCGCGGCCGCGACGGTGGGTCGCAGACGCCGATGGGCAAGCCGGGCGTGCGGGCGACCGCGTCTGCCAAACAGACGGAGTTGGTTCGCCTGCGAGCTGAGATCGATCAGTTCCGGGCCGCCGAGAACGACGCCCGCCGGGTGGAGAAGCGGTCCCGATGAAGCTGCTTGTGCTGTTGGTCCTCGTCGGCGTGGTGGTGGCGGTCTCCCCGTTTTGCCTGCGCCCGATGCTCCGAGGCAGGCATCCGGTTCCCACCCGGGAAGGCCACGGTTCACCTTCCGTACGTTCAGGCGCCGCAACGGCGGACTTGGACTCGGAATTGCGGCGCGCCCGAGCCGAGCTGGCCCGGCTGCGGAGGCGGCGGGGCTGGCCGGACGCGCCGACTGCGACGGGCGGAGAGCGCCTGAGTGCGCCGGTCGCGGTGGCCGGATGGCGGCGGTATCTGCCGGTGAACATGTCCCGGGCGGAGCAGGTGGTACGAGTCGCAGCGGGGCTGACCATCGCGGTGATCGCTGTGTTGGTCCTGCCCCACACGGTAGGCGGCTGGCGAGTAGGCCTGGCGGTGCTGAGCGGCCTCACCGTAGTCGATCTCGTGGTGAGCGGGTTGATCGGCCACTGTCCGCTCCATCGGTTCCTGCGGATGCCGTGGGAACCCGGGGGGCGGAACGTGGGGACGCCGCTGGCGTCGGCCGCGCCGACCGACAAGGTCTCACCGTGACCGGCCTCGGGCGGTGGCTGGTGAGTCCGGCTGGGCGTCGGCGCACCTGGGGTGCGGGCTGCGCGCCTTGGGGGCTCCTCGCGGAGGCCGCCGCCGAGGCGCACGGTCGTGTCCCGCTGTGGCTGGATCGTCCATTGAGCATCGCGCCCGGACTCGGCGTCAGTACCGACTACGCGTCCTTCGCCGAACTCGTCGTCGAGACCTCTGGATCGCTGCATGAGGCGGGACTGGCCCGGGGAGACGTGCTGGCGATCGTCAAAGCGCACAACATCGACGTGATCGCCCTGGCACAGGCGGCCGCACGGCTCGGCGCCGTACCCGCACTGCTCGCCCCCGACTTCGCCCCCGACACCATTCGCACCCTGCTGCACCGGCTGGGCAACCCGGTGACCGTCGCCGACGACGCGGCGATCACCAGGAACGGCCTCGCATTCCCCGGGCTGACCCGACGCCTGATCAGCGTGGACGGCCCCGACGCCGGCGGAACCGCACTGGACCAGTACCGCGGGCACCGCGTCCCGCCGCCGGCACCCCGAGCCGAGCACGAACTCGTGGCCGTCACCCACACCTCCGGCACCACCGGAGTGCCGAAGCTGATCTCCCACAGCGGCGCAAGCCTGGCCGGGCAGTCCCTCGTGCAGGTCCTCGGCGGTCGCCTCCTGCTGGGCCGCCGCGACGTCATCGCCACCTGCCTGACGACGGCGCACGCCCGGACCCTGTCGGGGCTGGCGACCATCGCAGCCCTCGGCCTGCCCCACCTGGCCATGGTCGATCCCGACCCGGCCTCCGCAGCCCCGCTGATGGCACGCTACCGGCCAACGCTCATCGAGACCTTCCCCAACGTCTTCACCCGCTGGGAAGCACTCGCCGAAGACCCGGCCGCCCCGCTCGCGAATGTCCGGATCTTCCTGTCGACGTTCGACGCGGCCCATCCGCGGACCATCCACCGAATGCTGGCCTCCTCACGCCGACGCCTGCCCGTCTACGCCCAGGCATACGCACAGAGTGAGACCGGCGCGATCGCACTGAGCTTCCGCCTCTCCCGACGACACGCCGGCGACGCGCGCCACGTCGGCTGGCCGGCTCTGGCATTCAACCGGGTACGCCTCGTCGATCCGAGCACCGGCGCAGTGCTGCGCCGTCCCGGCCGCACCGGCGCGATCGAAGTGCGCGGCCCCGGTCTGTTCCCCGGCTACCTGGCCGAACCAGAACGGACGGCACAGGGATGGCACGACGGCTGGTGGCGCACCGGAGACCTCGGCTCGCGCCGGATGGACGGTGCCGTGCGCCTGCAGGGCCGTGCCGTCGACGCGGTGGCCGCCATCCCGGACTACCTGGCCTGGGAGGACGTCGTGCTCGCTCGCCTCGAGGAACTGGACGAGCTTGTGATCCTGGCCGACCCCTCCGGCAGCCCGGTTGCGGTCGTGACCACGCGGGGCGACCGGCCGCTGGATGCCGCCCGCTGGGCCGCAGCCACCTCTGACATTCCCGGCTTGGGACCTCCGCTGGTACTGCCCTGGGAACAGCTGCCCACCACAGCGACGTGGAAGGTGCGCAGACCCGCCCTGCGCGACCAGCTCTTCCCCCACGACCGCACCACGGGCGGCAGCTGAAACCTTCCCGTGGGCCGTGGGTACCGACTTCGGGAAGCGGAGGTGCCGCCTTCTGGGAGCACGGTCCGCGGCCCTCGTGATCAGTCCGGCGTCGGCACTGCCGGCACAACGCGTTCACGCCGTGGCGTCTCGGCGCCGTCGTGCCGGGAAACCATGGCCGGCACGACAACGGCGACACACGTATCGACGTCAGGCGGCGCGTCCCGGTCCTGATACGGCCCTCGTTCAGGGGCCGGTGCGGGCAGGCGGCCCTGCGCGCAGGCTCACGCCGAGCCAGGTGGCCCAACCGATCGGCTGCAGCACCCAGTAGCTGGAGATCCGGTACAGCAGGGTTGCCGCGATGGCCTGGTCCGGGCGCAGGCCGTAGGAGAAGAGCAGCGTGGTCAGGCTCACCTCGATGACGCCCAGGCTTCCCGGGGGGCAGGCGCAGGCTGCCGGGGATCTGTAGGCGAGCAGCAGCCCGCTCCAGGGCACGCCGATACCCAGCGCCCACAGGCTGGCGGCCAGACAGTCCGCGTCGAACGTCCAGTTGAGCAGCGCGAGGCCGAAGGGCCGCATCCAAGGCCTGAACCCGGGCTGCACGCTGCGGGCCTGGTCCACCAGCCGTTTGAGCGCCTCCTGGACCCGGTGGACGCGCCGGGACCGTCGGCCCGCGCGCATCCAGGCCCGTTGGGCCGCCGCTCGAATCCTCGCGGAGCGGGTCAGCGCGAGGAGCGCCGGGCCGAGACTTGGCGAGGAAGTCGTCGGCAGTGAAGTGGTAATGCTCCGGGTGGCCGAACGGCAGCCGGTGGCTGGGGCGAGCCAGGGCGTGCGAGGTGACCTCGTCGAAGACGAACACCCCGCCGGGCTTGAGGACGCGGGCCATCTCGGCGGCAGCGGAATGCCGGTTCGGGGACGTGGTGGCAGATCACGAAGTCGAACCTGCCGTTCTCGGCTCCGATCCGGGATCGCGGCATCGCCCACTTCGAGGCGCCGGCACCGGTACCTGGTGTGTCGGGCGCGCGGCGACGGCTGACCTCGTTGGTACCCGGTCAGGCGAGTCTGCGGCGCGTGGCTAGAGGGCCGCCGGGGTGTCGGTGGGCTCGGTTTCGAGGATCCAGCAGACGCCGGCGTTGTCGTGGTCGGTCGGCTGCCCCTGGTCGGCGTGGGCGAGCAGGGTTTCCAGGTGGGTTTCGAGGGTGACGAGTTCGGCGATCTGGGCGCGTACCTGGTTCAGTCGTTCGCTCAGGACGCGCCTGACATGGCCGCACGGGCTGTCACCGCTGTCGTGCACTGTGAGGATCTGCCGTACTTCCTGCAGGGACATGCCCGCGGCCTGGCAGCGGCGGATGAACCGCAGCCGGTCGGCGGTCTCCGGGCCGTAGTCGCGGTGGCCGCCGTGGGTGCGTGCCGGTGGCGGCACCAGGCCGGTGTCCTCGTAGAAGCGGATGGTCTTGGTGCTCGTCCCTGTGAGCTCGGCCACTTCGCCGATCTTCATGGCGCTCCCCTCTTGCACTTCCAGTGGACTGGAAGTGTAACGCTTGGTGCGTCCAGGGGGTCCCTGGCCGCGACCGCTGATTGCGGCGGTCGTCCCGATAGCGAGGAGCGTTTGATGAGCGAGTCCACGTACGCGGTCACCGGCATGACCTGCGGCCACTGCGCCGATGCCATCACCAAGGAGATCACCACCATCTCCGGTGTGCAGAAGGTCGACGTCGAGGTCGAGGCGGGCCGTGTCACCGTTTTCAGCGACAGCCCGCTGTCGCTGGAGGACGTGCGGTCGGCCCTGACCGAGGCCGGCGACTACGAGCTCGTCACCTCCTGACGCACCCCGGGAAGCAGCGGGGCCGCGACCCTGACATCGGGGTCGGACCGCTCGTGACGCGGGCGGTCCGGCGTGCCCGCTGACTGCGGTCAGGCGTCCGGGCAGTCGGCCGCCCGCAGTCCGTGCGCGCTCGCCGGGACCGCATTGATCCCGGCGAGCCGCAGCGGGACCGGCCCCGCTGCGGCCTGACGCTGTCCCGAACCCCTTCGACCCGTCCCCCTGAGTCAGGCATAGAAAGACGAGCCCCGCATGACGACCACGACCATCCAGCTGCCGACGGTCGAGCCACCCGACAGCGACGATCCGGCGCAGACCGTCGATCTGTCCATCACGGGGATGACCTGTGCCTCGTGCGCGAACCGGATCGAGCGGAAGCTGAACAAGCTGCCCGGGGTGAACGCGTCGGTCAACTTCGCCACCGCCAGCGCCCGCGTCGCCTACCCCGACGACGTGACGCCGCAGGACCTCATCGCCACAGTGAAGGCCACCGGGTACGGCGCCAGCATCCCCGCCCCGGCGGGCTCCGCCGAGACCACGGCGAACGGCGGCGCATCCGGTGACGGGCCGGCCGGCGAGGAGGAGCGCCATGTACGGGCGCTGCGGGACCGGCTGCTGGCCTCGGCGGCGCTGACCGTGCCGGTGGTGCTGATGTCGATGGTGCCCGCCACCCAGTTCCGGTTCTGGCAGTGGCTGGCCTTCGCCCTGGCCTCGCCGGTGGCGCTGTGGGGGGCGTGGCCGTTCCACCGGGCCGCCGCCCTGAACCTGCGCCACCGAGCGGTCACCATGGACACGCTCGTGTCGGTCGGCGTGCTGGCGGCCTGGGTCTGGAGCATCTACGCCCTGTTCTTCGGCGGTGCGGGCGAGCCGGGCATGAGCATGGGCTTCTCCCTGATGCCCAGCTCCGGCGGACACGGGTCCGCCGAGATCTACCTGGAAGTGGCCGCGGCGCTGACCGCCTTCATCCTGGCCGGACGCTACTTCGAGGCCCGCGCCCGCAGACGGGCCGGCGAGGCCATCCGGGCCCTGATGGACCTGGGCGCCAAGGACGTCACCGTGCTGCGCGACGGCCGTGAAGTACGGGTGCCGATCGAGCAGTTGGAGGTCGGGCACGAGTTCGTGGTGCGGCCCGGGGAGAAGATCGCCAGCGACGGCGTGGTCGTCGAGGGCACCTCCGCGGTGGACGAGTCACTGCTGACCGGTGAGTCCCTGCCGGTCGAGGTCGGCCCGGACGACCCGGTCACCGGAGCGACCGTCAACGCCGGAGGCCGGCTCGTCGTCCGCGCCACCCGGGTGGGCACCGACACCAAGCTCGCCCAGATCGCCCGCCTGGTGGAAGATGCACAGACCGGCAAGGCGGAAGTGCAGCGCCTGGCCGACTCTATCTCGGCCATATTCGTCCCCATCGTCATCCTGCTGGCCGTGGAGACACTGGCCGCCTGGCTGCTCCTCGGCTACCAGCCGAACATCGCGATGACCGCGGCCGTCGCGGTGCTCATCATCGCCTGCCCGTGCGCGCTGGGACTTGCCACACCGACCGCGCTGATGGTCGGCACCGGCCGCGGCGCCCAGCTCGGCCTGCTGATCCGCGGCCCGGAGGTGCTGGAGTCCACCCGCCGTATCGACACCATCGTGCTGGACAAGACCGGCACCGTCACCGAGGGCCGGATGCGCCTGGCCGAGGTGATCGCGGCGGAGGGAGAGGACCGCGAGGAGATCCTGCGCCTGGCCGGCGCGGTGGAGTACGCCAGCGAGCACCCCATCGCCAAGGCGATCGCGGACGCCGCCGAGGATGAACTCGGGGACCTCGCACCGGTCAAGGAGTTCGCCAACCACGCTGGCCGGGGCGTCACCGGCACCGTCGACGGACACCAGGTGCTCGCCGGCCGGGCCAGCTGGCTGACCGAACAGGACCTGGAGATTCCCTCCGCACTGACCCGCGCCCAGCAGAAGGCCGAACGGGCCGGACGAACCGTCGTCTTCGCCGCCTGGGACGAGAAGGTGCGGGCCGCGCTGGTGGTGGCCGACACCGTCAAGGCCACCAGCGCCGAAGCCGTCGCCCAGTTCAAGAAGCTCGGCCTGACTCCGGTGCTGCTCACCGGTGACAACACCGCCGCCGCCGAACACGTCGCGGCCGAGGTCGGCATCGAGAAGGTCATCGCCGAGGTCCATCCCGAGGACAAGGTCGCCGAAATCAAGCGGCTCCAGGGCGAGGGCAAGGTCGTCGCGATGGTCGGCGACGGCGTCAACGACGCCGCAGCCCTCGCCCAGGCCGACCTCGGGCTCGCGATGGGCACCGGCACGGACGCGGCGATCGCCGCCGCCGACCTCACCCTGGTCAAGGGCGACCTGCGCGGCGCCGCCGACGCCATCCGGCTGGCCCGCAAGACGCTGGCCACCATCAAGGGCAACCTGTTCTGGGCCTTCTTCTACAACGTCGGTTCCCTGCCCCTGGCCGCGCTCGGCCTGCTCAACCCGCTCATCGCCGGGGCCGCGATGGCCACCTCCTCGGTGTTCGTCGTCACCAACAGCCTGCGGCTGCGCCGCTTCCAGCCCACCAACCGCCAGTAGCCGCCGGGGATCCCCCGTACGGGGCAACCCGTACCCCACGAAGACACCTAACGAACTAAGGTACTTGGGAGATATAGGACGCTCCCCGGACCTCACCACCACGCGCACACCTATAAAGAAACGGATGAACCCATGGCCAGCATCAAGCACCGCACCGCCCTCGCCATCGCCGCGGCGGTCGTGACCGTCGGGGTCACCGGCGTTGCCGCCACCGCGGCGGTCGCCGGCGGCGGCCCGGACACCCCGAAGGCTTCCCCGACCCCGTCGGCGTCCTCGGCTTCCCCCAGCCCCAGCACCCCTGCGCAGGGCAACGGCAACCCGGCACCCGGCAACGGCAACGGCAACGGTATGCCGGACAACGGCATGGGCGGCCAGAACGGCGGCATGAACATGAACGGGGGCATGGGCATGGGCGACATGCAGGGCGGCATGGGGATGGGCGACATGAATGGCATGGGCATGGGGGGCATGGGTATGGGCGGCCAGGGCGGTATGGACATGAACATGCAGATGAATCTGGAGGCCATGCGCATGGGCATGATGTCGGGCGTCGAGATGGGCATGGGCATGCAGATGAATCAGGGCGGAACCTCCGCCACGCCGTCTCCCTCCGCCACGCCCTCTCCCAGCGCTTCGCCGTCCCCTGACGGTTCCGGGCAGCAAAACCAGAACAGCAGCGGCAGCGACAGCGACAGCATGAACGGTATGACCGGGAGCTGACCGTTCGCGGGCGTCGCTGACGGGGAGTGAGCCCGCCGTACGGCGGGCTGGGATGCCCGGCGCTCGCCGACGCGGGGGCGCGGTGGGTTGCCGCTGCAGACCGGAAGACAGAGCGGGCACATGGCCGCTTCATTGGCTCTTCATCGCGAGTAACTAGCGTCGTACACGGATCGTCTGAGAGTTCGTCAGCTGGAAGGGAAGGCTGGATCGCGTATGGGTACAACCAGTTCGGTCATCGGAAGGCTGGGGCGCCGTACCGTCCTGGCAGTTGTGGGCGGGGTCGCCGTGGTCGCGGCGACGGTGGCCATCGCCACCGCGGCGGTGGCCGGCGGCGGACCGGACACACCGGCTCCCTCGGGCACCTCGTCTTCCCCGTCGGCGTCGTCTTCGCCGGGCAAGGAAGGCGACGGCACTCAGCGCGGCGACGACGCTTGGGGGCGTGGCGGGGAAGGCTGCTGCGGGGAGAACGGCCCAGGGTGGAACGCCGGAGACGACGGCATGGAGATGGGCAGGCGCCACATGGAGGACGGCATGGGGATGGGGGATGGCTGACCGGCAGGATGCCGCCGATGAGCAGGACCGCCGTACGGCGGTGCGGGTGGGTGTGGCCGCCGCCAGCCTGACCGGCGCCATCGTGCTCACCGCGGTTCTGGTGGCAGGCGCCCAGTCGTCCACCGTGTCGGCGGCACCCGTGGCCGCCGACACCCCCGCCCAGTCGGCGGCGTCGCCAGGCAGCCAGACCGGGGCGTCCGCACCGACAGCCGCAACCCCAGCACCGGCCCAGACCCAGGGGACGCCGTCCGCTCCGGTGACGCGCAGCAGCGGCAGCGGCTGTGGTGGCAAGAACGGCACATCCCCGCCGACCGCCGCGACCCCGGCACCGTCCCAGTCCCCGCCCCAAGGCCAGGGCCAAAGCCAAGGCCAAGCCCCGGGGCAGGCGATGCCGTCGGCTCCGATGACACGCAGCAGTGGCAGCTGAGGCATCGGAGGCACAGTTTGCGGTGATGGGCAGTACCGGTCACCTGCTGGTGGCCGGTGCCCCGGAACTCGTGACGCGGGCGCGCTCCCGGCTTGACGAGCTGGAGTCGCGGTGGTCCCGGTTCCGCGCCGGCAGCGAACTGTGCCTCCTCAACGCCTCGCCGGGCCGCTGGGTCCAGCTCTCCCCGCCGACGGCCGCACTCGTGCGCCAGGCCGTACGGGCGTGGGAGGTGACCGGCGGCCTGTTCGACCCGACCGTGCTGCCCGCCCTGGAATCGGCCGGATACACCCACAGCTTCGAGGCGCTCCCGCACGAAGGGCCGACCGGCCCGGCCTCCGTCCCCGCCCCTGGCTGTGCGGGCATCGAGATCCAGGGGGACCGGGTCCGCCTGCCTGCGGGGGTGCGGTTGGATCTGGGCGGCATCGGCAAGGGGTACGCGGCCGACCTGGTCGCCGAGGAGCTGGTGGCTGCGGGCGCCGCCGGGGTCTGCGTCAACCTGGGCGGCGACGTACGGACGTCCGGTGCCGCTCCCGGCGCCGACGCGTGGGTGGTGGCCGTGGAGGATGAGGCCCGCCCGGGCACGGACCTGGCGTGGCTGGCCCTCACCGACGGCGCGGTCGCCACCTCCACCCGGCTGCGCCGCCGCTGGCGGCGCCAGGAGCGGGTGTTGCACCACCTCATCGATCCGGGCAGCGGAGCGCCCGCCACCAGTGACGTGGCCAGCGTGAGCGTGGTGGCCGGCGAGACGCACTGGGCGGAGGTGCTCGCGAAGGCGGCGCTGATCGCCGGGCTGCCCGCCGGGGTGGCACTGCTGGAGACCCATGGGGTCGCCGGCCTGCTTGTGACCGAAGACGGCACGGCGCACCGCGCCGGGCCCTGGGAAAGGTTTGTGTCGTGGACTCCCAACTGTGGTGGTACCTCGCCCGCGTCGGCGGGCTGACGTCCTGGTGGCTGCTGTCGGCCACCGTGGTGTGGGGGCTGCTGCTGTCCACCCGGGTGCTGGGCCCGAAAGCCGTGCCGGGGCGCCTGCTCGACCTGCACCGCTTCCTGTCCGCGCTCTCCCTGGTCTTCCTCGGAATCCACCTGATCGGCCTGCTCGCCGACTCCTTTGTGGACATCGGCCTGATCCAGATCCTGTTCCCCTTCACCTCCGACTACCGGCCGGTGGCGGTGGCCTGGGGCGTGATCGCCCTCTACCTGATCGCCGCCATCCAGACCACCTCCCTGCTCAAGAAGCGCATCCCACACCGGTGGTGGCGCTACGTCCACACCACCACCTTCGCCATATTCGTCCTGACCACCATCCACGCGCTCACCGCCGGGACCGACGAGGCCGTGGTGCGCTGGACCACGCTCCTCCTGTCCGCGGCCGTGGCCTTCCTGGTCATCTACCGGCTGCTGATCGGACGGCGCACCGACGCCGGCAGCCCTGACGCACCCGCTGCGGCGGGGCGTCCGGCCGAGCTGCCGGTGCGCCGTGATGCCCCCGGATCCCGCGCGGTCGTCGTCAGCGAGCTGTCGCAGGCCGCCGACGGCGTCATGGCCGTGGAGCTCGCCGCCGCGGACGGCGCGCAGCTGCCCGCGTGGGAGCCGGGCGCCCACGTCGACCTCGTACTGCCCTCCGGCCTGATCCGCCAGTACTCGCTGTGCGGTGACCCGGCCGGCCGGGAGACCTACCGCATCGGCGTCCTGCACGTGCCGCACGGGCGCGGCGGCTCCGCAGAAGTGCACAACCTGCGCGAAGGACAGCGGATCGCCATCAGGGGCCCCCGCAACAAGTTCCCGCTGGTCCTGGCGAACCACTACCTCTTCATCGCCGGCGGCATCGGCATCACCCCGATCCTGCCCATGGTCCGCGCGGTGGCGGCGGCCGGACGGGAGTGGCGCCTGGTCTACGGCGGACGCTCCCGCGCCACCATGGCCTTCGCCGATGAACTCCTCGACCTCGGCGGCGACCGGGTCCAGCTGGTCCCCGAGGACACCGACGGCCTGCCCGACCTCACCGCCGCAATCGCCGACACCCCGCCCGCAGCCGCGGTCTACAGCTGCGGCCCCGAACCGCTGCTGGCCGCCCTGGAGAAGACCATCGCGGACTTCCCCGACCGGCATCTGCACACCGAACGCTTCGCTGCCCCCCGACCCGCCCCGCAGGAGTCCGGCGCCCCCGACCAGGCCGGGGAGTTCAAGGTCGAGCTGCGGCGCAGCGGACGCGTGCTGCCGGTCCCGGCCGACCGCAGCCTGCTGGACGTCATCCGCGAGGCGGTTCCCGACGCCCCGTCCTCCTGCGAGGAGGGCTTCTGCGGCAGCTGCGAGCTGCGCGTCCTGGACGGCACGCCCGACCACCGCGACACCGTACTGTCCGCCAATGAGCGTGACCGCCGCGATGTCATCTACCCATGCGTCTCCCGCGCCCGCAGCCCGATCCTGTCGGTGGACCTGTGACCCGCAAGCAGCACGGCGCTCCCTGACCGGCCGGAAGGACCGGCGGGCCGGTGCAGCCGCCGTTGCCTTCGGGAGAAGCACATGACCGCTTCACGGGGCCTTCATCCCCTTCCGCATAGCTTTGTCCTGACGGCCCGACGGTGTTCACCGCAGGGACAGGAGAAGCGTTGCAAGGAGCAGTGATGAGCCGCGACCACAGTCGTCAGGGCGTGCCCAAGGCCGCAGACGCGGCAGACGCGCCCGGCACCGAGAACCCTCCGCAAACCGCGGGCCGACGAGCGGCCGACGTCGTACCGGCCGCCGCGCGGACGACCACGTCACGGCACCACGCGCACGCCCTGTCGTGTTTTCCGACCTCGGGGGCACCCACGCCTCAGCGAGCCGGGAGGAGGCACCGATGACGCCAGAGGCCATCGCGGCCCCCGCCGCAGCCCCGGACCGCTTGCCGGACGACGAGCCCGGCACCCCCGAGCACTCCGAGGCCGATGCCGCCGTTTGCGCCGGTCAGGCGTGGACCGTGCCGAGCTGGGACGAGATCGTCCGCACCCACGCCCACCGGGTCTACCGGCTCGCGTACCGGCTCTCGGGCAACCAGCACGACGCCGAGGACCTCACCCAGGAGGTCTTCATCCGGGTCTTCCGGTCCTTGTCACGCTACAGCCCCGGCACCTTCGAGGGATGGCTGCACCGGATCACGGTCAACCTCTTCCTCGACATGGTCCGCCGACGCTCCCGCATCCGCTTCGAGTACCTGGCCGACTCGGCCGCCGAGCGCGTACAGGCCGTGGAGCCGAGCCCCGCACAGGCCCACCATGACGCGCAACTCGAGCCGGACGTACAGGCCGCCCTGGACGCCCTGCCCGATGAGTTCCGCACGGTGATCGTCCTGTGCGACATCGAGGGCCTGCCGTACGCGGAGATCGCCGCCACCCTCGGCGTGAAGGTCGGCACGGTACGCAGCCGCATCCACCGCGGCCGCGCCCGGCTGCGCACCGCCCTGGCCCACCGCGCCCGCCGCGGTACGCAGACGACCGCTCCCACCGGCTTCCCCGAACCCCACGCCGCCCTCCCGCGGGCGGCTGACGGAGCACCAGTGACTCAGACGGCCTGACAACGCTCGGTGGACACCGTCTTCCCCCACTGCCTTCCCCGACGCGTCCACGGCAACGAGCCGCCGGCTCCCGCTCACCTTCGGCCCCCGGGACCTCAAGGCAGCCGCGTGACCTGCGGCGCAGTGCCGATCCCCGCGACGCGATGGCGTCCACCCCGGCACCGGCTGCAGCCCCCGCCCGCGGCCCCTGCCCGGCTGCCGCCGTCACCGAGCAGGCGATCGGCCACACCTGTCCGCATCCGCGACCGCAGCGCCACGGCGCCCGGCCGCCGCCGCATACGCCCTGCCGCGCTCCTGGTGGAGCGGCCGGTCTCGGCTTCGGCGGCCTGTATGGCCGGGCTGCCGGTGTCCGGTGAAGACACGCATCCGCGACCGCAGCGCCACCATGGACACACGTGCGGCCGGTTTGTCTCCGGACAGTCGGGCAACCGTCGCCCGCACCGCGCGGACCGGGGGCGACCCGCTGGCCGTGATCGGCTGCCATGCCCATCGGCGGGTACCCCGACGTCGACCGGTCATCCGATGCCGACGCGGCCAGAACCCGCGCGGTGCCGGTCCGGACGGCCCTGCTCTCGGCACGGGTGCGCCGGAGGTCGACGGCCCGGGCAATGCGGCTGCAGGGGCCACGTAGGTCATGGCAATGACTGGTCCCGCGCGTCCCTTGTCATCGTGCGTCCTGGCGGACGGCCAACCGGCCACGCCCGCATGGCGGCTCGCGGAGCTGGTGCGCATGCGCGTCCTCAAGGCCGCCCCGTGGCTCAACGGTGCGCTGGGACCGCGGTGCCCGCGACGAACGGTGCGATGAGCGGAATCCTCGGCAGCGGCTTGAAGGTCTGAGCGGCCTGCAGGGTGAATCCGGCCGCGTTGAGGTTGGCCACGGTGTCGCGGTTGGGGTGGCACCCGGCGCCGAAGTGCCGCACCAGCGGGGTGATCAGGTCCTGCGCGCGGGCGGCGAGACCGGTCGCGCGGACGTGCTCGAGGAACACCAGACGGCCGTCGGGTTCGAGGACGCGGCGGATCTCGGCCAGGGCACGGGCCGGATCAGGGACCGTGCACAGCACCAGCGTGCACACCACGGCGTCGAAGTGCCCGTCCGGGAACGGAAGATCCTCCGCGGCGGCGTCCACGACCTCGACCGGTACGCGCGCCTGGCCGAGCTTCGCCGCCAGCTGGGCCCGCATCGCCGCCGACGGCTCCACGGCGGTGACCTCGACGGCGGCCCTGAAGTGGGGCAGGTTCGCTCCGGTGCCCGCGCCGAGGTCCAGCACCCGGCCGGTGAGAGCACCGACCAGGGCGGCGCGGCGCTGCCCGGCCCACCCGTGCTCGG
This sequence comes from Streptomyces sp. NPDC006385, assembly GCF_040612485.1. Taxonomy (NCBI): domain Bacteria; kingdom Bacillati; phylum Actinomycetota; class Actinomycetes; order Kitasatosporales; family Streptomycetaceae; genus Streptomyces; species Streptomyces sp. NPDC006385. Next base: position 24,346 of record NZ_JBEXQG010000100.1, read on the forward strand.
CACGGGCGGTCAGCCGGTCGTACCAGGCGGCGAATCTCAGCTCGGCGCGGGACTGGGTGCCAGGGCCAGGAGTCATGGCGGCGACTCCTTCCGGCGCATGCGGACAGGGCACGTACGACATATACAACGCCGCCGTGGACAGCGCGCACGCACTGGGGCGGGCGCGCCGCGTGGGGCGGCGTTCGCGACGCAGCGCTCAGGCAGGGCGGCGCGGGCCAGGCCGAGGGCCTGGCGGCCCTCGCTCGCCTCCTGCACGTGCAGCGTCGCGTTCGAGGCAGTCGCGGCTGCACAGAGCCCCCACATCGGCGCTTCACGGCCCCTTCACACCCCCTGACTAGCGTCGATGACGCAAAAGCCCCCGCTTGGGACAAGGAGCGAACCAATGATCAAGCGCAGGACCATCGGCCTTGCCGCCGCGACCGTCGTGCTCGGCGGCCTCGGCGCGTACGGCGCCACCGCGTTCGCCGCGGACTCGACCCCCACCCCCAAGCCCTCCAGCTCGCAGAGCTCCGAGACGGGGCGCCACACGGACAGCGACGGCGATCGGGAGGCGATGATCCGTCACTGTACGGACCAGCTGCCGACGGACGACCGCGCCGAGGCGCGGCAGCAGATGGAGAAGATGATGTCCGACGGCATGATGTCCGACTCGATGACGGGCGGCTCGATGATGGGCGGCGCCTCCGAGGACGGACACCACGGCATGGGCTGACCGCCCCCGCGCAACGGCAGGCCGTCGCATGAGCGGCGCCCCTCCTCAATGCCGGACCGGCCCCGGACAGCACGCGGGACCGGCTCGGCCGTCCGCGCCGGCAGGGCGCATCCCCGCCCCCAGCTGTTTGCCCTCACTCGAAGCTGATGTGACCTGATGAACCTCGCCTCTGTGCCGAGCCCGTCCAGTCCCTACCTGTACCTCGGGCCGCTCATGATCCACTGGTACGCGGTCATGGTGATCCTTGGTGTGCTCGCCGCCGTCGCGAT
>NZ_JBEXQG010000101.1:0-25124 GCF_040612485.1 Streptomyces sp. NPDC006385
CGACCGGCACATCGGTTGGCGGCCGTGCCCGGTAGGTGCTGTGCGGCAATCAGATGCGCGACTCGGGGGGAAAGCCGGTCCAGCGCAGTTCGGGGCGAGGGCGCCGGTGCCGGCTCCGGGAGTGGCGCGTCGGCGGCGTGCGATGCCGGTGCGGGTGCGTAGCCACTCGTCCGTGGTGTTCAGCGCGCCGGCGGCGATCACGTCGTCGTTCGCCAGGACGCGCGCCGGCAGGCAGCCGCCTGTCCCGGCGACCACGGCCGTGGTGCCGGTACCGGGCGCGCCGAAGGTGACAGGAGACATGGCAGCGGTCCTCCGGGGATGCGGGGTGCGGGGGTGGGGGGATGCGGGGTGCGGGGTGCGGGGATGCGGAGTGGGGTGACGGCGGTCAGGCCGCGAACGGCGAGGGCGGCTTGGGGATCCCCGCGAGACCGCCGTCCGGGACGGCGAGGCCGCCGTCGACCACGAGGGCGTGCCCGGTGACGAAGGAGGATGCCGGGGAGGCGAGGAACAGCGCCGCGGTGGCCACCTCAGCGGGCTCCGCCCAGCGGCCCATGGGGACGTGTGCCATCAGCCAGTCGGAGACCGCCGCCGTGCCGTACGCGAAGGACGTCATGTCGGTGCGCGTCCAGCCGGGGCACAAGGCGTTGACGCGGATGCCCTGCCGGGCCCAGCCGGCCGCGAGACTGCGGGCGAGCGAGACCTGGGCGGCCTTCGACGCCGCGTAGGACTCCATCAGCGGGGTGCCGACCAGCCCGGCGATGGACGACATCAGCACCACGCTCGCCTGCCGCGACTCCGTCAGGTACGGGTGGGTGGCGCGGCAGAGCGCCGCGGTGGCGTTGACGTTCACCGAGATGACGTCGTCCCATGCCTGCTGCGGCAGTTGCTGGAGTGGCAGCAGCGCGGGGGTGCCGTCCTCGGCGACGGGCAGCACGCCCGCGTTGTGCACCAGCACGTCGAGCCCGCCGAGCGCCGAGGCGGCGGCGTCGGCGACCCGCTGGGCGGACACGGACTGCGCCAGGTCGGCGGGAACGAGCACGCCCTTGCGACCATGCGCCTCCACCGCGCGTGCCGTTTCCTCCAGAGCGGCCTCGGTGCGGGCGGAAAGAGCCAGGTCCGCGCCCGCCTCGGCCAGGGCTTCGGCGACGGCGCGGCCGATTCCCCGGGAGGCTCCGGTGACGAGGGCTCGCGCCCCGGTGAGGTGGAAGGAGTCGAGGATGCTTCCGAGGTGGGATGTGGTCATGAGGTGGGCAGCCTTTCGTCGTCCGTGTCCGTTGGGGTGGGGGCGGTGTCGATGCCGACGGCGCGGGCGCCGCTCCAGTGCAGCAGGGCTGTCCCCCAGGTCATCCCGGCGCCGAAGACGGTGAGGAGCACCCGGTCGCCGGGGTGCAGCAGGTTGCGGGCGGCGGCCGTGGCCAGCGCGTACGGGGCGCTGGCGGCGCCGATGTTGCCGACCCTGTCGCCGATGACCACGAGGCGGTCCGCGGGCACGCCCACCTGCGCGGTGAGCCGGCGCAGAGCGGCGGGGTTGGGTTGATGGCAGGCCAGGCAGGCGATGTCCTCGACGGTCAGGCCGTTGCGGTGGAGCGCGTCGGCGACGATGCGCGGGAAGATCTCGTCCATGAAGTGGCTCACGGCTCGCCCGTCCATCCGGATCCGGTGACCGCCGCCGCGCAGGGTCCCCGGGTCGGCGGGCATGCGGCTGCCGCCCGCAGGGATGAGCACGTAGTCGGCGCGGTTGCCGTCGGAGCCGAGGGCGAAGTCCGTGAAGCCGTAGGAGTCCGGCACCGGGCCGAGGACGGTGGCGGCCGCGCCGTCGGCGAACAGGACGGAGGTGGCCCGGTCCGTGGGGTCGAGGAACTTGGAGTACGCCTCCACGCCCACCACGGCCGCGTAGCCGGGCCGTTCGGATCCGGCCAGCCAGTCGTGCGCGACCTTGGTGCCGAACAGCCAGCCGGAGCAGGCCGCGCTCACGTCCAGGGCGACTGCCCGTTGCGCGCCGAGCGCCGCCTGGATGCGGCAGGCGGTGGCGGGGCCCAGTTCGTCGGGGGTGGAGGTGGCGCAGATGAGCAGGGAGAGGTCGCCGGGCTCGATCCCGGCCGCCTCGGTGGCGGAGCGTACCGCGGCCGTGGCCAGGTCGGAGGCGGCCTGGTCGGGTGCGGCGACGTGCCGGGCGTGCACGCCGGTACGCTCGCTGATCCACTCGGGGCTCACCCCGGCGGCACGGGCGACCTCGCTGTTGCCGCGGACCCGCGGCGGGAGGTATCCGCCGAGGCCGAGGACGCCGATGCGGGGTCGGGATGCGCCGGTCGGGTGGGTGCTCATGCCGGGTCGCCTCCCGTCCGCCAGGCCAGTGCCCCGGCGAGCGCCTGCTGGTAGTCGGGCTCGCCGAGCGGAGCGGTCATCACCTCCTGGGGGTGGCCGAACGCCTCCTCCAGCAGCGGCAGTCGGGGCAGCAGCGCGTCACAGAGCCGGTCGGCGGCCTCCGGCAGCCGGGCGGCCTGCTCCCGGTCGAGCACGCCACAGGCCAGGAGCGAGCCGGCCCGGCGCCGCGCCGCCAGTACCCCGTGCAGGGCGGCCAGCGGCTCCAGCGTGGCCCGCAGCTCCGGGTCCCGTACGTCGGCCGGCACGCGGGCGGTGTCCTCGGCCGCCAGCCGCTCCGCGTATGCCTCGCCGAGTTCTCCCGCCCGGCCCAGCAGCGGGTTCCAGCAGTCGAAGTCACTGCCTGCCAGACGCTTCTGACGCTCCTTCAGCTCCTTGAGCTCAAGGGCCAGCGCGCGCTCGCGGGCCCGGCACACCGCGGCCCACCAGTCGGCGCCACCGGCCTCACCGGGTAGCTCCATGCTCGCGGGGCGCGGGTACTCCTCGGCGGCCAGGGCGCGGCCCAGGTCGAACAGGATCAGCTTGCAGTCGCCGCCGGCGGCTTCGAAGGCGCGGAAGAAGCCGTGGTAGCCCGGCAAGCGGTTCACATCGAGGTGCCCGGAAAAGCCGCAGTGGTCCTGGCAGTCGCCGACGACGCGAGCGGCCGTACGGACGGCGTGGGCCTTGTAGGCGGCCAGCGGGCGGCTGACGGCTGCCCAGGGACCGAAGGACATCGCGTCACCCGCCGCCGGGTCGCCCACCGCAAGGTCGTCCACCGCGAGGTCGTCCACCGCGCCTTGCGCCTCCTGGCGCATCGAGGCGGCCCACAGCTCCCGTGCCTGCCCGGCCGCGCAGGTCAGCGCGAAGGCGTCGGCGAACGCGCCGAGCACGGCGTGCTGTTGAGTGCGGTACTGGAGCAGCGGCACCCCGGGTGCCAGGCGTCCCTGAGTGGGGCGGTGCCGGGCGTAGCGCAGGGCCAGGAACGCGGACTGGCGGCTGACGGCAGCTGCGGCGGAGGGCAGGGTTCCCCACAGGCTCTGACCGACGCACAGGGTGCGCTGCAACCGGCGCTGCGGGGTGCCCAGCGGATCGTGGAAGGTGCCGTGCTCATCGATCGCGGCCGAGTCGCTCAGCCAGCGCTCGGCGGGCAACCGGAGCCGGTGGAAACGCACTTGGGCGTGGTCGAGCGGGAGCGTGCCGGTCTTCAGCGGGGAGGACATCTCCACCCCGGGCAGCGGCGTGCCGCGCTCGTCCGTCAGGTCGACGGCGAAGGCGAACACCCCGCAGTCGGTGCCGCGCACGGTCAGGCGGGCCAGGACGACGGCGATCTGGGCGCCGCCCGACGGGCCCGTGCTGCCGAACTTCGCGGCACCCGGGTCCGGGGTGTGGAGCACGAAGTCCCCGGTCCGCGGATCCCAGGCGGCCTCGGTACGGGTGGCCAGGTGGCTGTTGGCCGAGCCGACCTCGGTGATCAGGTAGCAGCCCTTCACGCGACCGGTCTCCAGCGCCTCGAAGACGTTCTTGAGCCGGTCGGGCTCCGGGCCGAGCATCACCAGTGAACCGAGGCACAGCTGGTAATGGATGAGGGCGGCCATGCTGAGCGCCGGGTCGGCGACCGCCGCCCACGCCTGCAGGGCGGCGAGCTTCGCCGGCTCCCGGTACAGGTCGCGGGCGGGCGGGAGCAGACGGGCCAGCCGACGCAGCCGCCGGACCGGCGCCTCGCCCGTACCCGTCCCGGGTTCGTCGGCCGGGACGAGCGCGACGCGTAGTTCCTCCAGGAAGGCCGGATCGCATGGCCCGTTGATGAGGCGGTCGAGTTCCGACCGGGCGGAGGGCGCACCGCGCCGCCGCGCTTGGGACACGTTCATGCAAGGACTCCGGATGACTGGATGACTTGATGCCGTCGGGGTGCCGGTACGGCTCACCAGGGGAAGGCCTCATCGGCCAGCGGGGCGTGCGCCGCGGGCGCCTCGCGCCCCAGTACGGCGCGGACGCTGCGGGTGAGCGAACCGCCGGTCCCGGTCTCGTAGAGGGCCGCCGGCCGATGGGTGGCGACTTGGCGCACGACCTGGGGGATGTGGGCGGGGCGTATCAGGCAGTCGGCCAGCCGCAGCGCGAAGTCGTCGTCGGGCCTGTGGGCGTGCCCGGCCACGGCGGAATAGATCACGCGGCGTGCCTCGTGCCGCGGATAGCGGCGCACGGCGGCGGCGAAGCGGTCTGCCTGCGCGCTCAAGCCCGGATGATGGGCCGCGTACGGCAGAGGCAGCCGCACCGCCCGCACCCCTGTCGCGACGGCCGACTCCTCGACTGCCGCCAACTGCGGCAGCGGGCCGCTGACCACGGTCTCGGCGTCGCTGTTGACGCAGGCCACCACCGCCCCGCCACCCGCGGCACGGGTCAGTGCCCGCGCCGCGTGCTCCCCGCAGGCCAGCAGCGTCAGCCCGCCGGGGCAGACGAACTGCACCACGGCCAGGTCATGCGCGATCCGGGCGCCGTCGGCAAGGCTGTGGACACCCGCGGCGGTGAGCGCGGGGATCTCCCCGAAGCTCACCCCCAGCACGGCCCGGGGTTCACCGTGCCGGCTCTCCAGCGCCCGATGCGCCGTGAGGCACGCCCCGTACATGAACAGGTGCGGCAGACCGGTACCGGCGCGCGCCAGGTCACGGCCACGCGGTGGCTCCGGGCCGAGGAGCCAGGGCCCCAGCGGTCGCAGCCCCCGCTCGACTGCCACGGCGTCGACTGCGGCGAAGACCTCGTCCGCGGCAGACCGCACGCGCTTGTGCGCCGTGACCGCGCGCAGCAGCGGGGCCACCGGAAAGTCCCCCTGGCCGGGGAAGAGATGCACCACCCCACGATCTTCACCAGGGTGCTTGTCCTGGTTGCCCTGCCTGTGCGCCGATTCTTTCTCCATGTCTGCCCGACTGCCCCGCCAACCGAAGGTGTGTGGCGCGCTGTGCCGCCGGATGTGTGGAAACTATGCGGCGGTTCAACTTCCGTATCGGGCTACCGCACTGCCTCCGGTGTCTGCCGGAGGCGGCGCATCAGCTGCCGGACGACAGGGGAACGGCGATAGGGCACCAGTTCGCGTGTCAGCCGCTTCAGCGCGTTGCGCGCCTGCTCGGAATGGATCGCCACGGCAAGGTCCGCAGCGGCGCCGGCCGCGGAGCAGCTCTCCTCCAGTTCTCCGGCCGCCAGCAGGGTGCTCGCCATCTGGCAGTGCGTCAGCATCCGGCCCCGGCAGTCGCTGTCCGCGCGCAGGTCCAGCGACGTACGCCAGGCGCGGAGCGCGCCCTCCAGGTCACCGAGAGCACGCAGTGTCTGCCCCTGCTGGTAGACGAGCGCCGCCCTCGGGTAGCTGTCGAACGGCCCGGACCGCGCGCCTTCGGAATCGGACAGTGCCGCCCGCTCCAGAGCGCGCTCCGCCGCGTTCAGGGCGGTCAGCGCGTCACGGCGGCTGCCGGCCGCGGCATGCGCGACCCCGCTCTGTGCCAGCACGAACGCCCGCGTGTGCCACGGCACCCCGGCAAGACCGACGGCCTGCGCACCCTGCGCCGCCTGAACCGCCGCCGCCACATGCCCGAGCAGGCACGCGCGTTCGCTCATCCCGCGCAGAGCCAGTGCCCAGGTCACCGGGTCACGGGCAGCGGCGGCGAGGCCCATCGCGTGCTCCAGACACAGCTGGGCCGCGCCGTTGCGCCCGGCGTCGCCGCTCATCCGTGCCGCCAGGTAGGCGAGCCGGGCGGCGCCGCACAGCACCGCGCCGTGCCTGTCCCGGGAAGGGCGGGAGGGGTACAGCCTCGTCACGTCATGGCCCACGTAGGCAAGCAGCGCCCGGCGGGCGTGAACTCCGCCGAAGGAGTCGATCGAGGCCGCGAAAAACCGTTCCACAGCCTGCAGTTCCCGAAGTTCGAACGGCGGTGCCATCTCCCCGGGATCGTCTGCGCCCACACCGTCCGGACGTGCGTACGGCCAGCCCGGGACGGCGACGGAGGCAACGCGGAAGGGACGCCCCTCACCGCGCCCGGACAACATCATCAACGAGTCCTGGGCGAGGCGTTCCAGCGCCACGACCGGGTGCGCAACGGCACTTCGCGGATCCGGCACCGGAAGACGCTCGGGCGGAAAGCCCGCTTCTTCGGCGCCAACCGGCCGTCCCAGCCGCCGGGCGAGTGCCTCCACGACAAAAAGCCGCGCCGCCTGCCGCGGGAGCGCGCCCGCGAGCCAGTGGCCCACCGCGGTGCGGTCGTAGTAGAGGGCGACGCCCGCCTCCGCCCCGACGGCCTTGACCGCCCGCGCAAGGGCCTCCTGCGTCCAGCCGGCCTCGGAGATCAAAGCCCGCAGGCGGGTGTTCGGCCGAGACCGACGCTGGTCCGACGCAACCACGGCCCCCTCCAGTGCTTGCCCCGACACCAGCGTCCATGCCGCTGTCACATGCATGCAGCGGCGCACGGCGGCACACCGAGGGCGCACACGGAACCACAAACGGAAGGCACTGATTCGCTGGTCGTGAGGCACCCGGCGCGATGTGCTCCGTACGGAGGAAATCGCCGTGCGCTCCCGCCGCGCACGGCCGCGGCCGGGGACAAGCCCAGCATGAACGACCCCCTCGACCACCTCATCGCCGAAACCGCGCGCGCGGCGCTCGGAGGAACCGCGACCAGCCGCCGCCCGTTCCCTTCGGTACAACCCCACACGTATCTCGCGTGTCTCAGATCCTGCTGCACACGCACAACGACACACATGGGCCCAGAGCCCAGGGGGGAACCGAATTGAGAACCATGGCACGAGTCACGCTGGCCTGTCTCATAGGCGCCGGGATGGCAGTCACCGCCGGCGGGACCGCCCAGGCCGCCCAGGCCGCCCAGGCCGCTCCGGCGGCGGAGGGCGGATCCAAGCCGGTCAGGACTGTCGAGAAGGGCTACGCCCTGTCCTGCAGCGGGCAGTCAGCAGGTGTCACCGTCACGGTGGATCTGTACCAGAACTCCGCGTTCGGCTCGCACGCCGGTCTGTCGGTCGAGACGCCGCAGGGGGAATACGGCGGCGGATTCGGACCGGAGGGCACCGCGCTGTTCTCCGGCGGGACGATCGCGGCCGGCATCCCGGTCAGGAAGCTGGACGACACGGCCGAACCGGCGGGCGACGCCGTCATCAGCGGCACGTACGCGGCCGCGGGCCGACCCAAGCCCGTACACGAGGTCATCGAGGACCCGGCGGGCCACTACGTGATCACCAAGGGCACCCACACCCCGCTTCGGACGGTCGCCGCGGTGGACGTGCTCGGCCAGAGGGTCCCGCTGTCCTGCTCCACCGCCTTCGCGTTCGACCTGACCGTATGGCGGCTGACTCCCGCTGAGTCCTGAGGGACGGCATCACACGGCATCGAGTGGCACCGCTTGGCATCATCCGGTGCCATCTGGAGCCACTCGATGCCGTCTCTGCATTTCCGCAGGTCAGAGCCGCATCCCTCATCACCAGCCCTCGCATAACGCCACCAAGACTTGCATGTGGCGCCACAACGGTGCCATGATGGCGCCATGGACCTCACCCCGTATGTCGACGCCCTCCGCCGTGAACTCGCGGTGGCTGCCGAAGCCGGTGGCGACGAAGCCCGCGCGCTGGCCGAGAGGCTCACCGCTCCGCTGGAGTCGGCGACCCGGCTGACCATGCTCAACGTGCTCTCCGCCGCGATGGACGAGATCACCCGTGAACTCGCCCCCGGCTCGGTCGACGTACGGCTGCGCGGGCTGGACCCCGACTTCGTGGTGACACCGCCGCCCGTCGACGCCGGCGCCCCCGCGGAGCCTGCCGCGCCCGTCGAACCGTTCAGGACCCCGGCCCCGGCCGACGGCGACGAGGGTGGCACCGCCCGCGTCAACCTGCGCCTGCCGGCCCATCTCAAGGCCCGCGCCGAGGAGGCCGCGAGCCGCGAGGGCCTGTCGGTCAACGCGTGGCTGGTGCGGGCCGTGTCGGCCGCGGTCGACGGCGGCGCCCGGCCGCGTACGACGCAGAAGACCCAGACCGTCGGACAGAGCTTCACGGGCTGGGTGCGCTAGCCGCGCCCCCGCCCGCACCGCACCACTTCACCCACACCACGTCCCACCAGCGGGGACGCCCCACAGACTCAAGAGGACGGGACAGCCATGCCTTCTTTCGACACCCCCGAAGCGATCTCGGTCATGGCCCGCGTGGAAGCCGGTTCCCTTCAGTTCACCGCGGGCAACCGCGTCGACACCGTCGTCGAGGTGCGGCCGCGCGACCCGAAGAAGGACCTGGACGTGCGGACGGCCGACCAGACCGAGGTCAGTTGTGCGAACGGCCTACTGACCGTCAGGACACCCAAGACCAACCTGTTCGGCCGCACCGGCACCGTCGACGTCACGGTCGAACTGCCCACGGGCTCACACATCGACATGACCGGCGCCTGGACCCAGGTGCTCGGTGAGGGCCGGCTCGGCGAGGTCCGTGTGAAGACCTCGTCCGGGGACGCCCGTTTCGACACCACCGGCCCTCTGCGTCTGACCGCGTCGCACGGCTCGATCACCGTGGACCGGGTCGAGGGCATGGCCGAGATCACCACCAGCTCCGGCAGCCTACGCGTCGGTGTCATCGACGGCCCCGCCGTCCTGAAGAACTCGCATGGCACGACAACCGTCGGCGCCGCGACCGGCGAGCTGCGGGTGCACGGCGCCAACGGAGACATCGAAATCCGGCGCGCGGAGGACTCGGTCACCGCCACCACCGCCCACGGCACCCTACGCGTGGACGATGTGGCCCGCGGCACCGTCCAGTTGGAGACCAGCTACGGCGCCATCGACGTCGGCATCCGCGAGGGCACCGCCGCCTGGCTCGACGTCAGCTCGAACTCCGGCCAGGTACGCAACACGCTCACCGCGTCCGAGGCCCCCGAGCAGACCGAGGACACCGTCAAGGTCCGCGCCCGCACCAAGTACGGCAACATCGACGTCCGCCGCGCCCGGGCCTGAGCGGCACCACCTCGACCGACCCCCCCTACGACTCATGCCTTCTAACGGAGGGCCACATGCCTTCATCTGTCATGCCCACGTCCAGTCGGCCCAGCGGTCCGCAGCATCCCGCCGCCGTCTCCACCGTCGCTCTGCGCAAGTCGTACGGCGACAAGACCGTCCTCGACGGCATCGACCTGCGTATCCCGGCCGGGTCCGTGTTCGCGCTGCTCGGACCCAACGGCGCCGGCAAGACCACCGTCGTGAAGATCCTGTCCACGCTCATCACCGCCGACGGCGGACAAGCCCAGGTCGCGGGCCACGATCTCGCCACCGACCCGCAGGCCGTGCGTGCCGCGATCGGGGTCACCGGGCAGTTCTCCGCCGTCGACGGGCTGATCACCGGCGAGGAGAACATGCTCCTCATGGCGGACCTGCACCACCTGTCCAAGCGCGAGGGACGGCGCGTCACCGCCGGGCTGCTGGAGCGGTTCGACCTCGTCGACGCCGCGAAGAAGCCCGCCCAGAGCTACTCCGGCGGCATGAAGCGCCGCCTCGACATCGCCATGACCCTCGTCGGCAACCCGCGGATCATCTTCCTCGACGAGCCGACCACCGGCCTGGACCCGCGCTCCCGCCACAGCATGTGGCAGATCGTCCGCGAACTCGTCTCCGACGGCGTCACCGTCTTCCTCACCACCCAGTACCTGGAGGAGGCCGACCAACTCGCCGACCGCATCGCCGTGCTCAACGACGGCAGGATCGCCGCCGAGGGCACCGCCGAGGAGCTGAAACGGCTCATCCCCGGCGGACACGTCCGGCTGCGCTTCTCCGACCCGGACGCGTACCGCGGGGCCGCCTCCGCGCTGCGCGAGGTCACCCGGGACGACGAGGCGCTGGCGCTGCGGATCCCCAGCGACGGCAGCCAGCGCGAGCTGCGCTCCCTCCTCGACTGGCTGGACTCCGTCGGCATCGAGGCGGACGAGCTGACCGTGCACACCCCCGACCTCGACGACGTGTTCTTCGCCCTGACCGGCGGCACCGACCAGCCGAACCAGCCCAAGGAGGCCGTCCGATGAGCACTCCCCTGACTCCCACCCGCCCGACCCGGATCTCCCTCGCCGTGCGTGACTCGTCCACGATGCTGCGCCGCAACCTGCTGCACGCGCGGCGCTACCCGTCCCTGACGCTGAACCTGCTGTTCACGCCGGTCGTGCTGCTCCTGCTGTTCGTCTACATCTTCGGCGATGTGATGAGCGCCGGTCTCGGGGCCGGCGATGCCGATCGGTCCGAGTACCTCGCGTATCTGGTCCCGGGCATCCTGATGCTGACCATCGGCGGCACCACCATCGGCAGCGCGGTGTCCGTCTCCAACGACATGACCGAGGGCGTCATCGCCCGCTTCCGCACGATGGCCATCCACCGCGGGTCGGTACTCATCGGGCACGTCGTCGGCAGCGTGCTGCAGTGCGTGATGAGCGTGGTCCTCGTCGGGGCCGTCGCCGTGGCGATCGGCTTCCGGTCCACGGACGCGACCGCCCTGGAGTGGCTGGCGGCGTTCGGGCTGCTGGCGCTCGTCTCCGTGGCGCTCACCTGGATCGCGGTCGGGATGGGCCTGTCCAGCCCGAACGCCGAGGCGGCCAGCAACAACGCCCTGCCGCTGATGGTCCTGCCGCTCCTCTCCAGCGCCTTCGTGCCGGTCGACGCGATGCCGGGCTGGTTCCAGCCGGTCGCCGAGTACCAGCCGTTCACCCCGGCCATCGAGACGCTGCGGGGGCTGCTGCTCGGCAGCGAGATCGGCCACAACGGGTGGCTGGCCGTGGCCTGGTGCGTGGGGTTGGCCGGGCTCGGCTACGTCTGGTCCACGTCACTGTTCAACCGCGACCCCAAGTAGCCTCCGGTCGTGCGCACGGGGTCCCGGCGATGTGCCGGGACCCCGGTCGCGTCGGGTCACTCCACCGCGGTGGGCCTGCGTGACGCCGCCATCGCCTCGCCGGCGTCGGACAGCGGGCGCAGCCGGTAGGTGTAGGAGTAGTCGCGGTCGGCGAACAGCTTGTACTCGTCGTGCGTGTGCGCGCCCCAGCTGTTGTCGCCGCCGACGCCCATCTGCCGGTGGCTCACACGCAGGACGACCTGATCGCGCGGGTCGATCTGGTAGTCGTGGCGCACGCCTCCGGACAGGTCCTCGGGGGTGACGTACGAGGCGTTGACCTCCAGCAGCCCGTCGCCGGAGACGAGCAGGCCGTGGCCGCCGCGGTCGGTGAGGGCGGCCCAGCGGACGTCGGTCTTGTTGCCGTTCTCCTGCGGGCGGATGTAGGGGGTCCACTGGTCGGCGACGGTCCCGGAGTACAGGCCGACGTCGGTGCCGTTGTTGCGGTCCCAGTGGTTCTCCTCGGGGCCGCGGCCGTAGTAGTGCAGGCGGTCCAGGCGGCGCGGCAGGAACAGCAGGGTGCCGACCTCGGGAATGTACGGCAGGTTCGACGCGCCCGGGTGCAGCGTGTTGTCGACCTTGATCTCGCCGTTGCCGAAGACCGTGTACGTGGTGGAGTACGACGACTCGGTGGTGGTCGGCAGGGTGCCGCTGACCTTGATCTCGACGGCCCGGTCGCGCAGGGCGCGCACGGTGACGTCGGTGACCTTGCGGTTGGTGCCCGCGTCGCGCCAGGTCTGGTTGCGGGTGTGCTGGCCGTTGCCCTTGTCGTTGTCGGTGGGGGCACGCCAGAAGTTCGGCACCGGGCCGGAGGTGAGCAGCCGGGTGCCCGCGGCCTCGTACGAGGTGATGACGCCGCTGCGCTTGTCGACGGTGACGGAGAAACCGCGGCCGGTCACGGTGACGGACTCCGCGCCGTCGTCGTACCGCAGGGCCGGGACGCGCGCGAGCGGCACCGGCGTCACGGCGGGGCTGCCCGCGTCGACGGGGAGCTGCTGCCGGGCCACCTCGAAGCCGGCCCTCGCCCACTTCGTGGACTCCCTGGTGGTGAAGGAGAGTTCGAGGAAGTACTCGGTGCCGGGCGCCGGGTGGGCGGGCAGCCGGAGCGGCACGGTGATGTCCTTGCTGGACAGCGGTGGCACGTCCAGCTGAGCGCGGGTCAGTTTCCCTCGCTGTACGGCCTTTCCGTCGGCGACCAGGGACCAGCGGCCGTCGAACTCGCGGAGGTTGGTGAAGAGGTTCTCGTTGCTGAGGGTGACCGCGCCGGGGCCGCCGCCCGAGGCGCGGGAGACGTTGATCGCCTGGTAGATCCGCTTGACCTCGGCGGCCTTGCCGGTGTGGCCGCGGTCGGCGGTGACGATGCCGTCCGCGACGAAGTTCCCGTCGTTGGGGTTGTCGCCCCAGTCACCGCCGTAGGCGAGGAACCGCTTCTCGCGCGGCCGCTTCTCGGTGAGGCCGACGGTGGCGGCGTCGAACCAGAACCGCACGCCGTCGCCGCCCGGTCCGCGCCCGTCGGAGGCGAGTTCGGCGGCGCTCAGGGCACGGGCGTACACGCGCGCCCGGCGGATGGTGCCGCTGAACTCCCGGGTCCAGTTGTCCACGTCGGTGGCGAGCGCGAGGGGCGCGGTGTTGCTGCTCGGGCGCCGGGTGGTGGTCCGGGTGGCGCGGGCCGTCCCGTCGACGTAGAGGGTCACCGTGCCCGCGTCCGCGTCGAAGACGCCCGCGATGTGGTGCTCACGGCCGGTCCAGTCGTCCGGCAGCGCCCAGCTCGCGGTGACCCACTGGCCGCCGCCGTGGATGAAGAACTCCAGGTTCCTGTCGGTCTGCTTCAGGGCGTACTGGGTGTCGCCCTTGGCGATGATCGGCTGGTGGTAGCCGGTCACGTGCGGGGTGACCCATGCCTCCAGGGTCAGCGAACCGGTGAGGTCCAGTCGGGCGTCGCGGGCGAAGACCGTACCGCCGAAGACCCCCTTGGCGCGGTCGAAGGTGCCGCTCGGGGCGAGGATCTCACCGCGCAGCCGCCCCGGGCCCTGCTCGGTGAACCGCTTGCGCGTCGGTGTCGGCCAGTACAGGGCCTGGTCGACGAAGTCCCAGATCCAGCCGCCCTGCAGAACGTCGTAGCGGCGGACCAGGTCCCAGTACTTCTTGAAGTTGCCGTTGGAGTTCCCCATCGCGTGGGAGTACTCGATCATCACGTACGGCCGCTTGTCGTTCGTGTCCTTCGCGCGGACCTCGACGCGCTGAGGGGTGTCGTACATCTCGGAGCGGATGTCGCTGATGCCCGGGCGGTCGTCGCCCTCGTACTGGATGACGCGGGTGGTGTCGTAGGACTTGATCCAGTCGTACATGGCGTTGAAGGTGGTGCCGCCGCCCGCCTCGTTGCCGAGGGACCAGATGACCACCGAGGCGTGGTTCTTGTCGCGGTGGACCATGTTCTTGGCGCGGGCCACGCACGCCTTGGTCCACTCGGGGTGGTTGCCCGGGTACTCGTTACGGACGCCGTGGGTCTCGACGTTGGCCTCGTCGACGAGGTACAGGCCGTACTCGTCGGCGAGTTCCAGCCACAGCGGGTTGTTGGGGTAGTGCGAGGTGCGGACGCTGTTGATGTTCATCCGCTTGCAGATCTCGATGTCCTCGACCATGTCCGCACGGGTGAGGGCGATGCCGCGCTCGGGGTGCATCTCGTGCCGGTTGGTGCCGCGGAAGGAGACGGGCTTGCCGTTGATGCGCATCAGGCCGTCCTTGAGCGCGAACTCGCGCAAGCCCACGCGGTGCGAGAGGGTCTCGATGACCCGGCCCGCGGGGTCGCGCAGGCACAGGACGGCGGTGTAGAGGTTCGGGTGCTCGGCCGACCACAGCTTCGGCGCGGGTACGGCCCTGGCGGCCTCGGCGGTGGCCTCCTCGCCGGCCGGGACGTCCACGGGCTGTTGCAACGGGCGTGACCAGACGGGGTGGCCGTCGGCGTCGTACAGCATGGTGTCGACGGTGTACCGGCCGCCGTCGCCGCCGCCGTAGTCGCGCACGCTCGCCGTGACCTTCAGCTCGGCTGCCTTGTAGTCGTCGCTCAGCGGCGTGTCCAGCCTGAAGTCGCGCAGGTGCACGGACGGTGTGGAGTACAGGTAGACCGAGCGGAAGATGCCGCTCAGCCGGATCATGTCCTGGTCCTCCAGCCATTCACCGTCCGAGTAGCGGTACACCTCGACCGCGATCTGGTTGGTGCCGGGCCTGAGGTGGTCGGTGATGTCGTACTCGGCGGGCGTGAAGGAGTCCTCGTGGTAGCCCACGAGTGTGCCGTTGATCCACACGTAGTGGGCCGACTTGACGCCCTCGAAGTGCAGGAACGTGCGCCGTCCCGACCAGTCGCGGGGGACGGTGAAGGTGCGCCGGTACTGGCCGACCGGGTTGTAGCGGGTCGGGGCGGCCGGGGGCCGCGGCTCCTCGCCGAGGCCGTTGGGGCCCCACCAGGGGTAGGTGATGTTGACGTAGATCGGGAAGTCGTAGCCGTGCAGTTGCCAGGCGGACGGGACCGGGATGCTGTCCCAGTCGCTGTCGTCGACGTCGGTGCGGTGGAAGTCGGTGTCCCGGTCGTCGGGCCGGTCCGCGTAGGCGAACTTCCACTTCCCGTCGAGGCTCAGCCGGTACGGCGACTTCGTGCGGTCGGCGTCGAGCGCCTGTCTGACGTCCGCGTACGGCATGAGCGTGGTGTGGGGCGGCTGGGTGCCGATCTGGAAGACATCGATGCGGCCGTTCCACTCCGGGGAGCCGGCCGGCGCGTCGGCCCCGTCGGCCGCGCGGGCCATGGCGGAGGGTCCGGAGAGGGCGAGCGCGCCGAGGACGGCGGCTCCCCCCTCCAGAAGACGGCGGCGGCTGACCGGCACACCCGGGGAGCGGGTCGGACCGACGGGAGACAGGGGGGAGTTCGGCATCGACGGGGGCCTTCCTCTGGACGACAGTGCGGCGCTGCACGGCTGTGAGGGAGCGTCAGTTCCTGTGCGGTGCTGTTGGGAAACCGAACGCACACTAGGTTGTGAACCAAGGGGAAGCAACGATCCTGTCGAGGTTTGTGTGTTCGTGATAGGTACGGCTGTCGACCTTGGCCGAATACCGACCCCCTCGTCGCGCTGCCGCGCGTCGGCGGGTTCACGCCGCCGCCCCGACCTCCGGGAACTCACCGGGCCGCTCCTCGAACTGGGTCCGGTACAGCTCGGCGTAGCGGCCACCGGCCGCCAACAGCTCCTCGTGCGTGCCGCGTTCGACGATCCGCCCGGCCTCGACGACCAGGATCAGGTCGGCCGCCCGCACGGTGGACAGCCGGTGCGCGATCACCACGGCGGTCCTGCCCTCCAGCGCCTCGGTGAGCGCCTCCTGGACGGCGGCCTCGGAGGTGTTGTCGAGATGGGCGGTGGCCTCGTCGAGGATGACGACGCGCTGACGGGCCAGCAGCAGCCGGGCGATGGTCATCCGCTGGCGTTCACCGCCGGAGAGGCGGTAGCCGCGCTCGCCGACCACGGTGTCGAGGCCGTCGGGCAGGGACCGTACGAGGTCGTCGAGGCGGGAGCGGCGCAGCGCGTCCCAGAGTTCGGCGTCGTCGGCGCCGGGGCGGGCGAGCAGTAGGTTGGCGCGGACGGTGTCGTGGAAGAGGTGGCCGTCCTGGGTGACCATGCCGAGGGTGGCGCGCAGGGAGGCGGCGCTCAGGTCGCGGACGTCGACGCCGCCGATCCGCACGGCGCCCTCGTCGACGTCGTACAGCCGCGGGAGCAGTTGGGCGACGGTCGACTTGCCCGCGCCGGACGAGCCTACGAGGGCGATGGTGTGCCCTGGTTCGGCGCGGAAGGAGATGCCGTGCAGCACCTCGGCGCCGCCGCGCGTGTCGAGGGTCGCGACCTCCTCCAGGGACGCGAGGGAGACCTTGTCGGCGGCGGGGTAGCCGAAGCGGACGTTGTCGAACTCCACGGACACCGGGCCGTCGGGGACCTTCGTCGCGTCGGGCCTCTCCTCGATCAGCGGCTTGAGGTCGAGCACCTCGAAGACCCGCTCGAAGCTGACGAGGGCGCTCATGACCTCGACGCGGGCGCCGGCGAGCGCGGTGAGCGGGGCGTACATCCGGGTCAGGAGCAGCGCCAGCGAGACGACGGCGCCGGGCTCCAGCGTGCCGCGCAGGGCGAACCAGCCGCCGAGGCCGTAGACCAGGGCGAGGGCCAGGGCGGAGACCAGGGTGAGGGCGGTGATGAACACCGACTGGGCGGTGGCGGTCCGTACGCCGATGTCCGCGACGCGGCGGGCCCGGGCCGCGAACTCCTCCGACTCCTCCTCGGGGCGCCCGAACAGCTTGACGAGGGTGGCGCCGGGCGCGGAGAAGCGTTCGGTCATGCGGGTGCCCATCGCCGCGTTGAGCGTGGCCGCCTCCCGCTGCATGCGGGCCATGCGATGACCCATGCGCCGGGCCGGGATCACGAACACCGGGAGCAGGACGAGGGCGAGCAGGGTGATCTGCCAGGACAGGGTGAGCATGACGGCGAGGGTGAGCAGCAGCGTGACGAGGTTGCTGACCACTCCGGACAGGGTGTTGCTGAAGGCGCGCTGCGCGCCGATCACGTCGTTGTTGAGACGGGAGACCAGCGCTCCCGTACGAGTACGTGTGAAGAACGCGACCGGCATGCGCTGCACATGATCGAACACAGCCGTCCGCAGATCGAGGATGAGTCCCTCCCCGAGCGTCGCCGACAGACGCCTCGCGAGGATCCCGAGCACCGCCTCCGCCACCGCGATCAGGGCGATCAGCAGGGCCAGACGGACGACCGTGCCCTCGTCGCCGCCCGTCACGATCGTGTCGACGACGTGTCCGGCGAGTACGGGCGTCGCGACGGCGAGAAGCGCGGTCATCACCCCGAGCACGACGAAGAACGCGATCCTCTTGCGGTGCGGGCGGGCGAACGCGCCGATGCGGCGCAGCGTGGCGCGGGCGAACGGGCGGCGCTCCCGCTCGGCGTTCATGACACTGTGCAGCTGGGTCCAGGCTGTGGTTTCCATGCTCATGGGAAGGAACGTAGAACCTCAAGCTTTGTTGAGGTCAACAGCGTCGGTATCGGCGGGTTCGCGGTGATCGGGATCCGTCCGCAGCCGGTCCGTAAGACGCCGTCCCCGCTGCCGCAACCCGCCGTTGTGGCGGCGCGGAGAGCCTCTGCGGGTGTGACAGCCCTACGACTCCCCGCGGGACGCCTGCTCCGGCGGGTCCCGCTCCGCCGGATCCTGTGCCTGCTCCCGCTCGTCCTCGTCGCCGTGGTGGCGGTGCGGCACCGGTCCGTGCTCGCCGAGGGCATCGGCCATCTGGCGACGGCCCAGTGGCCGTGGCTGCTCGCCGCGGCCTGCGTCACCTGTCTGACCTGGGTCGCGGCGGCGGTGACCCGGCAGGGGGCCGTGGTCGACCGGCTGCCCGGACTGCGGCTGGTCGTCACCCAGTTCGCGGCCGGCGCGGCCAACCACCTGCTGCCCACCGGGCTGGGCGCGAGCGCGGTCAACCTGCGCTTCATGACGGTGTGCGGCCTGCCGCTCGCCCGCTCCTCGGCCGCGCTGGCGCTGTATCTGCTGGCGGAGAGCGTGGCCCGGGTCGGCCTGCTGGCCGCGTTGCTCATCGCGTTCCCCGACGCGCTGCGGCTCGGGCCGCTGCTGCCGGAGGGAGCCAGGGGCCCGCTGCTGCTGGCCCTCGGGGCGGCGGCGGTCGTGGGAGTGGCCGCCTTCGCCTTCGTACGCCGGCTGCGCGCCGCCGTGCTGTCGTTCCTGCGCACCGCGCTGGGCGAGGCACGCTCGGTGCACACTCGTCCGTCCCGGGCGCTGGCGTTGTGGGGCGGCTCGCTGGCCTTTCCCGTGCTACAGGCTTCGGGGCTCGTGCTGGTGGGGTTCGCCCTGGGCCTCGACGTGCCGCCGGTCCACATGGCGCTCGCGTATCTGGCGGCGACCGTCGCCGTCGCCCTGGTGCCCACGCCGGGCGGGCTGGGCTCGGTCGATGCGGCGCTGGTCGTGGCGCTGGTGGCGGTGGGCGGCCCGGTGGCGGTGGTGACGGCGGTGGTGCTGGCGTACCGGATCATCACGGTGTGGCTTCCGCTGCTGCCGGGGGCGTTGACGCTGGGGGCGCTGGTGCGCTGGAAGGTCATCTGACGGGTCAGTAACGTGCGGGCTCCACCCACGGAAAGGGGCCCCGCCATGCCGGTCCGCGTCGAGCGTCAGGGACACGTCACCACTGTCGTCCTCTCCCGCCCCGAGGTCCGCAACGCGGTCGACGGCCCCGCGGCGGCCGAACTGGCCGCCGCCTTCCGCGGGTTCGAGGCGGACGACGAGGCGCGGGTGGCGGTGCTGTGGGGTGAGGGCGGCACGTTCTGCGCGGGCGCCGACCTCAAGGCGCTCGGCGGCGAGCGGGGCAACCAGGTCACCGAGGAGGGCGACGGTCCGATGGGGCCGACGCGGCTGCGGCTGTCGAAGCCGGTGATCGCCGCGGTGGCCGGACACGCCGTGGCCGGGGGCCTGGAACTGGCGTTGTGGTGCGATCTGCGGGTGGCCGAGGAGGACGCCGTCTTCGGGGTGTTCTGCCGTCGCTGGGGCGTGCCGCTCATCGACGGCGGCACGGTACGGCTGCCGCGGCTGATCGGCACGAGCCGTGCCCTGGACCTGGTCCTGACCGGACGGCCGGTCCCGGCGAGCGAGGCCCACGCCATCGGACTCGCCAACCGCGTGGTGCCGAGGGGACGCGCCCGCGCCGAGGCGGAGGAGCTGGCCGCCACGATCGCCCGGTTCCCGCAGGCCTGCCTGCGCGCCGACCGCGCGTCCGTGCTGGACCAGGAGGGCCTGGACGAAGGGGCGGCGCTTCGGGGCGAACTCCGGTATGGCATGGGCGTGTTGGCGGAGAGCCTGGAGGGCGCGGCACGGTTCGCCTCCGGGGCAGGGCGGCACGGCTCGTTCGGGGACGCGTGAGGGCCGGGTTCGGTGTCGGTGGTGCCGGCAGTGCCGGCGAGGGAGACGCGGGGCCGCAGACGGACGTCGTGGGCGCGGAACGCAGGCGCTTCAGGCGAACGCCACCGACCGCATCGGGTCCACGCACCCCTGCCGCCCGTGGCACTCGGCGCCCTCCAGCCGGCCGAAGTCCTCGACCGCACCGCCCGTTCGGCATTCTCCACGGCCGTCGCGGCCACCGACCGGCGGCCCGGCAGCGGCCGGCCACGTCCGGCACAGGGATCGACTTCTGCCCCTGGTGCCCAGGGGCGTGCGCGGCGGAAAACGGCCCCCGGGCGGCGCGCGCGAGCGCCGAGTGAGCCTCGAAGAGGGGTCGTTCGGCCCTCCGTGTCGTCCCGGCATTCAGGAGAGAATGCCCGAAAGCGACCGATGAGGCCGTCCGGCCGACGATCCTGGCACGAACACGTGTACCCGATACGGCAGGATGAGCCCTCGCGCCGGTCTCGGGGGACGGGTGACCGGCGCGACGGCACATCGCGGAAATCGAGCAGGTGACAACGTGACGAGACTCCCCATCCGGCCGTCGGCGAAGGGATTCGCCGCAACTCTTCCTTCCGGGGGTGACCGGTGAACCGAGCGCTCACTGTGGACGACCTGGTCGTCGCCGGGATCGCGCTGGCGGCGGGGCTGCTTGCGGCCTTCCTGCTGCGGATGCTGCTGCGCTGGCTGGGCAAGCACGCCGACCGCACCCGCTGGAGCGGCGACGACGTCATCGTGGCGGCGCTGCGGACGGTGGTGCCCTGGGCGGCGTTCCTCGGCGGCGCGGCCTCCGCGGGCGCGGCGCTGCCGCTGACCCCCACGGTCCAGCACAACGTCAACCAGACCCTGACCGTGCTGTTCATCTTCGTCGTGACGCTGGCGGTGGCCCGCGGCGTCGCCGGGCTCATGCGGACGGTCACCCAGTCCCGCCCCGGCGTCGCCGGATCGGCCACCATCTTCGTCAACATCACCCGGATCCTGGTCCTGGCCATCGGCTTCCTGGTGGTGCTGCAGACCCTGGGCATCTCCATAGCGCCCCTGCTCACCGCCCTGGGCGTCGGCGGTCTGGCGGTCGCCCTGGCGCTGCAGGACACGCTCGCGAACCTCTTCGCGGGCATCCACATCCTCGCCTCCAAGACCGTCCAGCCCGGCGACTACATCCGGCTGAGCAGCGGTGAGGAGGGCTACGTCGAGGACATCAACTGGCGCCAGACCACGGTCCGCAACCTGTCCAACAACCTGGTCGTCATCCCCAACGGGGAACTCGCGAAGACCAACATGACCAACTTCATGCGTCCCGAGGAGCAGTTGACGATCCTGCTCCAGGTCGGCGTCGCCTACGACAGCGACCTGGACCACGTCGAGCGGGTGACGAACGAGGTCATCGGCGAGGTGATGACCGAGGTCGAGGGGGCGGTACCGGACCACGAGCCGATCATCCGCTTCCACACCTTCGGCGACTCGCGGATCGGTTTCACGGTCATCCTGGGCGTCGGCGAGTTCAGCGACCAGTACCGGATCAAGCACGAGTTCATCAAGCGCCTGCACCGCCGCTACCGCCTGGAGGGCATCCGCATCCCCGCGCCCACGCGGACGGTGGCCATCCAGCAGGGGGCGGTGGCGATCCCGCAGCAGCGCGGCCCCGAGGAGGCGGACGAGATCACCCCCGTCCGCCTCGACTGACGTACCTCCACCGGCCCGGCCGGTGCCTACAGGGTGGCCGAGTTGTCGTGGTAGTGGCCGCCCCGCCGGCTGTGCGGCGCGACGAGCGACGGGTTCACCGGGGTGACCGTCCAGTCCGGATGCCCGGGCATCCGCGGCGTCTTCGTGCCGTACAGCCAGTCCCGCAGGAATCCGGACACATCCTGGCCCGAGACCTCCGAGGCGACGGCGATGTAATCCGCCGTCGAGGCCGAGCGGTTGCGGTACCGGGCGAGGAAGGCGCGTTCCAGGGCGCTGAAGGCGTCCTCGCCGACGAGGTTGCGCAGCGCGTACAGGACCAGGACACCACCGAGGTAGCGCTGGGGCTCGAACAGGTTGACCGCGTTAGGCGCCGCGACCGGGCCCCAGTCGCGGCGCCACTGGTCGCCGCGCGCGTAGGTGTCCTTCATCCGGGCTTCCATGGTGGTCATGCCGAGGGAGTCGGGCCAGCCGCGCTCGTAGCGGTAGAGCAGTCCGTAGAAGTCGGCGTGGCCCTCGTTCAGCCACAGGTCGGCCCAGGTGGCGGGGCTGACGCTGTTGCCGAAGTAGGAGTGGACCAGCTCGTGCATCATGTGCGAGCCGATCTTCTTCTCCTCCTGGAGCAGGTAGTTCGGCTTGTAGAGGGTGAGGGTCTGGGTCTCCAGACCGGTGAAGTCGAAGGCGTCCGGGGCGTCGGAGTTGCAGGGCAGCAGTCCGTACGTCTCGAAGGGGTACGCCCCGAGCCGCGCCTCCACCCACTCCACCAGCCGTGGTGTCAGCGCGAGCGCCGGTTCGAGCGCCTCGGCCCGCGCGGTCGGGACGACGTCCCGCAGCGGGAGCCCGTGCGGGCCCTGCCGGTCCTTGACCACGTAGTCGCCGACCGTGATCTGCACCAGCTCGGTGGCCATGGGCTCGCGTGAGCGGTACGTGTACGCCGTGCGGCCGCCTTCCAGGCTCTCGGCGCGCACGAGCAGACCGGTCGCCACGCCGCGCAGGCCGTCCGGGACGGTGAGGCGGAAGGAGAAGTCGGCCTTGTCGGAGGGGTGGTCGTTGCAGGGGAAGACGGTGTGGGCGGAGTTCGGCTGGCAGCACACCGCGAACCCGTCCGGCGTGTCGACCCAGCCGGTGTGGGGCAGATCACGGCGCGGGTCCGCCGTGTACGTGACGCGGACGGTGACCGGGCACTTGGCGGGGAGGGTCCGTGCGGGCGTGACGCGCAGCTTCTCGTCCACCTGCTCGTACGTCGCCTCGCGGCCGCCGACGCGGACCGCGCGGACGTCCAGGCCGAGGGCGTCGAGGGAGAGGCGGGACAGGGCCCGGGTGGTGCGGATCCTCAGGGTCGCGGTGGCGTCGACGGTCCGGGTGGCGGGGTCGTAGGCGAAGTCGAGGTGGTAGGCCGCGACGCGGTAGCCGTCGTTGCCGAGGGCCGGGAAGACGGGGTCGCCGAGGGTCTCGGGGCCGGGCGTGCCGGAGGTCCTGGCGGCCGACGTCCCCGTGGTCCGGGTCGTCGGCGTCGCGTGGGCGGTGGGCGCGCCGGCCAGGACGGCCGCGCTGCCGATCAGGGCGGCCGCGGGGGCCGTCACTCGGGTGCGATATCTCATGGTCCGCCTTCGCTCGGGCGGCCGGGTGGTCAGGACCGGCCGCCGGATCGGTGATCTCCGGATCGGTGATCTCCCTACATGACTGCCTCAGCGGCCCGTCAGGTTGCACGGAGGCAGTGCCTCCTCTTGCTCCGGACGCGGCGGACCGGCCCGCGTCCGGCCGGCTGTGTGCGGACCCCTGTCGAGTACGGGTCGATCACGAGATATCTTGATGTCGAGCAATGTTGCAGACGTGGAGCGGAGCACCCGGTGACTGACTCGACCATCATCTATACGCACACTGACGAGGCCCCGGCCCTGGCGACGTATTCCTTCCTGCCGGTGGTCCAGGCGTACGCCTCGCAGGCGGGTGTCGCCGTGGAGACGCGGGACATCTCGCTGGCCGGCCGCATCATCGCGGTGTTCCCGGAGTACCTGACCGAGGACCAGCGCATCCCGGACCACCTCGCCGAGCTCGGTGAGCTCGCCAAGACGCCCGCGGCCAACATCGTCAAGCTGCCGAACATCTCAGCGTCGATCCCGCAGCTCAAGGCCGCGATCGCCGAGCTGCAGGGCCAGGGCTACGCGCTG
Source organism: Streptomyces sp. NPDC006385 (assembly GCF_040612485.1). Lineage (NCBI taxonomy): Bacteria > Bacillati > Actinomycetota > Actinomycetes > Kitasatosporales > Streptomycetaceae > Streptomyces > Streptomyces sp. NPDC006385. Next base: position 23,088 of record NZ_JBEXQG010000101.1, read on the forward strand.
CCGAACTACCCGGACGACCCGAAGACCGACGAGGAGCGGGAGATCCAGGCCCGCTACGACAAGGTCAAGGGCTCCGCCGTGAACCCGGTCCTGCGTGAGGGCAACTCCGACCGCCGCGCCCCCGCCTCGGTCAAGAACTACGCCAAGACCCACCCGCACCGCATGGGCGCCTGGACCGCCGAGTCCAAGACGAACGTGGCGACCATGGGCCAGAACGACTTCCGCTCCACCGAGAAGTCCGTCGTGATCTCCGAGGCCGGCGCGCTGAAGATCGAGCTGGTCGCCGAGGACGGTTCCACCACCGTCCTGCGCGAGTCCGTACCGGTCCTTCAGGGCGAGGTCGTCGACGCCTCCGTGATGCGCGTGGCCGCGCTGCGCGAGTTCCTCACGGCGCAGGTCGCCCGCGCCAAGGAGGAGGGCGTCCTGTTCTCCGTGCACCTCAAGGCCACGATGATGAAGGTCTCCGACCCGATCGTCTTCGGCCACGTGGTGCGCGCCTTCTTCCCGAAGACCTTCGAGCGGTACGGCGAGGCCCTCGCCGCCGCCGGTCTGTCCCCGAACGACGGTCTGGGCGGCATCCTCAAGGGCCTGGACGCGCTGCCGAACGGCGCCGAGATCAAGGCGTCCTTCGACGCCGAGCTCGCCGAGGGCCCGGCGCTGGCCATGGTCGACTCCGACAAGGGCATCACCAACCTGCACGTGCCGTCCGACGTGATCGTGGACGCCTCGATGCCGGCCATGATCCGCACCTCCGGCCACATGTGGGGCCCGGACGGCCAGGAGGCCGACACCCTGGCGGTGCTGCCGGACTCCTCGTACGCCGGTGTCTACCAGGCCGTGATCGAGGACTGCCGCGCGAACGGCGCCTACGACCCGTCGACCATGGGCTCGGTCCCGAACGTCGGCCTCATGGCGCAGAAGGCGGAGGAGTACGGCTCCCACGACAAGACCTTCGAGATCAAGGCCGCCGGTACGGTCCGCCTGGTCGACCAGGCCGGCAACGTGCTGATCGAGCAGCCGGTCGCCGAGGGCGACATCTTCCGCGCCTGCCAGACCAAGGACGCGCCGATCAAGGACTGGGTGAAGCTGGCCGTCACCCGCGCCCGCGCCACCGGCGACCCGGCCGTCTTCTGGCTGGACGAGACCCGCGCGCACGACGCCAACCTGATCGCCAAGGTCAACGCGTACCTGGCGGAGCACGACACCGAGGGCCTGGACATCCGCATCCTGCCGCCGGTCGAGGCCACCAAGCTGTCCGTGGAGCGCATCCGCCGCGGCGAGAACACCATCTCGGTGACCGGCAACGTCCTGCGCGACTACCTGACCGACCTCTTCCCGATCCTGGAGCTGGGCACCAGCGCCAAGATGCTGTCGGTCGTCCCGCTGATGGCGGGCGGCGGCCTGTTCGAGACGGGCGCCGGCGGCAGCGCGCCGAAGCACGTCCAGCAGCTGGTCAAGGAGAACTACCTGCGCTGGGACTCCCTCGGTGAGTTCTTCGCGCTGGTGCCGTCCCTGGAGCAGTACGCGACGGCCACCGGCAACACCCGCGCGAAGGTCCTCGCGGACACGCTGGACCGCGCCACGGCGACCTTCCTCAACGAGGACAAGTCCCCGACCCGTCGCGTCGGCGGCATCGACAACCGCGGCAGCCACTTCTACCTGTCCCTGTACTGGGCGCAGGAGCTGGCCCAGCAGACCGACGACGCGGACCTGGCCAAGGCGTTCGCCCCGCTCGCCGAGGCGCTCACCGCGAACGAGCAGAAGATCGTCGACGAGCTGATCGCCGTCCAGGGCCAGTCGGCCGACATCGGCGGCTACTACCAGCCCGACCCGGCCAAGGCGGCCGCGGTCATGCGCCCGTCGGCCACCTGGAACGAGGCGCTCGCGTCCCTGAGCTGACACGAGTGCCCCTGACGGGGACCGAGGGTCCCGACAGGGCCGTATGAGCACCCCGCCCCGGCCGGCGCATCGCCCGGCCGGGGCGCTCGCCTCTCTGCTGGCCGGTCATGTGCTCGGGGACGTCTCCTACGACGATCT
>NZ_JBEXQG010000102.1:0-25002 GCF_040612485.1 Streptomyces sp. NPDC006385
GTGTCCGGTACGCGGCCGAGCTGCCCGAGCCGGTGCCGGGCGATGAGGCGGTGTCCGTGGTGCGTGCGTGGCTGGAGTCCGCGGCCACCGCCGCCCACGGGGTCGACGGCGACGAGGAGGCGGCCCGTTGGCTGGAGGCCGTCGCCGAACTGCTCGGCCTCCGGCACGTCCACCGCTCTCGGGTGGGCGGGGAGTGAGCGGCGGGCCGACCCCACCCGCCGCACCATCCTCAACGAGCTCACGGAGAAATCCGGACAGACACTGTTCGAGATCTGCGCCCGGCTGAGCATGAAGCATCAGCTCGGCATCTCACGCCAGGGGGTTTCCCAGCACCTCGCCGTACTGGAGGCCGCCGGACTCGTCGAGACCAGACGGGAGGGCCGCTACAAGTTCCACGACCTGAACACGGCCCCGCTGCGGCAGATGACCGAGCGATGGCTCGCACCCGACACCGCATCCGGCCCGGAGGAGAACACCCCATGAAGATCCACCTGACCAGCGTCTTCGTCGACGACCAGGCCAAGGCGACCGAACTCCTCCTGGAGCCCGCCGGCCACCCGGCCGTCAAGCCTTACCGCGACGCGCTCGCCGCGGACGGCATCCCGCTCGCCCAGTTCGCCGTCGACGACGTACAGGCGGAGTACGAGCGCCTGCGCGCCCTCGGCGTCCGCTTCACCCAGGAGCCCCTGGAGATGGGCCCCGTCACCACGGCCGTCTTCGACGACACCTGCGGCAACCTGATCCAGATCGCGACCAAACCGCAGTAGGCGTCCGCCTCAACCCTGGTCGTCGACGAACAGGTCCTCGGCGGCCGTCGCGTGGACCGCGCGCTGGGCCCACACTTCCAGCTGCCCCAGGTCGGTGCAGCCCTCCACCCGCCTCCGCACGGAGGTCGACACCGGAACACCGCGCCACTCAAGGATCCTGAGCACCATCGCCACGCGCTCCTGCTCCATGCCCAGCTCGATGCCCTCTTCACGGCCCTCATCCCGCACCTTCTCGGCGACAGGGTTCTTGAAGAAGTAGTTCACAGGCGCCATCAGGTCCCTCCAGATCTCCCGTGCCTGAGGATCCACCAAGCAGGCTTCAACGAGCTCCGCGAACACCACCGCGGTCTCGGGTTCGACAGTGTGCAGAGCCGCCGCCAGTGGATCCAGTATGGCGGCAGCCTGCGCGCCCTTGCCATGAGTCATCGCCGAGAACACGGCCATCGGAATGTCCCGTGCGGCCTCCTTCTCGTCTGCGATCACCGGCACGTTGTCAGGGCCGAGAACGAGCGGCCGCACCGAGAGCGAGTGCCAGCCGGGCAGGCCGAGCCGGATAGGCCGGGCTGCCCATCGGGCCGTCCCACTGCTCTGCGTGACGACGATGAGGACCGGCTCACAGCGGTACTTCGCGTACAGATAGGAGAGGTAGTACGCCCAACTCCCGCGCTTGCGCTCGTCCCGCTCGCTCTGGGCCTCGACGACCAGGAGGTATGTCCCCTCATCCGTCTCCGCCCGCAACAGCGTGTCGACCCGCCGCTCGACCGGCTCGATCTCTGTCAGGTCCGCGTTCATGACCGCGAAGTCGCGGGGCTCTGGGAACGGGATGTGCAGTACGCGCTGGCAGGCGCGTGTCAGCAGCGCCGGGTCCTTTTGGAAGACCCGATGCAGCCCCTCGTGCGACGAACTGACCACCATCTCTCCTTACTTGACCGACGTGATCAACGAGCTACGCCGCGACGAGGTCACACCACACGTACTTGCCCCGATTGCCGTGTCTGGTCAACGGCTGCCAGCCCCACAGATCGGAGCAGGCCCGCACCAGCGCCAGCCCGCGCCCTTCCTCGACCTCCCCGAGCCCCTCCAACTCCCGTGGGGGCTCCGGCGGTTCAGGGTCCGCATCCCACGCCCCGATCCGCAGCACACCGGCCGACCAGCGCACCCGTAGGGCGGCGGGCCCCTTGGTATGGCGTACGGCGTTGGCGACCAGCTCGGCCGCGAGGAGTTCGGCGGTGTCGACGAGGTTGATGAGGCCGTGCAGGGTGAGGATCAGGCGGAGGGTGCGGCGGCTGACGGTGACGGCTCGGACGTCGTTCGGGATGTAGAGGGTGTACTCCCAGGGTTCTGTTTCGGGCATGGGTGAACTCCGTTCAGATGGTGGGGAGTTGTTGCGGTGGGCGGGCGGTGGCAGTGCCGCAGCCGTCATGGCGGGACGGAACGGTGCACTTCCGCAGCGTGTACGTCGCATCACCGACGGTAGGGTTTACACGTAACCCAAGGCAAGTCGATCGCGTAATCTGACCCCGAACGAGCCTCACTGGCAGCCGCGTTGAAACCAAGGAGCAGCTCATGGTCCAGAGGCGCGAACCGACTGCACGTCAGATGCGGCTGGGAATTGAGCTTCGCAGGCTTCGCGAGGCGGCAGGACTCAACGCCGTCGAGGCAGCAAGGCTCCTCGGACTGAATCGAGTCCAGATCAGCCAGATCGAATCCGGGGCCACAGGGGTGAGCGAACAGCGGCTGCGTCGCCTCGCGTCCCACTACGCGTGCACGGATGAAGAGTTCGTCAACGCACTGGTCGCCATGGCCACTGACCGCACACGCGGCTGGTGGGAGCAATACCGAGGACAACTCCCCACGCCGTTCCTGGACCTCGCAGAGGTGGAGCACCACGCCGCGTTCCTGCACGACGTAGCAATCCTGTACGTACCGGGTCGGCTGCAGACGGAGGACTACGCCCGCGCCGTCTTCTCCTCCAGGCTCCCCGAACTCACCCAGGACGAGCTTGAGTTGCGCGTCGCCCACCGATTGACGCGCCAGCAGGTCGTCATCCCACACGAGGTCGTGATCCACGAGGCGGCACTACGCATCAGGGTCAGCAACCGTGCTGCCAGCCGAGCTCAACTGGCCCGACTCGTTGAACTCTCCGAAGCAGACCACATCACCTTGCGGGTCGTCCCCTTTGACCTGGACGGATTTGCCAAGGCCTCAAGCACGATGACGTACGTGGGAGGCCCGCTGCCCAGGCTGGACACAGTGGTGCGCGACGCACCCCACGGCTCGGTCTTCATCGACTCCGAATCTCAGCTCAACACCTATCGAACGAGCTTCCGTAGAGTAGAAGCTGTGTCACTCGACCCTGCACAGTCGCGTGACTTCATCCACAAGCTGGCCAAGGAATTGTGATGCGCACCGTGACCCCCACCAACTGGCGGAAGTCGTCCTACTCCGGCGAGGGCGACGGCAACAGCTGCGTGGAAATCTCGAACTCCCCCACCCACATCGGCGTCCGCGACTCAAAGGCCCCGGCCAGGGCGACCCTCACCTTCCCGACCGGAGCCTTCACCCCCTTCATCGAAGCCCTGAAGGCACCTCACTCCACCGTCACCGACTTCGCCAGGTTCCGAGGCTGATCCACCTCGTTCCCCCGGGCGGTGGCCAGCTCACAAGCGAAGACCTGCAGCGGCACCGTGGCGACCAACGGCTGCAGCAAGGTCGGCGTAGCCGGAATCCAGATCAAGTGATCCGCATACGGCACCACCGCCTCGTCCCCCTCCTCCGCGATCACGATCGTCCGCGCACCCCGAGCCCGGATCTCCTGGATGTTCGACACGATCTTGTCGTGCAGAACCGACCGCCCCCGAGGCGAAGGCACGACAACCACCACCGGCAGATCGTCCTCGATCAAGGCGATCGGCCCATGCTTGAGCTCACCCGCCGCAAACCCCTCGGCGTGCATATAGGCGAGCTCCTTGAGCTTCAGCGCCCCCTCCAGGGCCACCGGATACCCCACGTGCCGCCCCAAGAACAGCACCGTGTTCTTCGAAGCGAGCCCGCGCGCGAGCTCCCGCACCGGCTCCATGGTCTCCAGCACCCGCTCGACCTCACCCGAGATCTGCGACAGATCCCGAATGACGGCACCGATCTCATCGCCCCACTTGGTGCCCCGCACCTGCCCCAGATAGAGCGCGACGAGATAACAAGCCACGAGCTGCGTCAGAAACGCCTTGGTGGACGCAACGGCCACCTCAGGCCCGGCATGCGTGTACAGCACCGCATCCGACTCACGCGGAATCGTCGACCCGTTGGTGTTGCAGATGGCCAGCACCTTGGCGCCCTGCTCACGGGCGTGCCGTAGCGCCATGAGCGTGTCCATGGTCTCGCCGGACTGGGAGATGGCGATGACCAGGGTCTGCTGGTCCAGAATCGGGTCCCGGTACCGGAACTCGCTCGCCAGCTCCACCTCACACGGAATCCGCGTCCAGTGCTCGATGGCGTACTTGGCGATCAACCCGGCGTGAAAGGCCGTACCGCAGGCAACGACGACGATCTTGTCGACCTCCCGCAGCTCGGACGCGCTGATCCGAACCTCGTCCAGCGTCAGCGACCCGGCGGCATCGATGCGCCCGAGCAACGTATCGGCGACCGCCTTGGGCTGCTCGGCGATCTCCTTGAGCATGAAGTAGTCATAGCCCCCCTTTTCCGCGGCCGAGGCGTCCCAGTCGACGTGATACGAGCGCACGTCGGCCGGCCGCCCGTCGAAGCCAGTCACCGTCACACCGTCCCGGCGCAGCTCCACGACCTGGTCCTGCCCCAGCTCGATCGCCGACCGCGTGTGGGCGATGAACGCGGCGACGTCCGAGGCGAGAAAGGCCTCGCCCTCCCCGACGCCCACCACGAGCGGCGAGTTCCGCCGCGCACCGACGACCACATCGGGCTCGTCCGCATGCACCGCGACCAGCGTGAACGCCCCCTCCAGCCGCCGGCACACGAGCCGCATGGCCTCGGCGAGGTCGGCCGTCGCCGAGAACTCCTCGGCGAGCAGATGGGCGACCACCTCGGTGTCGGTCTCGGAGGCCAGCTCATGCCCCCGCTCCGCCAACTCGGCGCGCAGTTCGGCGAAGTTCTCGATGATCCCGTTGTGCACGACGGCGACGCGCCCGGCGTTGTCGAGGTGCGGATGCGCGTTGGCGTCCGTGGGTCCCCCGTGCGTGGCCCAGCGCGTGTGTCCGACGGCCGTCGTCCCGGTCGGCAGCGGACGCTCCGTCAGCTCCTTGTCCAGGTTGACGAGTTTGCCCGCCTTCTTCGCGGCCGCCAGCCCCCCGTCCGCCAGCACGGCGACCCCCGCCGAGTCGTATCCCCGGTACTCCAGCCGCTTCAGCCCGGCGGTCACGATCTCGAGCGCCGACTGCGACCCCACGTATCCCACGATTCCGCACATGCGCGGCAGCCTACGACCGAACGCCGGTCGGAAACGGCCGTTGCGTGCCCGAAATCGGAAATTCCCACCGGGGTAGGCACGTCCACGGGGTCCGACCGGCGCCGCCCTGCATCCCGGCCGACGCTGTCCTACGTCTTCGCCCGGTAAGCCCGCATGGCCAGCGGATAGAACACCACCGCGATCCCCGCAGCCCACACCAAGGACCACAACACCGGCTCCGCCACCGCCCCGCCCAGCAGCAGCCCCCGGAACGCGTCCGACAGATGCGTCACCGGATTGACGTCGCTCCACGCCTGCAACCACCCGGGCATGGTGTCGACCATGACGAACGCGCTGCTGGTGAAGGTGATCGGGAAGATGAGGGTGAAGGCGAACGCCTGCACCTTCTCCGCGTCCCCCGCCAGCATCCCGATCAGCACCGCGCTCCAGGACACCGCCGCCGCGAACACGATCACCAGCACGGTCCCGAGCAGGAACCCGCCCAGTCCCCCGGTGACCCGGAAACCGAGCAGCAGGCCGAGGCCGATCATCAGCAGCAGCGCCCAGAGGTGCTTCGCCAGGTCCGCGGTGATCCGGCCGATGAGCGGGGCGGAGCGGGCTATCGGCAGGCTGCGCAGTCGGTCGAAGACGCCCTTGGTGAGGTCGGTGTTGAGCGCCATCGCCGTGTACATCGTCATGAACAGGGTGTTCTGCACGATGATCCCGGGCAGCGCGTACTTCAGATACGCCTCGGGCGAGCCGGCCATCTGTCCGCCCAGCACATACGTGAAGAGGAACACGAACATGATCGGCGTGATGCTGTAGTCGACCAGCTCCAGCGGGTTGTGCTTGACCGCGACCAGGCTCCGCCAGGCCATCGTGAAGGTCTGCCGCAGCCCGTCGAGCGGGCGCACACGGCCCGACTTGGTGACCGGGGCCGTGATCGTCGTGGCGGTGGCGGTCATGGCCGCATCACCGCCTTCTGGAGCTCGTTGTCCTCGTCCCGGACGGCCGCGCCGCCGTCGCCTTCGGGCTCACCGGGCTCGGCGCGGTGGCCGGTCAGGGCGAGGAAGACCTCGTCGAGCGACGAACGGCGCAGGGCGAGCTCCCCCACCGCTATCCCCTCGCGGTCCAGCGCGCGCACCACGGCCGGCATCAACTCGGGGTCCTTCACCGGGGCGGTCACCGTCTCCCCCTCGATCCGGGCCTCCGTCCCGGCCTCCCCGGCCACCAGCCGGTGGGCCCGCGCGAGGTCCTGCCCCAGCACCGGCCGCAGCTCCAGCACCTGCCCGCCGACCTGCGACTTCAGCTGGTCCGGGGTGCCCTCGGCGATCACCCGGCCCTTGTCGATCACCACGATGTCGTCGGCGAGCACATCGGCCTCGTTCAGATACTGCGTGGTCAGCAGGGCCGTCGCACCGTCCGCGACCAGGCCCCGCAGCAGGTCCCACAGCTCACCGCGGCTGTGCGGGTCCAGGCCGGTGGTCGGCTCGTCGAGGAAGAGGATGCTGGGCCGGCCCACCAGGCTGGCCGCCAGGTCCAGACGCCTGCGCATGCCGCCCGAGAACGTCTTCACGGCCCGCCCGGCCGCCTCCGTGAGCTGGAAACGCTCCAGCAGCTCACCCGCCCGCGCCCTGGCCTCCCGCCGCGACAGACCGAGCAGCCGGCCGATGAGCAGCAGGTTCTCCATGCCGGTGAGGTTCTCGTCCACCGCCGCGTACTGCCCGGTCAGCCCGACCATGGCGCGTACGACCCCGGCCTCCCGGACCACGTCGTGACCGGCCACGTGGGCCCTGCCGCCGTCGGGCTGGAGCAGCGTCGCGAAGATCCGCACCGCGGTCGTCTTCCCCGCGCCGTTGGGACCCAGCAGCCCGAGCACCGAGCCCTTTCGGGCCCCCAGGTCGACCCCGGCCAGCGCCTCGGTCTCCTTGAACCGCTTGACCAGGCCTTCCGCCTCGATCGCATACGTCATGGGTCACCCCCTCGGGGTCGGTGGACCCCGGGCTGGGCCCACCTCTCCGACAACTGTGACGCACGGCACTGACATTCCGCGTCCTGGCCGGATTTCTCCCGGAATCGACGGTGCGTGACGGATCCCACGCCGCCGTCCGTTCGTACTGCCGTAACAATGGACTGTGATCTCTCCGGTCTCCTCGATGCCCCGGAGCGCCCACCGGCCCAGGCCGGAGGCGACTCCCTACGTGGACCTCACCCGCTCGGAGTGGAGTGCGCTGCGCGACAAGACCCCGCTGCCGCTCAGCGCGGCGGAGGTCGAGAAGCTGCGCGGCCTCGGTGACGTCATCGACCTCGACGAGGTGCGGGACATCTACCTCCCGCTCTCCCGCCTCCTCAACCTCTACGTCGGCGCCACGGACGGCCTCAGAGGAGCGCTGAACACCTTCCTCGGCGAGCAGGGCTCCCAGTCCGGCACCCCGTTCGTCATAGGAGTCGCCGGCTCGGTCGCGGTCGGGAAGTCCACGGTCGCCCGCCTCCTGCAGGCCCTGCTCTCCCGCTGGCCCGAGCACCCGCGCGTCGAGCTGGTCACCACGGACGGCTTCCTGCTGCCCACCAGGGAGCTGGAGGCGCGCGGCCTGATGTCGCGGAAAGGTTTCCCCGAGTCGTACGACCGCCGCGCGCTGACCCGTTTCGTCGCCGACATCAAGGCGGGCAAGGACGAGGTCACGGCCCCCGTCTACTCCCACCTGATCTACGACATCGTCCCCGGCCGGAAGCTCACGGTCCGCCGCCCCGACATCCTGATCGTCGAGGGCCTGAACGTCCTCCAGCCCGCCCTCCCGGGCAAGGACGGCCGCACCCGGGTCGGTCTCGCCGACTACTTCGACTTCAGCGTGTACGTCGACGCCCGCACCGAGGACATCGAGCACTGGTACCTCAACCGCTTCAAGCGGCTGCGCGAGACCGCCTTCCAGAACCCCTCCTCGTACTTCCGCAAGTACACCCAGGTCTCCGAGGAGGAGGCCCTCGACTACGCCCGCACGATGTGGCGCACGATCAACAAGCCCAATCTCGTCGAGAACATCGCCCCCACCCGCGGCCGCGCCGCGCTGGTCGTGCGCAAGGGCCCGGACCACAAGGTGCAGCGGCTGAGCCTGCGCAAGCTGTAGGGGCGTCACGCGCGCCTGCTAGAAAGACGTCATGCTGCATCTGCGCCTGATCATCCCGGTCGGCAAGACCGACGACGTGGTCCGCCTGATCGAGAACACGGTCGGCACCACGCACCTCGTCGTGCTGCCGGGCGCCGCCCGCACCCCGTCCGGGGACGTCGTCCTGTGCGACGTGGCACGCGAGGCGGGCGACGAACTCATCGGCGCACTACGGCGGTTGGACCTGGACGAGACCGGTTCGATCGCCGTCGAGCAGATCGACCTGTCGCTGTCCGAGCGTGCCGACAAGGCCAAGGAGGAGGCGCCGGGGGAGGGTGCGGACGCGGTGCTGTGGGAGCACCTCGCGGACGCCACGCACGAGGAGTCGACCCTCTCCATCACCTACGTGGCCTTCATCACGCTGGCCACGATGATCGCGGCCTGCGGTGTCGTGCTCGACAACGCGGTCCTGATCGTGGGCGCGATGGCGGTCGGGCCGGAGTTCGGTCCGCTGGCCGGCATCTGCACAGCCGCGGTGCAGCGGGCGCCCCGCCTGGCCCTGCGCTCGCTGATCGCCCTGCTGGTGGGCTTCGCGGTGGCGATGGCGGTGACGGTGGGCTTCAGCCTGTTCATGGACGCGCTCGGGCATTTCAGCAAGGCGGCGCTGGACGGAGCCCGGCCCAACACCCGTTTCATCTGGGCGCCGGACGTGTTCTCGTTCGTGGTCGCGGTCCTCGCCGGCATCGCGGGCACGCTCTCCCTCACGTCCGCCAAGTCCGGCGCGCTGGTCGGCGTGGCCATCTCGGTGACGACGGTACCGGCGGCCGCCAACGCGGCCGTGGCCCTCAGCTACGGCGACACCCGGCAGACCTGGGGCTCCACGGAACAGCTCCTGCTCAACCTGCTGGGCATCATCCTGGCCGGCACGCTGACGCTGCTGGCCCAGAAATGGCTCTGGTCCACACAGCGCCAGCGTAAGAACGCCCTCAAGGACAGCGCCCCGTAAAGGCAGGATTCGAAGCGCGGATCAGCGCTCGACGGGGTTGAGGCAGGAGTACTCGACCCAGCACACGGATGTCGCGCACCCTACCCAAGGGCCGACTTCACGGCATCAGCCAACCGCCCCGCCACAGACCGGGCCTGCTCGATATCCGCCGCCTCGACCATCACCCGTACCAACGGCTCGGTCCCCGACGGCCTGAGCAACACCCGCCCCGTGGACCCGAGTTCCCGCTCCGCCTCAGCGACGGCGGCAGCGAGCTCGGCCGAGTCCCCGACCCGGGACCGGTCCACGTCCGGCACATTGATCAGCACCTGCGGCAACCGCTCCATCACCGAGGCGAGGTCCCGCAGGGTACGCCCGGTCTCCGCGACCCGAGCCGCCAGCAACAGCCCGGTCAGGGTCCCGTCACCGGTCGTGGCGTGATCAAGAATGATCACATGCCCGGACTGCTCGCCGCCGAGGGCGTAGCCGTGCTCCTTCATCTCCTCCAGCACATACCGGTCACCGACGGCGGTCTGCACCAGCTTCAGCCCCTCGCGCTCCAGCGCCAGCTTGAAGCCGAGGTTGGACATGACGGTGGCCACCACGGTCTCGGCGCGCAGCACGGACCGCTCCCGCATGGCCAGCGCGAGCACCGCCAGGATCTGGTCGCCGTCCACCTCCTCGCCGGTGTGGTCCACGGCGAGGCAGCGGTCGGCGTCACCGTCGTGCGCGATGCCCAAGTCGGCGCCGTGCTCGAGGACGGCGGCCTTCAGCGGGTCCAGGTGGGTCGACCCGCAGCCGTCGTTGATGTTGAGCCCGTCCGGCTCGGCGCCGATGGTGACGACCTCGGCACCGGCCCGCTCGAACGCCTCCGGCGAGACGCCCGCCGCGGCGCCGTGCGCCTCGTCGAGGACGATCTTCAGCCCGTCCAGCCGGTTGGGCAGCACGCCGAGGAGGTGGGCGACGTACTCGTCGAACCCTTCGTCGTACGACCGCACCCGCCCGACCGCCGCACCCGTCGGCCGCTCCCACGGCTCACCGTGCCGGTGCTCGTCGTAGACCGTCTCGATGCGGTCCTCCAGCTCGTCGGCGAGCTTGTGGCCGCCGCGGGCGAAGAACTTGATGCCGTTGTCGGGCATGGCGTTGTGGCTGGCGGAGAGCATGACACCGAGGTCGGCGCCGAGCGCGCCGGTGAGGAACGCGACGGCGGGCGTCGGCAGCACGCCGACCCGCAGCACATCGACACCCGCACTCGCCAGACCGGCCACCACGGCGGCCTCCAGGAACTCCCCGGACGCACGCGGGTCCCGTCCGACCACCGCTTTCGGCCGGTGGCCCTCGAAGGTGCCCGCCTCGGCCAGTACGTGCGCCGCCGCCACGGACAGTCCGAGCGCCATCTCGGCCGTCAGATCCGCGTTGGCGACGCCACGCACGCCGTCCGTGCCGAAGAGTCGTCCCACTTGTCCTCCTGAGGAAACTTCAGTTCCGGAAGCGGAGCCGGCGCGCGATCCGCCGCCGAGGGCTCCCGCTTCCAGGCATTCCATGCCTGGGCATCGGATCACACAAGCCTTTGAACGTCTTGTGCCGTTATACGCCCGAGGCCGGTGATAGAACGAACGCCCCGGTGGCACTGTGGCGTGCCGCCGGGGCGTTCGGAGTACCGAAGTACGAGCAGAGGCAGCTTGCGCTTAGCGCTTGCTGTACTGCGGAGCCTTGCGGGCCTTCTTCAGACCGGCCTTCTTGCGCTCGACCGCACGGTCGTCGCGCTTGAGGAAGCCGGCCTTCTTCAGCGGGCCGCGGTTGTTGTCGACGTCGGCCTCGTTCAGCGCGCGGGCGACACCGAGACGGAGGGCACCGGCCTGGCCGGAGACACCGCCACCGGCGATACGGGCGACGACGTCGTAGCGACCTTCGAGCTCAAGAACCTTGAACGGCTCGTTGACCTCCTGCTGGTGCACCTTGTTCGGGAAGTAGTCCTCGAGCGTACGCCCGTTGATCTTCCACTTGCCGGTGCCCGGCACGATGCGGACACGGGCGATGGCGTTCTTACGACGGCCCAGGCCGGCGGCCGGCTGGGGCTCACCGAAGCGCGAGGCGAGGGACTCGGAGGTGTACTCACCCTCCACCGGAACCTCGGACTCGGTGGTGTAGCTGTCGATGTCGATGTTCTCGACGTTCTCGTCGAGCGGCTGCTCGGCAGTGGTCTCGGCCACGATTCTCCTCAGATTCTCTTCAGTCTTAGGGGGTGGCCGGACTTACTGCGCGACCTGGGTGATCTCGTACGGCTGCGGCTGCTGCGCGCCGTGCGGGTGCTGGTCACCCTTGTAGACCTTCAGCTTCGAGAGCATCTGACGGCCCAGGGAGTTCTTGGGGAGCATGCCCTTGACGGCCTTCTCGATGGCCTTCTCAGGGTTCTTGTCGAGGAGCTCGTCGTAACGGACCGAGCGCAGACCACCCGGGTAGCCGGAGTGGCGGTACGCCATCTTCTGGGTCCGCTTGTTGCCGGAGAGGTGCACCTTGTCGGCGTTGATGATGATGACGAAGTCACCGGTGTCGACGTGAGGCGCGTAGATCGGCTTGTGCTTGCCCCGCAGAATGGAGGCGGCGGTGCTGGCGAGACGGCCCAGGACGACGTCCTGAGCGTCAATGACGTGCCACTGGCGCGTCACATCGCCGGGCTTGGGGCTGTACGTACGCACGGTTCGTAGCCTTCGCTTCGAGTGAATGGTCCTGACAAGGTCACCGAAACGATCACGACAGCCTGGACCGCACGGCGGCGACGCATACCGCGTACATGGGGTCGCTGGTCATCGGCCCGGTGGACCGGTGTAAGGGCCCGTCCCGTGAGAATGAGCAAGCCAATACACAACGAAAATGCAGGATACCTGCGGCGCCTCGGCCGGGTCAAAACGGGTTGCCCGCGACTCGCCTCGCACGCCGGACGGGCCACGCCGCCCTGGACGGCCCCGAACGACGGGCGACTCTCACTCCCCCGCCCCGGGCGGCTCCGATGCTCCCGAGGCCCGTCTCCCGGCCGACCGGGTCGGGTGGTGGACGGACGAGGCCGGGGGTCCGAGGGCGGAGCCCACAGCGGGGTCCAGGGGCGCAGCGGCCGGCGGGGCCGAAGGGGCGGCGGCCCTGGAGGACGGGACGGGCAGGGGCGGCGGGCGCCAGCAGGACCGGCCGCCCCGACCACAGTGGACAGCCAGCGTCACCGCCATCCCGCACAACGTCACCGCGTCCCTGAAGGCCCGCCGCTGTACCCCCTCCAGATAGGGCCAGCTCACCCCGGGAAGCTGCGGCACCAGCGCCAGCCAGAACCACGGCCCCCGGGCGACCGCCCCCGCACACGGCAGCCCCGCCACCACCAGCGGCACGACGACGAGCAGATAGTGGTCGTACGACGGCCTGGCGACCAGGAACGCCGACAGCATCAACATCACCGCGGTCTCCGCGAGCCGCAGCGCCCCACCGTCCCCCCGACGCCAGCGCCACCACGCACACCCCAGCCCCGCCCCCGCCCCCGCCAACCCGATCCCCCCGGCCAGCACCCCCGGCACCCCCACCCTCGGCAGCACCGCGCCCGGCGACGCCTCATACAGCCGTACAAAGCTGTCGTCGCCGCTCAGGAGAAACGGCAGGGTACGGGTGAAGAAACCCGCCGGATCCGGCAGCAGCAGCGCCGCCCCCACGGACGCCACCACCGGCACCCCCACCAGCGCTGCCAGCCCCCGCCACCGCCCGGCGAACACGAACAACAACCCCACCGGTGCCAGCAGCGGCTTCAGCGCGGCCGCCGCACCGATCACCAGCCCCGCCGCCACCCACCGCCCCCGGCCGGCCAGCAACAACGCCAACGGCAGGGCGAGCACCGCCGTGGCCGTCCAGTTCCCCAGCAGGACAAGGTGCGCGAACGGCGCGAACCCCGCCGCGAGGCCGAGCAGACCGAGCACGGCGAAGCGGCTGCGCAGCGGGACGCCGTGGAGACGTAGCGCACAGGCCCAGCCCCCGACCAGACATCCGGTCACCGCCACCGGCACCAGCACGCTCAACGCACCCCGCGGGATCAGCACCTGAGGAGCCGCCGCCAGCACCGCGCTCGGCAAATAGAGGAAGTGGGAGTCGTCATACGGCGAACTCCCGGCCCACCACACCCGTGCCGCCCGCACGACGATGGCGTTGTCCATCCCTCCGTCCGAGGTCACCCGGGCCGTACGCGCCACGAGGGCGGCCAGCACCGCCCCGAGAGCCGCCCACAGATGCCACGTCGCCCGTCGTACCAACCACCCGGAGATGTCGCTTTTGCGCTCGCTCACCGTGTGAACGCTAGGTGCGCGTGCGCTTCTTGCGGCGGACCGGCACACCCTGGGTCCGTCTAAGATGCGCCCCATGAGCTACGGGCAGCAGGGGGGACCCCAGTCCCAGTGGGATCCCTGGAAACCGCATTCCGAGCAGCCGTGGAACAGCGGCGCCGACGCGACGCCGGACTGGGCCGCACTCGCCGAGGCGTCCGAGACGCGCAACAAACGGCGCCGGCTGCTCTTCATCGGCGGCGGCGCGCTGGCCACCGTCGCGATCGGTGCCGCCGTCGCCATGGCCGTGGTGTCGGCGAACGACAGCAACTCGGCCTCGAACAAGCCGACTTCCGAACTCCCGGGGACGTCGGGACTGCCGAACCAGTCCGCCACCCCGTCGTTCGCATCGACGAGCGCTCCGCCGCCGCTGGACCCGAAGGACTTCATCTCCAGCAAGAGCAAGGACACCGCCCCGCTCAGTGCGCAGCTCCTCTTCCCGGGCAAACAGCTGACCGTGGGCGGCGAGACGGTGTACAAGAAGGGCGCGACGGACGACACGAAGAACTGCTCCGCCGCCACCAAGGGCGGGCTGCCGAAGATCCTCACCGACAACGACTGCACCAGCTTCATGCGTGTGTCGTACGTGAAGGACGACATCGCGGTGACGGTCGGCGTGGCCGTTTTCGACAACGAGGCGCAGGCCACCAAGGTCAAGGGCGCGGTCAACACCGAGAAGGACATCATCAGGTCCCTCCCCGGCAAGGGCATCAAGGACTTCTGCACGTCCTCCGTCTGCCTCTCGACCTCCAACTCCTACGGCCGTTACGCCTACTTCACCATCACCGGCTTCACCAGCGGCAAGGACATGACGGACAAGGACACGGAAGCCTTCCAGGTCGGTGAGACCCTGGAGCACTTCGCCTACCGCCAGATCCGCACGCGGGGCGAGGCGCAGGCGTCGGCGGCGGCCAACGGGTAGCGGCGGCCCACGGGCGGTCGGCCGCCGCCCTGGTACGAGACGGCGCCGCCGACGGCGGTCAAGCGCGGTCGTCGGCGCCCGGTCGATGCGTCGGCTTCCCGCGCCTCACAGCCGCTTCGCGCTGCGCAGCGTCTTCGCGTAGTAGCCGTTGCCGTCCAGCCGCGAGACTCCTCCCACGTCGCCGATGGTCGGTCCGTTGACCTCCTCACGGCTGGAGACGAAGATCAGGTGCCCCTCCGTGTCATGGCCGAGCACCATGCCGACGTGGTCCAGGCGCTGGCCCGTGCGTGTGTCGAGCTTGAAGAAGACCAGGTCACCCGGCTGGAGTTGGTCGATGGCCGAGGGCCGGTCCTTCCCCGTGATGCCGGTGAGCGGCAGGATGTCCGCGCCCTCCTTGGAACGGGCCATGCCGTTGGCCGTGCGGGGCAGGCCGTCGCCGGAGATGTCCGAGGACATCAGGGGGTAGCGGGCGCGGTAGCCCAGCACCATCCGGATGAACCCCGAGCAGTCGATCGACCGGGCCCGCGCGCTCTCCGGCTGCCCGACGACACCGTCCCGGAAGGGGTACGGCACACCGAGGTAGTCGTAGAAGTCGGACTGCTCCAGCCGCAGGTCGCCGCCCTCGGCACCGCTCGCGTTCAGCGGACCGAAGTTCGCGTCACCGGCGTAGACGGTGCCCTGCTCGTCCTTCTTCTCCGGTGCGCCCGCCACGTACTGGAAGGCGAAGGCGAAGATGTCGTCCTTCTTGCTGTCCTTGTTCTCGGCGTACCACTGCTTGAACCACTTCTTCTTCTCCGCGCCCGCGGCCCAGGCTTCGGGCATCAGCCGCACCCAGTCCGTGGTGGACACCTTGGAGGAGGTCGAGGTCGGCTCCTGGAAGGTGCGCGCCGGCCCGGTCAGCGTCGCGGTGCGCGCGCCGTCCGTGAACACCGCCTTGATCTGCCCGTCTGACCCGCGCAACACGGACCGCGCCGGGTTCTCCAGCCGGGACCAGGTCTCCTTCCCCGGGTCCGCCGAGGCGCCGGAGCTGCGGCCGCCCTCCAGGACGCCGACGTTGCGGACCTCGGTGACACCCGGCTCCTCCTGCGCCCGCAGCTCCACCGTGAGGTAGCCCGACGCCGCGACGAGCGTGAGCAGCACCAGGCCCGAGACGACCGGCCGCGACTTCTTCTTCCCTGCCATCGTTTGCTCCTCGGTTCTCAGACGGTCGGCATGACGCCGAGCAGCAGGCCGGCGGCGACGACGATGTAGGCCATGAGGGAGACGGTGCCGGTGGCCAGCAGTGTGGCCCCCTTGGGCTGGCGCACCATCTGGTAGGCGATCAGGCCCGGCACGATGAACCCGAGCGTCTGGTTGCCGTACAGCAGCGGGAACTCGATCGAGAGCACGATCATGACCGTGGCCTGCAACAGCACGCCCAGCAGCACCACCGCGGCGAACAGCCGCTTGCCGTAGAGGATCACCAGCCGCTGCATGATCTTGGTGCCGCCGTAGGTGAGGGCGGTGACGCCCACCACCATCGCCGCGCGCTGAAGGTCCTCGATGAGGGTGAGCGCGAGCCAGCCGGGGGTGATCATGCCGCCGGGCGACAGGTTGGTCGTGAGATAGCACAGCAGCGAGAAGAACAGGCCTATGGCGATGCCCAGGGCGGCCATCTCGGGAGTCAGGGCGGCGGTGGTCAACGGGTTCTCCGGGCAGGGGATGCGGATTCGGGGGCGAAGCGGGCGGCGGCCGACGGGCCAGGGCCACCCGCTCCGCGAAGGTCGGGCACACGGCGGCGGGCGTCAGACACGCGGTGGGTGTCCCCCTCCGGCGTCGTCCGCCGGCCGCCGGACCGGCCGGCCGAAGGAATCGTCGCCGTACGGCTGCGGCACAGGACCTGCGCCGTACGGCGGCTCCTGCCCGGGCACCTGCTCCTGCCCCGGTCCGCGCACCGGCTGGCGCGGGGCCCGGAACCACTCCGAGACCACCTGCTGCCCGTTCTGGTACGGCACCTGCTCCGGCGCCTGCGGCAGGCTCTCGCCGTACCCCTGCCCCCGGCCGTACTCCTCTCCCGGTGCGTAGGACGCCCCCGCTCCCGGCACGGCCCCGGCGTACGACCCGCCCGCCTCGGCATACACGCCAGGCGTCTCGGCGTACCGGCCCGACGGCTGGGCCGGGATGGTGATCACCGGGATCTCCTGGGTCTGCGAGGCCTGGTACCGCTCCTCGTAGGCCGTGGGATACGAGGCGTACGGGTCCAGGCGCTGCGGCTGCTGCGGCGCGCCGACGACCGTGTGCCCGGCCTCGTCCGTGCCGCTCTCGTCCGCCGGGAGCTCGGCGAGGTACTCGAGGAGTTCCTCGCCCTGCCCGTGGATGTTGCCGATGGCGACCAGGGAGGAGCCGTCTGACATCCGGCCGAGCAGCGTCGGCATGAACTCGTCCGCCGAGCGGCGCTCTCCGCCCAGGTCGACCGCGCGGTCACGCCAGTCGGCGGGGATGGCGTCGATGGCGCTCTTGGCCGGGTGCCCGATGACGAACACGTTGTCCGGCTGGAGGTCGGGGATGATCTCGCCCATCTGGCCGTTGCGCTCCACCCGGTCCGGGCGGCAGTTGATCACGACGTTCAGGGGGCGGCGGATCGCGCCGAGGTCGAGCAGCTGGTTGATGTTCATCAGCGTCGACTCGGGGTCGTTCGCCGCGAACACGTTGGCGAAGGCGAGCCGCTTGCCCTCGGGCGTGACGTACCGCTCCACGGACAGCACACCCGGGTCCGGCGGGGCGTCGTACATGCCCTGCAACGCGACCTTGCGCTCGACGCCGAGCAGGTCGGCCACGACCAGCGCGATCGCGACGTTCTCCTTGAAGGTGAACCAGCTGAAGCCGCGCAGCTCCTCGTCGGTGACCGTCTCCGGATCGGCGTAGACCAGCTTGCAGTCACGGGCGTCCGCCTCCTCCTGGAGGATGTGGAAGCGCTCCTTCTCGGCGGTGACGCAGATGCCGCCCTCCGGCATCGAGCGGCACAGCGAGCGCGCCACGTCGTCCAGGGTGGGCCCCATCTCGGCGAGATGGTCCTCACGGACGTTGCACAGCACGCCGATCGTCGAGCGGATCAGCTTGCTCTGGTTGACCTCCTGGAGGGCCGGCATGACCGCCATGCACTCGATGACCAGCGCGTCGGGCCGGTAGGTGGCGGCCCTGCGGACGATGCCGATCTGCTCGACCACGTTGGCGATGCCGAACTTGCGGTAGACCGGCTCCTCCGTCGCGTCCGGGTGGATGAAGCGCGCCGCGGTGCCCGTCGTCTTGGCCACGGTGACCAGGTCACCGCCGCGCAGCGCACCCGCGCACAGCCGGGTGATGGAGGACTTGCCGCGGATGCCGTTGACGAGCACCCGGGAGGGGATGGTGTGCAGGGCCGCGTAGTGCCGGCGCTGCTCGATGATGCCCGCGATCAGCAGGCACACCCCGCCGATCAGCAGCACGAAGTAGAGGTAGAGCACGGCCGGTCACCTTCCTCCGGCGCCGAGCCGGGGCTCGGCACTGCGGCGCGTCTGGTTCTGCCTGCGGGCCTGCAACTGCTGGCGGACCAGTTCGAGGCTGCGGACGACGGCCCCCACCTCGTCGTGGTAGCGGGGGTACAGCACGGTCTTGAGGTCGCCGTCGGCGAGCTTCTCGGCGCTGCTCGCGAGGGCGCGCAGCGGCCGGACCACCACCAGGTGGATCCAGCCCAGGCAGACCACGATCAGCGCGAGCCCGAGCATGCCGGCGAGCACGCTTCGGTCCTCGCGCTCGTACGGGGCGATCTCGAAGTGCTTGGCGTTCTGCCAGCTGACCACGGTCCAGCCGATGTCGGCGGCCACACCGCCACCGGAGAAGGGCGCCGCGGCGGCGACGGTGACCGAGCGCCCCTCGCGCAGCAGCAGGCCGTTCTCCACGGGTCCCGCGCCGACGTGGACACTGCCCGCCCGCACGACGTCGGCGAGCGCGTCGCGCGGGAGCTCCTCGAAGGCCAGGAATCCGTCACTGGCGGCGACGGTCCGCGCCTCGGTGTCGACCACGCGGACCTCACCGAGTCCGGGCCGGTTCAGCAGCGAGTTCAGGAACTCCACCCGCACCTCGCCGACCAGGGTCATGCCCTTGTGGTCCGGTACGGGGGCCCCGGCCTGGATCACCGGTTTCTTGCCGCCCTCGCCCGACACCCGGATGAGCGACGGGGCCGCTTCCTCCGCTTCCCCGGCCCCGCCGTCCTGATCCCAGCCGGCGCCCGGCTCGGCACCGGCACGGGCGACGACGTCGCCGCCCTCGTCGACGACGTACAGGGAGCCGTAGCGCGGGTGCTTGCGCAGGGCGTCGTCGAGGACCCGGGTCGTGGCGTCGGGGTCGTCCGCGTCGATCAGCCGGGAGATGGAGACGAGGTCGGCCTGGGCCTCGTTGAGGGCCCGCCGGACCCGGTCGGCGACGAGGTCGGTGCGGTCGCGCTGGTCGTTGACCATGGTGCTGGGCACGCTCACCGAGGCGTCCGTGCGGTTGAGCAGCAGCCCGACCGGCACGCACCACAGCAGCAACAGGACGGCTGTCAGCGCCAGCGGCGCCCGCAGACCGAACCGGCCCGCGCGCCGGCCGTCGCGCCCACCGGAGCCGCCCTCGCCGCCCGAGCTGCCGGCATCACCGGAGCCGCCCTCGCCGCCCTGGCGTCCGTGTTCGCCTTCCCCGTCGGACAGCTGCGCCCGCAGCCGTTCCAGGGCGGCACCGACACGCGCGGTCTCGCCCCAGCGGGGCACGTCGACAGGACGGGTCAGATCACCGCGGGCCAGCCGACGGGACTCCAGAAAGAGCAGCAGCAGGGGCCGC
Source organism: Streptomyces sp. NPDC006385 (assembly GCF_040612485.1). Taxonomy (NCBI): domain Bacteria; kingdom Bacillati; phylum Actinomycetota; class Actinomycetes; order Kitasatosporales; family Streptomycetaceae; genus Streptomyces; species Streptomyces sp. NPDC006385. Next base: position 19,381 of record NZ_JBEXQG010000102.1, read on the forward strand.
TGCACGGCCCTCCACAGCAGGGCCGCCGCCAGCAGCCCGAACACCACCAGGACGCCGGCCGCCACCAGCCCGTACAACTCGCGTTCCTGCCCGACGGCCTGCTCCTGCACCACCGGCAGCATGGCCACGACCGTCAGCCCGAGGCCCGCGCCGACGCTTTTCTTCTCGTCCGGGTCGGCGGAGGCGAGGGAGGCGTATCCGGCGGTGGCGACCCGGCCGTTGTAGGCGTCGCCCAGCAGTGTTCCGCTGACGCCCGGGTAGCCGCGGGAGCCGGGCTCCCTGGCGCTGACCGGGTCCTGCTCGGCCTCGTTCGCGGCCCGCTCGGACAGCCGGGTCATCTGCTTCTGGAGGAAGGTGAGCTCGCTGCGCTCGGCGTCCGAGTTGAGCGCCTCGGCCTGTTCGAAACCGGCCGTGGCGAGGACCTCGCCGCCCCGCGCCACGACCGCCATCGAGCGGAACGGGCCCAGGTTGATGGCGGGCACCGAGAGGCTGCCCGAGGCGATGAGGAGTTGCTGCGGCCGGTCCTTCCAGTCCAGGACCGCCATGGTCATCAGCCGTACGTCACCGGTCCTCAGCCGCACCATGCGCGGCGTCAGGGCGTGCTCGCCGGTGAGGACGTCCTTGTCGAGCCAGGCGAGGGGAATCGTTTCACCGCGAGCGGCGAGCACCTCTCCGCTCTCCAGGTCCAGCACGGTGGTGCCGGTCCACTTCTGGTACGTGCCGCTCAGGTCCGACAGCACACGCTCCGGAGGCGTCGGCTTCCCCGCGTTCAGGGCGGCCGCGGTGCGGTTCAGGTCGGTGACCCGCTCGTCGATCGACGCGCGTAGGGCGATGGCGCCGTCCTCCGCGAAGTACTGCTGGGAGCTCAGCACCGCCTTCGGCACGACCGGGTCGCCGGCCGGGCCCAGCACCTTGGCGGTCAGCCCGGCCAGGGCGAGGATCAGCAGGCACAGCAGCGCGATCGGCGGCCGTATGCCGCCCAGGAGCGGCATGTCCGCGCGTCTGCGGACGCGCCGCCGCCCGCCCCGTGCGGGACGCGGCACGCCTTGGGTTGGAGTCACCGGTGGTTTCCTTCGCCTCTTCACTACTCAGGCGCTCGCGGGAGCCACCGCTGAACGCGGGCATGAGACGCCGTCACTTCTAAGACTCCTGACCCGCGGCGGGGTTGGGCTCCGGGGCGCAACAACTGACTGTGTCGCTCATCACGCGCCCGGCGAGAACTGCTCCAGACCGTCGCCGCCCGGCGCTCCCCGGTTGTGGAGGAAGCCGCTCGTGCGGTCCTCGGCCAGCCGGTAGCGGGCGAGCCGGTCCTCGGACAGGTCGCCGGGGTTGTCGAGCGCCTGCTGCACGTCCACGACCCGGTGGTCCTCGACCGCGCCCGCGGGCGGCTTCGCGCCCGGCTCCAGCTCCGGCGGGATGTCGACGAGCGTGGTCCGGTAGCGGGCGCTGACGTCCCAGCCGTCCGTCGTCTCCCGGAACTCGAACCAGCCGATCGCGCCCTCCTCGGTGAGGCCGGTGGGCGAGGAGTGGCGGGCCACCTGGTTGCCGAGGCTGTAGGCGATCCAGGTGCCGTTGAGCTTCTGGATGGGCTGCACGACATGGGAGTGGTGACCGATCACCAGGTCGATCCCGGTCTCCTTGGTGATCCGCTCCGCCAGGTCGAGCTGGGGGACGCTCGGCTCGTTGTAGTGCTCCAGGCCCCAGTGGACGGAGAGGATGACGACCTCGGCGCCCTTCTTGCGGGCCCGGGACTCGGCCTTCTTGATGTCGTCGGTGCTGAGCCGGTTGAAGGCCCAACGCTCCTTCTCGGGCGTGGGGTTGAGGAAGGACTCCCAGGAGAAGGACAGATGGGCCACCTTGACGCCGTTGACGTCCCGGATGTTGATCTGCTCTGCTTCCTCGGGCGTACGCGCGGACCCGGTGTGCCCGAGGCCCACCTTGTCCATCGTGTCCAGGGTGCGCTTGACGGCCTTGAGGCCGTGGTCGTAGGTGTGATTGGAGGCCGTCGAGCAGGTGTCGTACCCCACGTCCTTGAGAGCCGTGAGGATCTGCGGGGGCACGAGGAACTCCGGGTACCCCTCGAAGGGGCCCTTGGGTGTGCCGACCGGCGTCTCCATGTGACAGATGGCCAGATCGGCCTTGCTGATGACCGGCTTCACCCCGGCCATGAGCGGTCCGAAGTCCAGCCCGGCCTGCCCCGCACCGGTCTTCTTGGCGTCCTTGGCCGCCTGTTCGACCAGCTCGGGGTGGATGAGCACATCGCCCGCGGCGGCGACGGTGAACGACCGGCCGTCCGGCTTCACCTGCGCCTCGGTGGGCCCGGAGGTACAGCCGGCGGTCAGGCCGCCCAAAGCCACCAGAACCGCCAGCGAGCGACCCATACGGAGAGACTTACGGAATGTCACCGCGACATATTCACACGCGCCCCACAACTCAACCCGTCTCTGCCGTCACAAGACGGTCACGTTTCGCTCGCGTTTTTACCCAAACGGTTTTGATTCTGGTGTTGGCCGGTTGCGACACGACATCGCCCGAAGGTGCGGAACATTCGGTTCCGCAGGCCCGGGAGCTCGTGGACCTCCGCAGCCGGATCCTCACGTACACGGCCGACTTCGAGCCCGCCGACCCCTACACACCGCCCGGCGACGACGAGCGTGAGCAACTGGCGCGCGGCGTAGGGCATCTGCTGGACGGCGACGCGGCCGAGGCGGAGCGGCTGCTCGCCCCGCTCGGTCTCGGCATCACCCGCCTCACCGACACCGACTCCGGCCGCCGCTACGACGAGGTGGCCGCCACCCGGCAGGACGGCAAGGCCGCGCGCTGGGGCCGCCTCTACCTGAACGCGGACTCCGCACTCCGCTGGAACGTCCAGGTGCCGCACCCCGTGTCCGACCGGGACACCGAGGCACTCGGCGTCCGGCTGCTGGAGGGCAGCCCCTCGGGCTCGCTGGTCCTGGCCGGCGCCCACCGCCGCGCCGGCCGCGGAGACGACGCGGACGTCGCCCACCACGAGTCCAGCGCCTTCCACACCATCGTGGTGGAACTCCAGAAGCGCGGCGTGCCCGGCCTCCAGGTGCACGGCTTCGCCGAGACGTCCGAGCGCCCGTACGAGGCGATCGTCTCCGGGGGCGCGGCCCAGACCGCGTCGGGCGAGGCGGCCGCGCTGGCCGACCGTATGGAGGCGGACGGTCTGCGGGTCTGCCGGGGCTGGTCGGCACGCTGCCCGCTGGAGGGCACCACGAACGTCCAGGGCAGGTCGGCGGAGCGGCACCACGCCACCTTCCTGCACGTGGAACTGGCCCCCGACGCCCGGGACGACGGCGCCGAAGCCGACGAGGCCGCCGACGCCCTCGCCGAACTCCTCACCACCTGGTCGGACGACTGAGCCCCGCGCCAACCCCCACCGGACGCTCGGACCGCCCCACCCACCGGGCTCAGCAGCAGCCGGCCGGCCCCGGCAGCGACCGCCTGTTCCGCGCCTCCTTGTTCCGCGCGGCCAACAACTCGTCGGCCGGGTACCCGACCTCTTCGAGGGTCAGCCCATGGGGCCGTACGACATGCACGGCGGAGTCCCTGACTCCGGCGGCGCGCACCTTGCCGGGCCAGTCGGCGGGCCGATGACCGTCCCCCACGAACAGCAGCGCCCCGATGAGCGAGCGCACCATGTTGTGGCAGAAGGCGTCGGCACGCACCGTGGCGGTGATGATCCCGTCGTCCCCCCGCACGAGGCTCAGCTCCTGGAGCGTGCGGATGGTGGTCGCCCCCTCCCGCTTCTTGCAGTAGGCGGCGAAGTCGTGCTCACCGAGAAGCCCTCGCGCGGCCTCGTTCATGGCGTCGACGTCGAGGGGCCAGTCGTGCCACAGAACGTGACTGCGCAGCAGCGGGTCGACACCGCCGGGATTGTCGGTGACCCGGTACGCGTACCGCCGCCAGACCGCCGAGAACCGAGCGTTGAACCCGCGGGGCGCCTCCCTGAGCGCCCACACCCGCACGTCCTTCGGCAACCGCCCGGCAAGCCGCTTGAGCAACTTCTCGTGGTGTTCGCGCCAGACCGACTCCGGCAGATCGACATGCGCGACCTGACCCCGCGCATGCACACCGGCGTCGGTACGCCCGGCCACGGTCAGTTCGTACGTCTCCCGAGACCGAGTGACCGTACGCAACGCATCCTCGATCTCCCCTTGTACGGTCCGCCGCCCCCCGGCCTGCTTGGCCCAGCCGTGAAACTCGGTGCCGTCATAGGAGAGGTCGAGCCGGACACGGACGCAACCGGGTGCTACTTCATCACTCACGTGCAGATCCTCTCAGCAACACAAGAGCGGGCCCGCTCCTCGAAAGGAACGGGCCCGCAATCGCCCTGAAGGGGCGCGGGGAACTGCGCGACAAGCCACGACGATGCCGCAGCGGCGCGACGCAGCCACCCCGCGGACGGCTCAGGCGTCCTTCGACTCCTCGGCCGGAGCCTCGGCGGCGTCCTCGGCCTTGGTCGTGTCGACCTTGGCCTCGGCGGCGTCAGCAACCTCGGCGTCCTTGGCGGCACGCTTGGTGGCGGCCTCGGCCTCGCCCGTGGCCTCCTGAGCGACCGTCAGCGCCTCGACCAGCTCGATGACAGCCATGGGCGCGTTGTCGCCACGGCGGTTACCGACCTTGGTGATACGGGTGTAGCCACCGGGACGGTTCTCGTACCGCGGGCCGATCTCGGTGAAGAGCGTGTGGACGATGCTCTTGTCCGTGATGACCTGGAGCACCTGACGGCGGTTGTGAAGGTCGCCCTTCTTCGCCTTGGTGATCAGACGCTCGGCGTACGGCCGCAGACGACGGGCCTTCGCCTCGGTGGTGGTGATCCGGCCGTGCTCGAAGAGACTCTTCGCGAGGTTCGCGAGGAGCAGCTTCTCGTGCGCGGCGCTGCCGCCCAGACGGGCACCCTTGGTGGGCTTCGGCATGGTTCTTCTCCTGTGTGTCTGCCCCGGCCGTATCAGGTACTGGGGTCAGTATCCGAGCAGGCGGTCGCCTGTCGGAGATCCGGGCGCCTTTTCAGACGCCCGGAAGGTCCGCACCCTCAGGGGGCGCGGGGAACTGCGCGACCAGCCACAACCGGCCCGCAGCCAAGATCCAGCAGTCGGACCCGAGCTCTTAGTACTGCTCGGTCTCCACGAACCCGGCATCCGCGTCGTCGTCGGCCCCGAAGGCGTCAGCGGCGGCGGTCGGGTCGAATCCGGGCGGGCTGTCCTTCAGGGCCAGGCCCATGCCGGCCAGCTTCGCCTTGACCTCGTCGATCGACTTCGCACCGAAGTTACGGATGTCGAGCAGGTCGGCCTCGGAACGAGCGACGAGCTCACCCACGGAGTGGATGCCCTCGCGCTTGAGGCAGTTGTAGGAGCGGACGGTCAGTTCGAGCTCCTCGATGGGAAGCGCGAGGTCGGCCGCCAGCGCGGCGTCCGTCGGAGACGGACCCATGTCGATGCCCTCGGCGTCGATGTTCAGCTCACGGGCCAGACCGAACAGCTCGACCAGGGTCTTACCGGCCGAGGCCATCGCGTCACGCGGACGCATCGCCTGCTTGGTCTCGACATCCACGATCAGCTTGTCGAAGTCGGTGCGCTGCTCCACACGCGTGGCCTC
>NZ_JBEXQG010000103.1:0-24650 GCF_040612485.1 Streptomyces sp. NPDC006385
CCACCGCACCCGCACGAGGAGCAGCGATGACCGAGGAGCAGCGATGACCACCACCGCGTCCCACCCCACCACCGAGGTAGAACTCGCCATCGGCGTGCGGGCGTCACCGCCGACCCGGCCACCTCGCCGTCGGCGACCGCGTCCCCGTCCCCCGGCGCCTCGGTCCTCGCCCGCCCGGGAAGGACGAACGCCGCCGGCGTCGCCGCGAGCAGCAGGGCGGCTCCGGCGAGCAGTGCCGCACCGTACCCGCCGGTGAGGGCCTCCAGCGGGGCCTTGCCGTCGGCGGCAAGTCCGTCGATCCGGCTGCTGGAGACGCTCACGGTGACGGCGAGGCCGAGCGAACCGCCCACCTGCTGGGAGCTGTTGAGCAGACCCGACGCCATGCCCGCGTCCGAGGTCGGCACGTTCGCGGTGGCGGCGTGGGTCAGCGGCACGAAGCAGGCACCGATGCCGAGGCTGGTGACCAGCGACGGGCCGAGGACGCTGGACAGGAAGTCGCCGTCGACGGCGATCCGGCTGAACCACAGCAGCCCCAGGGCACCGACCAGCGTGCCGCCGACGACCAGGGCGCGCGGGCTGACCCGGCCGATCACCCGGCTGGCGAGCATGGCGCTCGTGGTGAACCCGACGCAGAAGGGCAGGAACGCCAGCCCCGCCGCGGCGGGTTCGTAGTGCAGCACCTGCTGGAGGTACAGGGACACGAAGTAGAAGGCCGCGAACTGCCCCGCCGCCAGGAGCAGCATCGTCAGGTTGGCGCCGGTCAACGCGCGGTGGGCGAACAGCCCGAGCCGCACCAGGGGCTCCTCGGGCCGCCGGGCCTCGTAGGCCACGAAGGCGGCCAGCAGCAGGACCCCGGCGCCGAGGAAGCCGAGCGTGGCCCCCGAGGTGAGGGAGTCGCTGCCGATCCGGACCACGCCGTAGACGAGGGAGGCGAGTCCGGCGGTGGCCAGTGCGGCGCCGACCAGATCGAGGCGCGCGTCCCGGCGCGGTCCGCCGCCGGGGACGGTCCGGCCGCCCGCCGCGGCCAGGGCGACGATCGGCACGTTGATCAGCAGCACCCAGCGCCAGTCGAGGTACTCGGTGAGCAGTCCGCCGATCAGTACACCGGCGGCTCCGCCGGCCGCGCCGGCCGCGCTCCACAGGCCGAGCGCCCTGGCGCGCGGCGCCCCGGCGGGGAAGACGGTCGTGATGATGGTGAGGGCGACGGGCGCGAGCACCGCGGCGCCCAGCCCCTGCATGGCCCGGGCCGCGACCAGATGCCAGGGCTCCTGTGCCAGACCGCCGGCCAGGCTCGCCAGACCGAACAGCACGAGCCCGAGCCACAGGACCCGGCGTTGTCCGAAGAGGTCCGCCGCCCGGCCGCCCAGGAGCAGGAAGCCGCCGAAGACGAGGGTGTAGGCGTTGACCACCCACAGCAGCCCGGCCTCGCTGAAGGCGAGGTCCGACTGTACGGCGGGCAGGGCGACGTTCACCACGGACGCGTCCAGCGTCACCATGAACTGCGTCGCGACCACGACGGTCAGCACCCACCCCAGCCCGACGGGCGCGCCGTCCGGCTTCATTGTCTCTTGCACCAGCTCTCCTGATCCGCCCTTGCGGGCATGGTTCGTCATCGCGTGTCGGTGTTCCGCGTCGCGTGTCGGTGTTCCGAGCGGCTGTGGTGACGATGTGCGGGGCGGCGGCAAGGCCGCGGCTCAGTCGTCCTCGGCCCGCGGTTCGCCTTCCTCCTGGACCCACTGCTCGACGGTCCTGCCGAGGCGCCAGTAACCCGTGGCGTGCAGGTTCTCGCGGGGCAGCCGCCGTTCGTGGCGCAGCTGGCGGCGCAGCTCGCGGACCATGGCCGCCTCGCCCGCCACCCAGGCGTGCACCTCGCCGTCGGGCCATCCGAAGGCCCGTACCGCACGCTCCAGCGGGGTGGGCGTACGCCACGGGCCCGTGCCGCGGTGCAGCCACCGGATCTCGACGTCGGTGCCGGCCGGAACGTCGAGCGGCTGCTCCTCGCGGGCGTCGGCGACCTCGACGAACACGAGGGCGCGCGCGCCCTCGGGCAACCGCTCCACGAGCGTGGCGATGGCGGGCAGCGCGGTCTCGTCGCCGGCGAACAGATGGAGGTCGGCGGTCGCGGCGGGGACCATGCCTCCCGCGGGCCCGGCCAGGCCGAGCAGGGCGCCCGGCTCGGCCCGCACAGCCCAGTCGCAGGCGCGTCCGGTGCCGTGGACGACGAAGTCCAGGTCGAGTTCCAACCGGTCCGCATCGAAGCGGCGCACGGTGTAGTTCCGCGCGTGCGGCAGGGGAGCGCCCTCGGGGAAGTGCATGCCCGTGGCGTCGAACACCGGGAGCGCGGGCGCGACTTCGCCGTCCGGGGGAAAGAACAGCTTCACCCGCTCGTCCGCCACCGCGCCGGCCTCGAAGCCGCGCAACGCCTCCCCGCCGACCGTCAGCCGCAGCATGCGCGGTGTCACCGCGGTCTTGCGGATCAAAGGCGCGAGATACGTCCGTATCCGTGGTACCGCGCTCGGCCTGCGCCTGTCGTCTGCGACCCGTTCCATCGGCTTCTCTCTCTTCGCTCGGCCTCACCGGACCCTCGGAACGCGATATACTGTACATGTAAAAAAAGAAGCCCTCAAGCCTCCTCGACGGGTTCGGGGAGAATGCCCGCGCACGCGAAACGCAACGGAACACAGCAGGAGGCGAGAGCCCTGACCGAGAAACCGGCGAGCCGTCCGCGCAGGGGACGGCCACCCCGCCTGTCACGCGACCAGATCGTCGCGACGGCGTACGAGATCGTCCGTGACGAGGGGGCGGAGACGCTGACCATGCGCCGTCTGGCGCAGGCCCTCGGCAGCACCGCGATGGCCGTCTATCACCATGTGCGGGACAAGGACGAGTTGTTGATGCTCATCCTGGAACACGTCGCCAAGGACCTGCCGCGACCGCCGCTGCCGGAGGATCCCCGGCAGCGGCTGACGACCGTCTGCCATCTGATGTTCGACGCCTTCGGGGACAACCCCTGGGTGGTGCCGGTGCTGGCCCGGGGCAACGTGGTGGGCGTGTCCGCGCTGTGGATGACGGAGGAGATCCTCGGCGCGCTGGTCGACTGCGGCCTGACGCACGAGGAGGCGTTCTGGGCGCATCAGACGATCTGGTACTACACCGCGGGCCAGGTCCTGTGCATGACGCAGGAGCCCGGGGGCGAGGGCACGGCGGAGGACACCGGCAGGGCTCCGGCCCACCAGGTGGAGCCCCATGACGGCAAGGCGCCGCACTACCCCGAGGCAGCGGTCGCGAAGGCCGCCGGGGCCGACTTCCCCCATCTCGTGCGCCTCGCGGCGGACTCCCGCGACATAGAGGCCAGGTACAGCTACGGACGGGGGCTGCGTCACATCCTGGAAGGGGCCCTGCCGTCCGTGTGAGGGTCAGGTGACCTTGCGGGCCTTCTCCAGCGCGTCGGCGAGCCGTTCGACGAGCGGCGCGTATCCCGCGTAGCTGAACTGGGCCTCGTTGTTCCAGGGCACGACCTGTCCGGCCCGCACCGCGGGCAGCCGGTTCCATGTGCCCTTGGTCTTGGCGACCTCCTTCAGGGGCAGGTTGTTGGAACGCTGGTCGGCGAAGATCACGTCCGCCGGGTACAGGTCCGCGTTCTCCCAGCTGACGAGCTCCCAGAACCCGGGCGCAGCCGGCTTCTCGGGGTGTACGAACCCGACGCCGAGCTCGTCGAAGTACCGGGTGTCGGGGAACATCCCGGGGGCACCCACGTAGAGGTTCTCCGCCTGGGTGGCCACGGCGAGGACCTTCAGATCCTTCTTCGCCCCGGCCACCCGGCGCAGCCGCTCCGCGGCCGTCTCGAAGCGGCGCTCGGCCTCAGCCACCCGGGGCGCCTTCAGATCGGCGCCGAGCGCCTCGGCGAGCGCCGCGTACCGCTGGATCGGGTGGAGCAGGGAGACGCCGGAGGTGGTGATGGCGACGCTGGGAGCGAGGCTCTCGATCTTGTCGGCGCCCTCGTCGGGCACCTGCCAGAGGCGCTTGGGCTGGTTCATGTTGCTGACCAGCAGGTCGGGGCGCAAGGAGGCGAATTTCTCGATGTTGAAGGTCCCCGCCTGCACACCGACGCTGTCGAGCTTCTTCACATCCAGCGAACCGGCCTGGGGCGTGCGCCTTCCGTCGCTGTAGGTGGCGGGGCCGAAGACGGCCGTACAGTCGACGCCGTAGTCGTGCAGCGCCGCGGCGGAGCCCACGTAGGCGACGATGCGCTCCGGTCTTGCGTCCGCCTTCACGGCGCGGCCCCGGTCGTCCTTGAAGCTCCAGCCGTCGCCGTCCGACTCCGCACCGGTCCCGGAACCGCTGTCACTGCACGCCGGCACCGCGGCACTCACGCCGAGGGCGCCTCCCGCGGCCAGCAGACGCCGGCGGGACAGGGAACCACCGCGTGCCGGATCGTCCGGGGCACCGGTCCCGCGGACCTGTAACAGGCGCGAAAGAGTCACCAGAACCTCACTTTCGTCAGGGCAGCCCGGTCCGCCGAGCGGCGCACCGAGATAAAACTCTACACGTAAAGTAAAGTTAGCCTGACTTAAACTGGTGCGTCGATCACCCCGACCGCTGATCCGCTCCCCGCGCGGCCACCAGTCCCGACTCGTAGGCGAACACCACGAGTTGCGCCCTGTCCCGCGCCCCCAGCTTCGTCATCGCCCGGCTGATGTGGGTCTTCGCCGTGAACGGGCTGATGACCATGTGCTCGGCGATCTCCTCGTTGGTCAGACCGCGCGCCGCCAGGGCCGTCACCTCCCGCTCGCGGCGGGTCAGGCACTCCAGGCCGGGAGCCGTGGCCCGGTCCGGGGGTCTGGAGACGAACTCACCGATCAGCGTGCGGGTCACCGACGGGGAGAGCAGCGCCTCCCCGCGTGCCACGACCTGGATCGCCTGGAGCAGATCGGCCGGTTCGGTGTCCTTCAACAGAAAGCCGCTGGCACCGGCGCGCAGTGCCTCGAAGACGTACTCGTCGTGGCCGTAGTTCGTCAGGATCACCACGCGGACCGGTGACAGCGCGGGGTCCTCGGCGATCCTGCGCGTCGCCTCTATGCCCGTCATCACCGGCATCTGCACGTCGATCAGCGCGATGTCGGGGGCCTCGGCGCGGATCAGCTCCAGCCCCTGTTCCCCGTCCGCCGCCTCGCCGACCACCTCGACGCCGTCCTCGGCCTCCAGGAGCGCTCGGAAGCCCGCCCGCATCAGCGCCTGGTCGTCGACCAGCGCCACCCTGATCAGGTCGCCCGTCATCCCGTCTTCCCCAGCGGCAGCCGCGCCCGCACCGCGAACCCACCGCCCTCGCGCGGGCCGGCGTCCAGGGTGCCACCGAGGGCCGTGACGCGTTCGCGCATGCCGGTCAGGCCGATGCCGGGGGCGGGAGGGCCGGACGGGTCGGCCGTGCCTTCGTCCTCGACGTCGATCGCCAACTCACCATCTCCGTATCCCAGTTGAACGACCACCTTCGCCGGGCCCGCGTGCCGCGCCGCGTTCGTCAGGGCCTCCTGGACGATGCGGTACATCGCCCGGTCGACCGTCGCCGGCAGCGGCCGCTCCTCCCCCGTCACCGTCAGCTCCACCGCGAGTCCCGCCGCCCGCGCCCGCTCCACGAGCAGCGCCGGAGTGCCGGTCGGCTCGTCCGTGCGCAGCACCTCCAGCGTGGCGCGCAGCTCGCGCATCGCCTCGCCGCTCGCCTCCTGGATGGCGAGCAGCGCGGGCGGCACCTCCTCGCCGCGCTTGCGGGTCAGGTGCACGGCGACGCCCGCCTGGAGCTTGACGATGGAGATGCTGTGCGTGAGGGAGTCGTGCAACTCCCGGGCGATGCGCAGACGTTCCTCGCCCGCTCTGCGCAACGCCGCCTCCTCACGGGTGCGTTCGGCCTCCAGGGCCCGCTGTTCGGTCTGGCGCAGATACGCCTGCCAGTTGCTGTCGGCCAGGCCCGTCACCACCGCGCACAGGAACCAGCCGGCGAGGAGCAGCGCCTCCCACGCCACGGAGCCGCTCGCCGACCCCGCCGCCACGTATCCGCCGAGGAAGACGGCGGCGGCCGCGGCGGCCGTGGCCCGGTGTCCGGTCCGCCCCGCCGTGTGCACGGCGCCGACGACGGGGAGGGCCATGACGGTCGAGGTCCCCGCGTGGACGACTTCGGCGAGCAGACAGACCGTGGTGACCGCCAGCACCGCGCGCGGAGCCGTGCGGTGCCCGGCGAGGGCCAGCGAGCCCACCGCGATCAGGGCGAGGTCGACGGGCCCGTCACGGCCGTCCGCCAGGGCGACGAGCACGACGATCGCGCCGACCACGACCGCGACGGCCGCGTCGACGAGCCGCTCGCGTGTGGTGGTCCGACTCCCGTTCATGCCCGCACAGTAGACCGCCGCACCGACAGTGACGTCACCCCTGTGGACGGCTCCGCGACTACTCCCCACGCAGTAGTTCCCGGCACCGCCCCGCCCGGCCGTCGCAGCCCCGACTGCCTTCGGCGGTACGACGACCCGGCCCGCCCCGGCGGCGCACGCTACTGCCATGCCCACACCCTTCCGTCACACCGAGCCCCTCCCACCCAGGTCGGCCACCGGCACCGTCGCCGAGGTGTACGCCCAACTCGCCCTCGACTTCGGCATCGCCGAGCCCTCCACGTTCGTGGTCCTGTCCTCCGCTCCCGAACTCCTCGCCCCCACCTGGGCGTTGATGCGGGAGTCCCTCATCGCGGGGGCCGGCAGCAGGACCGGCAAGGAACTGGTGGCCCTCGGGGTGTCGCTCGCCAACAAGTGCCCGTTCTGCGTGGACGCGCACACCGTGCTGCTGCACGCCACCGGCGACCACGCGCTCGCGGAGCGGCTGGCGCGCGGGGAGGCTCCACGCGACGAGGAGCACGCGCGTGTGCTCGCCTGGGGGCGGCACACGCGCGTGCCCGGCGCCGCCCTGGCCCCGTACCCCTTCCCGCGCGCGCATGCCCCCGCCTACCTCGGCACCGCGCTCGCCTTCCACTTCATCAACCGGATCGCGTCGGCCCTGCTGACCGAGAACCTGCTGCCGGCGGGCGCCCAGCGGTTCCGGGCGGTACGCAGCCTCGCGGGCCGCACACTCGCCCGGACCGTACGCCGCCCCGCGCGGCCCGGCCTCGCCCTGTCGCTGCTCGACCACACCGACCCCGGCGAAGCCCCCGCGTGGGCGGGCGGCACGCCCGTCGGTCTCGCCTACGCGGCGCTGCTCAGGGCGGCCCTGGCGGGCGCGGGCCTCCTCGACAGCGACGACCAGGACCTCGTGGAGGACGTCATGCGGCACTGGGACGGGGCGCATCCGCCGCTCGACCTGGCCGGCCTCCCGGACCGGCGGGAGCGTCCCGGCGCGCGCCTGGCGCTGCTGGCCGCCCTCGCGCCGTACCGCATCACGGACGCGGACGTGGCGGCCTGGCGTCGGCCGGAGCACACCGACCACTGTCTGGTGCACCTCGTGGCATACGGGGCGTTCCTCGCCGTGGACCGCATCGAAAGCTCACTTTCCACCCAAAACATCCAGGAGAGCGTGCAACTCGCCCAGGACGGCACGTAATTGCGGCCATGGCGTAACGGCACCGGCACGGAGCGAGTTGGCCCTTCCGCCCCAGAGGGAGTCATGTGACACTGGCGTCCCGTCCGCAGTGCGGACTCCCTCCGCACCGTCCCCCACGAAAAGTGCGCCGTGCGTTCTCTTCCCTTGCCGCTCGCCCTCACCGCGCGTCTGTCGCCCGTCGTCGTGCTCGCCGCCGCGGGATGGGCGCTGTCGTCCGGACCGTACGCCGCGACGCCGGCCGCCGAGGACCGGACGACGCAGCAGGCCGACGACGACAAGTCGCCCTCGGCCCCCGCGACGGCGGTGGTGTCGAAGACGTACGGAACCGCTCCCGCGCCCTGCGACGGCCTGGGCAAGAAGACGATCGATTCGCTCGTGCCGAACGCCAAGACGGCCGGCAAGGAGATCCCGTCGACCGACTCGAAGCTGCGCCGCACCTGCTCGTGGAACGCGCTCAAGGGCTACGACTACCGCTGGCTGGACGTGTCCTTCGAGATAACGGCGTCGGACGACGCGGCGCGGACGTCCTTCAAGGAGCGCGTCGCGGCCAGGAGCGGCGGCGGGGAGGTCCCCGGCATCGGCGATTCCGGTTATTCCGTCGTCAACCTCACCACGGAGGACAAGCAGCAGACCCGTGAGGGCGTGGTGCTGGTCCGCGTCTCCAACGCGCTGGTCTCCGTCACGTACAGCGGAAGCGACTTCGAGTCGAAGAAGGCGCCCGGCACGGACGAGATCAACAAGGGCGCGATCAGGGCGGCCAAGGAGGCGGTGGCCGCCCTGAAGGACGGCCAGAAGGGCTGACCGTCCTGTCGGAGCCGGTTCAGGCGTCGACGCGTTCGCGGTGGCCGGCCATCAGCGCCACGTACAGCACGAGCGAGGCCGTGAGGCCCACCGCCCAGCCGTAGTCGGCCAGGGGCTTGAGGAACGGGATCAGCCCGTCGGCGGGGAACGGTCCGGTCCTCGAGCCGTCGGCGCCGACGCCCGAGTACGAGCCGCCGACCGCGAGGACGCCGCCGACGAGGAAGGCGAGGATCGCGCGCCAGTTCCAGCCGGACGCGTACCAGTAGCGCCCGCCGGGCGTGTAGAGATCGGCGAGGTGCAGGACCGTGCGGCGCACGATCCAGTAGTCGGCGATCAGGATGCCCGCGACCGTGCCGAGCAGGCCGCCGACCACGCCGAGCCAGGTGAAGATGTAGAACTCCGGCGTGGAGATCAGTTTCCACGGGAAGATCAGGATGCCGACGACACCGGTGATCAGCGCGCCCGTGCGGAAGTTGATGAGCTTCGGCGCCAGGTTCGCCAGGTCGTAGGCCGGGGAGACCACGTTCGCCGCGATGTTCACCGAGACGGTGGCGACGAGGACGACGATCAGCGCGAACAGCAGGCCGAAGACGCTGTCGGTCTTGGCGGCGAGGGTGACCGGGTCCCAGATCGCCTCTCCGTAGACGGCTTCGGAGCCGGAGGTGACCAGCACGGCGAGGATCGCGAAGAGGGTCATCGTCGTGGGCAGGCCCAGCGACTGGCCCCACGTCTGGGCCTTCTGGCTGGCGCCGAACCGCGTGAAGTCCGGGATGTTGAGCGAGAGAGTCGCCCAGAAGCCGATCATGCCCATCAGGGACGGGAAGAAGACCGGCCAGAAGTCGGCACCCCAGCCCAGCTTCGAGGGCTGGTCGAGCAGCGCGCCGAAGCCGTCCGCCTTCACGGCGATCCAGGCCAGCAGCACGAAGGCACCGACGATCACGAAGGGCGCGGCCCAGTTCTCGAAGTGCCGCAGGAAGTCCATCCCCCGGTAGATGATGGCGATCTGCAGCGCCCAGAAGAGGAGGAAGCACAGCCACAGCGGCCACGGGTTGCCCGCGATCTTCCCGGCGTTCTCCCACCCTCCGCCGGTGAGCTTGGAGCCGAGGGCGAAGATGCCGCTCCCGCCGATCCAGGTCTGGATGCCGAACCAGCCGCAGGCCACGGCCGCCCGGATCATCGCCGGGATGTTGGCGCCGCGCAGCCCGAAGGAGGCCCGTGCCAGCACCGGGAACGGGATGCCGTACTTGGGTCCGGCGTGCCCGGTGGCCAGCATCGGCAGCAGCACGATGACGTTGGCGAGGGCGATGGTGAAGACGGCCTGCTTCCAGTCCATGCCGAGCGCGACCAGGCCGGAGGCCAGGGTCCAGCTGGGGATGCAGTGGGCCATGGAGATCCACAGGGCCGCGAAGTTGTACGTCGTCCACCTGCGCTCGGCGACGGGGACGGGACGCAGGTCCTCGTTGGCGAAGGGGCTGTCGGCGGGGAACGCCTCGGGCGCGAGTTCGACGCGACCGTCGGCGCCGGCGAACTGCGATATCGGTGACCCCGTGGGGACTGTTTCGGTCATGAGCAGGCCAATCGACAGTGCGGGACGGGACGGACAGGCCGTGCGGGGGCCTTGGGCCCCTCCCCAGGGCGGAGGCGGGGAGGCCGGAGACCGCGGGGAGGGAGACAAGGTGTGGGGGGTCGGGTGGAGCGGTGGTGCCGGACACGTCCGAACTCGAAGACCTCGGTCAGGAGTTGACCGCGGGGATGACCTTCGAGCCGTACGCGTCGATGACGGCTTCCTGCGCGTCGTGCATGTCGTAGACGGCGAACTGGTCGACGCCCAGCTCACGCAGCGCGTTCAGCTTCTCGATGTGCTTCTCGACCGGTCCGATGACACAGAACCGGTCGACGATCTCGTCGGGCACGAACGCGGTGTCGGGGTTGTCGGCGCGTCCGTGGTGGGAGTAGTCGTATCCCTCGCGGGCCTTGATGTAGTCGGTGAGCGCGTCGGGGACGGCGGCGGAGTGCTCCCCGTACCTGGCGACCAGGTCGGCGACGTGGTTGCCGACCATCCCGCCGAACCAGCGGCACTGTTCCCGGGCGTGGGCGAGGGCCTCGGGCGAGTCGTCCTCGGTGACGTATGCGGGAGCGGCGACGCAGACCTTCACGTCCGCCGGGTCGCGTCCGGCGGCGACCGCGGCGTCCTTCACGGCCTTGACCATGTACTCCGTCAGATAGAGATCGGCGAGCTGGAGGATGAACCCGTCGGCCTCCTCGCCGGTCATCTTCAGCGCCTTGGGTCCGTACGCCGCCATCCACACGGGGAGTTCGGCGCCCGGCCTGATCCACGGGAACCTGACGACCGTGCCGCCGCCGAGGTCGGCCTCCTCGCCGCGGCCCAGCGCCCGGATGACCTTCATGGCGTCGCTGATGCGGGCGAGGGTGTTGGGCTTGCGGCCCGCGACGCGCATCGCGGAGTCGCCTCGGCCGATGCCGCAGACGGTGCGGTTGCCGAACATGTCGTTGAGGGTGGCGAAGGTGGAGGCGGTGACCTCCCAGGTGCGGGTGCCCGGGTTGGTCACCATCGTGCCGACCTTCAGTTTCTGCGTGTTCGCCAGGATCTGGCTGTAGATCACGAACGGCTCCTGCCACAGCACGGCGGAGTCGAAGGTCCAGCCGTAGCTGAAGCCGCCGCGCTCGGCGCGCTTCATCAGGCTGACCACCCGCGAGGCCGGCGGGTCGGTCTGCAGGACGAGTCCGAAGTCCATGGAGTCCGCTCCTAGTTGAGGTACTGACAGGTGGAGCGGGGGGTGTAGACGCCGTGCCCGGCGTGCCCGGTGTACTCCCGCTCGGTGATGACGGGTTCGCCGCGCGAGAGGACCGTCTCGACCCGGCCGGTGGTGCGCCTGCCCTCGTACGCCGAGTAGTCGACGTTCATGTGGTGGGTGACGGCGGACATGACCTGCTCGGCCTGCGGGTCGTAGATCACGACGTCCGCGTCGGCGCCCGGCGTGATCGTGCCCTTCTTCGGGTACATGCCGAACATCCGGGCCGGGGTCGCGCAGGCGATCTCGATCCAGCGGCGGCGCGAGATCCGGCCGTCGACGACGGCCTGGTGGAGCAGGTCCATCCGGTTCTCGACGCCGGGAAGACCATTGGGGATCTTCGAGAAGTCCCCTCGCCCCAGCTCCTTCTGGCCCACGAAGCAGAAGGGGCAGTGGTCGGTGGAGACCACCTGGAGGTCGTTGGTCCTGAGGCCCTTCCACAGCTGGGCCTGATGCTCCTTGGGCCGCAGGGGCGTGGAGCACACGTACTTGGCGCCCTCGAAATCGGGTTCGGCGAGGTTGTCGGTGGACAGGAACAGGTACTGCGGGCAGGTCTCGCCGAAGACGTTCAGCCCCTCGTCGCGTGCCTTGGCCAACTCGGCGACTGCCTCCATCGCCGAGACGTGCACGACGTACAGGGGCGCGCCCGCGACCTGGGCGAGCCTGATGGCGCGGTGGGTGGCCTCGGCCTCCAGCAGCGCCTTGCGCACCTCCCCGTGATAGCGCGGGTCGGTCTCGCCGCGCGCCAGCGCCTGCTCCACCAGCACGTCGATCGCGATGCCGTTCTCGGCGTGCATCATGATCAGCCCGCCGTTCTCGGCGGAGCGCTGCATGGCCCGCAGGATCTGGCCGTCGTCGGAGTAGAAGACACCCGGGTAGGCCATGAACTGCTTGAACGAGGTGACGCCCTCCTCGACCAGCAGGTCCATCTCCTTGAGCGTCTCCTGGTTCACATCGGAGACGATCATGTGGAAGCCGTAGTCGATCGAGCAGGTGCCCTCGGCCTTGGCGTGCCAGGCGTCCAGTCCCTCGCGCAGGCTGTGGCCCACGCTCTGCACGGCGAAGTCGACGATCGTCGTCGTACCGCCCCAGGCGGCGGCCCGGGTGCCGGTCTCGAAGGTGTCGGAGGCGAAGGTGCCGCCGAACGGCAGCTCCATGTGGGTGTGCACGTCGACCCCGCCGGGGATCACGTACTTCCCGGTGGCGTCGATGGTGCGGCCCGCCGTCCATGCCTCGGCGGCCGGGGTGCCGCTCGCGGCGAGGGCGGCGATACGGCCGTCCTCGATCAGGACGTCGGCGTGGATCTCGTCGGACGCGGTGATGACGAGACCACCGCGGATGACGGTACGGCTGCTCATGGTCTCTCCTGGTGTCGTACGAGTCGGTCGGTGCCGCCGGTCCGGCCCCCGTACTCCGGACCGGCGGCGGTCTGGGCCGGTTACGGAGCGGTGAGCGGGGAGTACGCGTCGGGGCGGCGGTCGCGGTAGAACTGCCAGCGGTCGCGGACCTCGCGCAGCCTGGCCATGTCCAGGTCGCGGACGACGAGTTCGGTCTCCTTGTCGCTCGCCACCTCGCCGACGAACTGCGCCTCCGGATCGACGAAGTAGCTCGTCCCGTAGAAGTCGTTGTCGCCCAGGTCCTCGACCCCGACCCGGTTGATCGCGCCCACGAAGTACTCGTTGGCGACGGCCGCGGCCGGCTGCTCCAACTGCCACAGGTAGCGGGAGAGCCCGCGGGAGGTGGCCGACGGGTTGAAGACGATCTCGGCGCCCGCGAGGCCCAGCGCCCGCCAGCCCTCCGGGAAGTGGCGGTCGTAGCAGATGTAGACGCCGATCCTGCCGACGGCGGTGTCGAAGACCGGCCAGCCGGCGTTGCCCGGGCGGAAGTAGAACTTCTCCCAGAATCCCGGCACTTGAGGGATGTGGTGCTTGCGGTACTTGCCGAGGTACGAGCCGTCCGCGTCGATCACCGCGGCCGTGTTGTAGAGGACGCCGGGCTGCTCCTCCTCGTACATCGGCAGGACCAGGACCAGGCCCAGTTCCTTCGCCAGCGCCTGGAAGCGCCGGACGATCGGGCCCTCGGGGATCTGCTCGGCGTACTCGTAGAACGCCTTGTCCTGGACCTGGCAGAAGTACGGTCCGTAGAACAGCTCCTGGAAGCACAGGACCTGAGCACCCTGCGCGGCCGCGTCGCGTGCCGCCTGCTCGTGGACCTTGATCATCGATTCCTTGTCGCCGGTCCACGCGGTCTGGAAGATCGCGGCGCGGATCACTCTGCTCATCGGGACCTCCGGTCGCTCGGTGTCCGAGGAGCGTAGAAAGCCGGCGAGCCCTCTTTGAGTTGCACCGTGTCACGTCTGCGGGCGTGCGGCGTGTCACGGTGTCACCTTGTCGTGGAACCATGTTTCACCGCCGTTTTCGCAGGTCACTGCATGTTTCAACCTTGTTGCGCGTCATGCGCGAGGAGTGCGATGTGCACCGAGGCGGCCTGCTCGAAGTCGTCGAGGTCCACACCGAGCCGCGCCTGTATCGCCTCCAGCCGGCGGTAGAGCGCGGGCCGGGAGACGTGGTGGAGCTGGGCGGTGCGGGACTTGTTGCGGCCGGTGGCGAGGTAGGTCCGCAGCACGACGAGCAGATCCTCGTCCGCCCCGCACAGCAGCCCGTTCAGCTCCCGTTCCGCGAAGGACTGCACATGCGGGTCGTCGCGCAGGAGGCGGACGAGGCCGCGCAGGTGGACATCCCTGAGGCGGACGACGGGCGGGAGGTCGAGAACGGCCGAGGAGTCGGCCACGGCGTCGGCGACGTGCTGGGCCTCGCGCAGACCGGCGGGCACGTCGTCCCAGACGGTGCGCGCGTCGGCGGCGGCCACGACGGCTGCGGCGGCGCCCGACTCGGAGCGCGCCCGGGCGGCGAAGTTCGCGGTGAGTACGCCGGCGTCCTGGTCCCGGGCCAGGCTCAGCAGCACGGCGGTGGCCCCGTCGGCGAGCTCGGCGACGATCCCGGGCAGCCCCAGCATCCGCAGCACGCGCTCCAGTCGGGCCGCCTCGCCGTCCCGCACGACCAGCGGCACGAAGGTGCGCCGGTTGACCGGCAGTCCGGCCGCCCGCGCGCGTGGCAGCAACTGCCGTGCCGGTACGACCCCGCTGACCAGGTCGGTCAGCAGGCTCTGCGCGGACTGCTCCTCCCAGGTGCGCGCGGAGTTGCCCCCGAGCATGCGGTGCAGGACGAGGGCCTCGGCGGCGCGGTCGGCGAGCAGCCGTCCGGTGGCGGTGTCGCCCCGGTACCCGCACAGCACGATCCGGCCCCACCGCTCCCCGCGCCCGCCCAGCTCGGCGCGGATCCAGCCGTCGCCCTCGGTGCCTCCCCCAGTGCCTGAACGGCCTGGGCGGTGCCCCCATGCCTGGCGGGCGATGCGCTCCCAGTCGCGCAGCACGTCGTCCACCGCCGACCGCTCCCCCGCCGTGGCGAGGACCCGGTGGGCGAGGTTGGTGACGACGACGGGGCAGGCGCTGTGCGAGGCGACCTCGTCGAGGAGGTGTTGCAGCGGGGCGCCCGCGGTGATGAGTCCGGTGAGCGCGGTGCGTACGGCCTCCGAGAGGCTGACGGCGGCGAACTTGCGCCGTACGAGCCGGGACTGCACCTCCTCGGTCAGCTCGGCGAACGGGAAGGGACGGTGCAGGACGACCATGGGCAGCCCGCACCGCTCGGCCGCCCGGCGCATCACGGCCGGCGGGGAGGGGAACGCCCGGCCGAGGCCCAGGACGACGGCCGCGGCCTCCGCCCGGTGCAGGGACCGGACGTACTCGGCCTGCTTGTCCTCGTCCCCGGCGAGCAGCACCCCGGTGGTGAGCACCATCTCGCCGCCGCTGAGCATCACGCCGACGTCGGGCGCCTCGGCGACGTGGACCCAGCGCACCGGCCGGTCGAGCTGACCGGCGCCGGCCACCACCTCGGGTTCCCCTGCCTGGACCCGCTCCAGGGTGAGGACCTGACGGACCGACAGGGCGGGCTCCAGGGGTTCCGCGGGCTCAAAGGGCTCCAAGGGCTCCCGGGTGGTGGTCATGGCAGTGCTTCCCTTGCTCGGGTGGGTCCTGCTAGATGCTCCTCAGAGCGCTCTCGAGGATCGCGGCGCCTTCCTCGGCCTCCGCGACGGTGAGGGACAGGGGTGGGGCGACACGCAGGGAAGAGGTGTTGTGCCCGCCGCCCTTGCCGATGAGCAGGCCGCCCTCGCGGGCCGCCTCCAGCACGGCGGACGCGGCGGCCAGGTCGGCCTCGTCGGTGCCGGGCCGGGTGATCTCGATGCCGAGCATCAGGCCCCGGCCGCGGACCTCCCGTACGTGCGGCACCTGCGCCGCGACGGCGCGCAGCCGCTCCAGGAGCAGTCCGCCGACCCGGCGGGCGTTGCCCTGGAGGTCGTGTTCCAGCAGGTAGGTGAGGTTGGCGAGGCCGGCCGCCATGGTGATCTGGGTGCCGCCGAACGTCGAGATGCTGTGGGCGTCCAGGCAGTTCATGATCTCGGCGCGGGCGACGACCCCGCCGATGGACATGCCGTTGCCGATGCCCTTGGCGAAGGTCATGAGGTCCGGCGGTCCGGACTGCCCGTGCGCCTGCCAGCCCCAGAAGTGCTCGCCGGTGCGGCCCCAGCCGGTCTGCACCTCGTCGGCGATCCACAGGATGCCGCGCTCGGCGAGCACCTCGCGGAAGGCGGCGTAGAGGCCGTCCGGCCCGGAGGTGAAGCCGCCGACACCCTGGATGGGCTCGGCGATCAGGGCGGCGGGCGGGCGGGTGTGGCCGAGGAGGTCCTTCAGGTCCTCGACGCAGGCCGCGATGAAGTCGGCGTCGCTCAGCGCGGCGTACGGGCCGCGTGTGCGCACGCCACCGTGGACGTAGAGCGTCTGCAGCGGGGACAGCGCGGTCGGGGACCAGCCGCGGTTGCCGGTGACGCCGACCGCGCTGAAGGAGCGGCCGTGGTAGCTGTTGCGCATCGCGAGGACCGTGTTGCTCTGCCGGTAGGTCGTCGCGAGCAGCAGGGCGGTGTCGTTGGCCTCGGTGCCGGAGGTGGTGAAGAAGACGCGGGCGTTCGGGATGCCGCTCAACTGGGCGATGCGCTCGGCGAGTTCGACCATCGGCCGATTGAGGTACAGGGTGGAGGAGTGGATGATCCGCCCGGCCTGTTCGCTCACCGCCTTGGTCACCTCGGGCAGCGCGTGCGCGGTCATCGTGGTGAGGATGCCGCCGAAGAAGTCGAGATACCGGTTGCCCTCGGCGTCCCAGACGTGGCGGCCCTCGCCGTGGGTGATCTCCAGCGGGTCCTCGTAGTAGAGGGCGAGCCAGTCCGGCATGACGCCGCGGTGGCGTCCCAGCAGGTCCCTGGTCATGGCTGCACCAGTCCTTCGTAGGCGTCGGGTCGGCGGTCACGGTAGAAGGCCCACTGCTGCCGCACTTCCTCGATGAGGTCGAAGTCGAGGTCGCGGACGACGAGTTCCTCGGTCTTGTCGCTGGCAACGTCGCCGACGAACTGGCCGCGCGGGTCGACGAAGTACGACGTCCCGTAGAAGTCGTTGTCGCCGTACTCCTCGACGCCGACGCGGTTGATCGCGGCGACGAAGTACTCGTTGGCGACGGCGGCGGCCGGCTGCTCCAGGCGCCAGAGGTAGGAGGAGAGGCCGCGATGGGTGGCGGAGGGGTTGTAGACGAGCTGGGCGCCGTTCAGGCCGAGTTGCCGCCAGCCCTCCGGGAAGTGGCGGTCGTAGCAGATGTAGACGCCCACCTTCCCCACCGCGGTGTCGAAGACGGGCCAGCCGATGTTGCCGGGTTTGAAGTAGTACTTCTCCCAGAAGCCCTTGACCTGCGGGATGTGGTGCTTGCGGTACTTGCCGAGGAAGGTGCCGTCGGCGTCGACCACGGCCGCGGTGTTGTAGTAGAAGCCCGACTGCTCGACCTCGAAGACCGGTACGACGACGACCATGCCGGTCTCGCGGGCGAGCTCCCGCATACGGCGCACGGTCGGCCCGTCGGGGACCGGCTCGGCCCAGCGGTAGTGCTCCGGCTCCTGGACCTGACAGAAGTAGGGGGCGTTGAAGACTTCCTGGAAGCCGATGATCTTGGCGCCCTGCCGAGCCGCCTCGCGGGCGTGCTCCTCGTGTTTCGCCACCATGGACTCGGTGTCGCCGGTCCAGGTGGCCTGGACCAGAGCGGCACGGACGACGTTGGCCATGAGCTGCTCCTTCGACGGGACGTCAGAGCCTCTACGCCCGTAGAGAGGGCTGTAGAGGCTCGAAAGTAAGCCCCGGAAACAGCCTTGCCAAGACCATCGTCGTCAACCCGCTGAGTCGATCACGTTTCACACTCCAGTGGGTGACGGATGGGGCCGCTGGGACCGGTGCGGTGGGGTTTTCAGGCCGTGAACCCCGCGACCCGCAGGGCGTGCACGAGATCCCAGTGGCGCTCGTCGGAGACGCCCCGGGCGGCCTCCAGCAGGAGCGGTACGAGCGTCTTCGGGTCGGGCGCGACGCTGCGGGCGGCCTCCTCCGGGGTGCGGACGCTGACGTACGCGTCGAGCAGCGCACTGACCGCGCGACGCCGCCCCTCCCCGGCCAGCCGCACCACGGCCTGCCCGATCTCGTGCGCGGGCCGCGCCACGCCCTGCCGGAGGATCCGCTCCCCGTCCTCGGTGCGCCCCGCCGCGGTCAGCGCGTCGGCGGCGGAGACGAGCCGCTCCGCCGGCAGCGAGGCGGCTTCCCACAGCAGGGTCGCCCAGTCGGCGCCGAGCCCGGCGCGCTCCATCTCGATGGCGAGGGCCGGGAAGCGGGCAGCGGGCCAGTAAGCGGCCTCCACGAGCAGCACGTGCGCCTCACCGCTACGCCCCTCGCCACGCAGCCGCACCAGCGTCTCCACGGTCCGGGAGACCTCCCTCCGGTCCGCCGCGTCCATCGGCTCGGCCCGCGGCGCCGTCGCCGTGGGCACGGGGGTCTCCTCGTCGGCCCCCGCGAACCGGGCTCCGCGCGGGGTACGGCGGGCGGTGACCGGCGGGGCGGGGAGGGCGGGTGCGGCGGTGGGCGGTACGACGACGGGGGTGGCCTCCTCCTCGACGATCCCGGCGAAGCGGGCGCTGCCTCGGCGGCGCTTGCGTTGTCTGGGGGTGGAGGCGGGGCCGGGGTCCGGCTCGGCCGCCGGCGCCGGGGTGGGGTCGCCGACGGTCGGGTGGGCGGGGGTGCGGTGGGCGTCGGGGTGGTCCATGCCGGCGCCGCCCGGGCCCTGCGCGTCCGGCCGCTCGGACGGGCCGGTTCCGGAGCGCCAGGCGGCCGGGGCGACGGCTCGACGCGCCTCGCGCCGGTCGGCGCCCGCCCCGGCGGGAGCTGCCGTCCGCCGACCCGCCTCCTCGTAGGTGCCCTTCCGGTGCTCCTCGGGCCATCCGACCGCCTCGGCCGCCGACGAACCGTCCGCCCCGGAACCGGCCCCCCGGAGCCCGTCACGTTCCGACCGCCCGCCGCCGAACCGCCCCGGCGAACCCTCCGTCAGGGAACCGTCTCCCCGGAACAAGTCCCGCCCCGACCGACCGCCACCGAACCGTTCGTCCTCGAACCCGTCGCCGCCCGACCGCTCGTCCTCGGCCCCCTCGCCGCCGAACCGGTCGTCACCGAAGCCCTCGCCCCTGAACCGGTCGCCCCCGATCCCCTCGTCGACGCGAAAGACGGCACCCTCCCCCACGCGCTCCCGCTCCCGCTCCCGGCGTATCGCCTGCCCCCGTCCACTCGCCGCCCGTCGGTCCAGGTCGGCCATGCGGTCCCGGAGTTCGGCGCAGCGGGCGGTCGCCCGTTCGTGGTCGTCGCGGGCCCAGGCGAGGTCGACACGGAAGGCGTCGGCCTCCTCCTGACTGGTGGCGGCGGCGAGCAAACGGCCCAGTTCCGCCTGCCGCTCGACGGCGTACCGCTGCTCACGCAGCATGACGTCGAGCCGGTCCCCGAGGGCGTCACGGGCGCCGGGACGGGCGTCGTACGCGGCGAGGGCGGCGGCGTGCAGGGCGCGGGCGCGCTCCGTCTCGGGGCCGGCGCCGCCGGGGCCGTACTGGGCGGCGAGGTCGTGGAGGAGCGCCTCCACCACGTCCCAGGGCGGCACTTCACGCCCGTCGAGACATGCCTGCATGCCGTCCGGGTCGCGCTGCCAGAACACGCCGCACCAGCCGGCGCCCTGGTCGAGGCGCGCCAGAAGACCATCCAGGTAGTTCACGAACTCCCGCATCCGAGCCGGGAGTTGTTCCACTGACATCGCACGACTCCCGCCAGACCGGAGCACTCCGGTCCGCTAGGCAACACCAGCCGTGTTACGAACGCGCTACGGGAAGTTTTCCGGCTGAACGCAGAGTACGGCGGACCTGCCGGAAGGTGACGTACGACCCCGTCAGGCGGCGGCCTCGACGACCGGCGCGCACCGCCCGGCCAGTTCGTCCATCGACAGACCGAGGGCCTGCGCCAGGGCGGCCACCGTGAAGAAGGCCGGGGTCGGCGCCCGGCCGGTCTCGATCTTGCGCAGCGTCTCGGCGGAGATGCCGGCGCTCGCCGCGACCTCCGTCATGCTGCGGCCGCCACGGGCCTCGCGGAGCAGCCGGCCGAGCCGCTCGCCGCGTTCACGTTCTTCGGGGGTGAGAGGAGTGCGCACCATGCCGTCATTCTAATACCGGTATAGTAATTGGCATGGTTGAGTTGAAGACGGACACGTCGATCGATGCGATGTACGCGGCCGGACAGGTCGTCGGCCAGGCCCTGACGGCGGTGAAAAGGGCCGCTGACGTGGGAGTTTCCCTGGTGGAGCTGGACGAGGTGGCGCGCGAGGTGCTGCGCGGCGCGGGGGCGTCCTCCCCCTTCCTCGGTTACCGCCCCTCCTTCGCGCCCGTCCCCTTCCCCGCCGTCATCTGCGCCTCGGTGAACGACGCGATCGTGCACGGCATCCCGACCGGCTACCGCCTGCGCGACGGCGACCTGGTCTCCATCGACTGCGGCGCCGAACTGGACGGCTGGGCGGGCGACTCGGCGATCAGCTTCACCGTCGGCACGCCGCGCCCGGCCGACGTACGCCTGATCGAGACCGCGGAGCGGGCGCTGGCGGCGGGCATCGAGGCGGCCGTGGTGGGCAACCGCATCGGCGACATCGCCCACGCGATCGGGTCGGTGTGCCGGGCGGCCGGGTACGGCATCCCGGACGGGTTCGGCGGGCATGGCATCGGCCGCAAGATGCACGAGGATCCGTCGGTGCCGAACGAGGGCCGTCCGGGCCGGGGCATGCCGCTGCGGCACGGCATGGTCCTCGCCATCGAGCCGATGCTCATCGCAAGCGGCAAGGACGACTACCACGCGGCGCCGGACGGCTGGACCCTGCGCACCAACGACGGCTCCCGCGCAGCCCACACGGAGCACACCGTGGCCATCACGGACACAGGACCACGCATCCTGACCGCACGCTGAACGGACGCGGAACCCGCTTCGTGGACCGGCTGTCCCCAGGCGCGCGGGAGGTTCGAGGAGCCGGCCCTGGTCGACGACCGCCGACGGGCCGGGGCATCTCCCCCGTGGGGTTCCCTGGAGGTGCCCCCCGGCACCGTTCGTGCGAAGGTGTTCTACGAACGCGGCCAGGTGTAACCGGCTTCCGCCCGGGTTACCCGACTCCGGCACGTCGATCAGCGAGGGCGACCCTGCCCGCGCAGGGACGCCGGATGGGAACGCCATGACCAGCGGCTTCAGTGGTCCGGAGGACTACGACCCCTTCGGAGAATTCCTCGCCCGTTTCTTCGGCGGACCGCGCCCCGGTCCCCGGCAGATCGACATCGGCCGCCTGCTCAGTCAGCCGGCCCGGGAGCTGGTGAGGGGCGCCGCCCAGTACGCCGCCGAGCACGGCAGCCGCGACCTGGACACCCAGCACCTGCTGCGCGCCGCGCTCTCCGCCGAGCCGACGCGGACCCTGCTCAGCCGGGCCGGCGCGGACCCGGACTCCCTGGCGACGGAGATCGACGAGCGGTCGGGCCCGGTCCAGCACCCGCCGGGCGAGGCCCCGCCGCCGACGTCGCTGTCCCTGACGCCGGCCGCCAAGCGCGCCCTGCTGGACGCGCACGACCTGGCCCGGGCGCGGGGCGCCGGCTACATCGGCCCCGAGCATGTGCTCAGCGCCCTCGCCGCGAACCCCGACTCCGCGGCGGGGCACATCCTCAACGCGGCCCGCTTCGCCCCCTCCGGCATGCCGTCCGAGGCCGCCGACAGCACCCAGCCCCGGCCCGGCGGCGACCAGCGGCCCCGCGTCGACACCGGCACGCCCACCCTCGACAAGTACGGCCGCGATCTCACCGACCTCGCCCGCCGGGGCGGTATCGACCCGGTGATCGGCCGGGACGAGGAGATCGAGCAGACCGTCGAGGTGCTCTCCCGGCGCGGCAAGAACAACCCCGTCCTCATCGGTGACGCGGGCGTCGGCAAGACGGCGATCGTGGAGGGCCTGGCCCAGCGGATCGCCGACGCCGACGTGCCCGACGTCCTCAGCGGCCGCCGAGTGGTCGCGCTGGACCTGACGGGCGTGGTGGCGGGCACCCGCTACCGGGGCGACTTCGAGGAGCGGCTCAACAACATCGTGGGCGAGATCCGCTCGCACTCCGACCAACTGATCGTCTTCATCGACGAGTTGCACACCGTCGTGGGCGCCGGAGGCGGCGGCGAGGGCGGTTCCATGGACGCCGGGAACATCCTCAAGCCGGCGCTGGCCCGCGGCGAGCTGCACATCGTGGGCGCGACCACCCTGGAGGAGTACCGCAGGATCGAGAAGGACGCCGCGCTCTCCCGCCGCTTCCAGCCGATCCTGGTCCCCGAGCCGACCCCCGCGGACGCGATCGAGATCCTGCGCGGCCTGCGCGACCGCTACGAGGCCCACCACCAGGTCCGCTACACCGACGAGGCGCTCGTCGCCGCCGTCGAACTGTCGGACCGCTATCTCACCGACCGCCGCCTGCCGGACAAGGCGATCGACCTGATCGACCAGGCGGGCGCCCGGGTACGGCTGCGGGCGCGGACCAAGGGCACGGACGTACGGGCCATGGAGCGCGAGGTCGAGCAGCTGTACCGGGACAAGGACCAGGCGGTCGCCGACGAGAGCTACGAGCAGGCCACCCAACTGCGCGACCGCATCGTGGAGTTGAAGCAGCGCATCGCGGAGGCGGGCGGCGACGGGGAGGTCGACGAGGGCCAGCATCTGGAGGTCACCGCCGAGGCGATCGCGGAGGTCGTGTCCCGGCAGACCGGCATCCCGGTGAGCAGCCTCACCGAGGAGGAGAAGGACCGGCTGCTCGGTCTGGAGGAGCATCTGCGCCAGCGCGTCATCGGCCAGGACGAGGCGGTACGCGTGGTCTCCGACGCGGTGCTGCGCTCCCGGGCCGGACTGGCGAGCCCCGACCGGCCGATCGGCAGCTTCCTCTTCCTCGGCCCGACCGGCGTCGGCAAGACCGAGCTGGCGCGGGCGCTCGCCGAGGCCCTGTTCGGCAGCGAGGAGCGCATGGTCCGGGTGGACATGAGCGAGTACCAGGAACGGCACACCGTGAGCCGTCTGATCGGCGCCCCGCCCGGCTACGTCGGGCACGAGGAGGCCGGTCAGCTCACCGAGGTGGTGCGCCGGCACCCGTACTCACTGCTCCTGCTCGACGAGGTCGAGAAGGCGCACCCGGACGTCTTCAACATCCTGCTCCAGGTCCTGGACGACGGTCGGCTGACCGACTCCCAGGGCCGGACCGTCGACTTCACCAACACGGTCATCGTCATGACCAGCAACCTCGGCTCCGAGGCGATCAGCCGGGGCGGCTCCGGGATCGGCTTCGGCGCGGGGGACGCGGAGGCCGACGAGGAGGCGCGGCGCGAGCGGATCCTGCGGCCGTTGCGCGAGCACTTCCGGCCCGAGTTCCTCAACCGCATCGACGAGATCGTCGTCTTCCGCCAGCTCACCCACGAGCAGTTGGAGCGGATCACCAACCTGCTGCTGGACCAGACCCGCGGCCTGCTCCGCGCCCAGGGGGTGTCGGTCGACTTCACCGACACGGCCGTCGAGTGGCTCTCCGAGCGCGGCTACCAGCCCGAGTACGGCGCCCGTCCGCTGCGTCGCACCATCCAGAAGGAGGTCGACAACCAGCTCTCCCGGCTGCTCCTGGACGGCCGGATCGGCGAGGGCGGCCGGGTGACGGTGGACGTGGAGGACGGGCGGCTCGCCTTCCGTACGGAGGAGCTGCCGCCCGCCCCCGAGCTGTGAACCGGGCGGGATGAGGCGCTACGGCGCCGGGCGCACCACCATCGCCGAGCCGCCGCCCCGCCGTACCGTCTCGGCTGCGGCCAGCCACTTCCCGTTCGGCAGCCGCTGCACACCGGTCGCCGCCCCGATCTCGGGGTTCTGCCGGAAGCCGTGTCCGATGGCCTGCAGCTCGGTCCTCAACGGGCCGTTCCACAGGCCCGGTTCGAGTTCGGTGGTGGTCTGGTTGCGCTGGCTGGCGCGCGGCGCGGCGATCGCGTCGACCAGCGGCAGGCCCCGGTCGACGAATCCGGTCAGCGTCTGCAGCACGGTGGTGATGATGGTCGCGCCGCCGGGCGAACCGAGCGCCACGACGGGCTTGTGGTGCTTGTCGAGCACGATCGTCGGCGCCATGGAGGAGCGCGGGCGCTTCCCCGGGCCCGGCAGGTTCGGGTCGTGGACGGCCGGGTTCGCCGGGGTGAAGGAGAAGTCCGTCAGCTCGTTGTTGAGGATGAAGCCGCGGCCCGGGACCGTGATGCCGCTGCCGCCGGTCTGCTCGATGGTGAGGGTGTAGGAGACGACGTTGCCCCACTGGTCGGCCACCGTGAGATGGGTCGTGCTGTCGCCCTCGTAGGTGGTCGGGGCCGCTGTGCCGCTCGCGTCGCACGCCGCCGGGTCGCGCGGGTCGCCCGGCGCGACCGGGCTCGTCAGCACCGCGTCGTCCTTGATCAGGCACGCGCGGGAGTCGGCGTAGCGCTGTGACAGCAGTTCCTTCGTCGGTACGTCCTCGAAGGCCGGGTCACCGACCCAGCGCCCGCGGTCGGCGAAGGCGATGCGGCTGGCCTCGATGGAGCGGTGCAGGTACTGGGCGTCGCTCGCCTTCGACAGGTCCGTGTTCTCCAGGATGTTGAGCGCCTCGCCGACCGTCGTGCCGCCGGAGGAGGAGGGCGCCATGGAGTAGACGCCGAGACCGCGGTAGGAGGTCTTGGTGGGCGCCTGGGACTTGACGCGGTAGGCGGCGAGGTCCTTGGCGGACAGGTCTCCGGGGCGGGCGTTCCAGCCGGAACCCGGGTCGACCGGCGGCTTGTTGACGGTGTCGACGATGTCCTCGGCGATGTCGCCCCGGTAGAGCGCGCCGACGCCGTTCCTCGCCAACTCCGCGTAGGTGCGGGCGAGATCGGGGTTCTTGAAGGTGGAGCCGACGACCGGGAGC
>NZ_JBEXQG010000104.1:0-24632 GCF_040612485.1 Streptomyces sp. NPDC006385
GGACGCCCGCCGCAGCAGCGGCAGGGACGCGGCGGTGGCGGTGGCGGTGGCGGTTCGCGCCAGGCGCCGCCCCCGGCCAACAGCGCGATGGCCGACGCGCTGCGCCGCGCGGGTCTGCTCGACCCGAAGCGGGGCAGGCGCTGAGACGACACGGTGAGCCCGGACTCCTCGGTACGGCACGCGGAGTGCGGGCTCGCCCGTAGGGTGACGGAGTGCCGACCACACGCGTCATCACCTGGGAAGTGTCGCAGAGCAGGGGCACCGAGACAGCCTGGATCGAGTTCGGCGGGGACGCCCTGCGGGCCCGCGGCCGAGCGGTCGGTACGGCTCCGGAGCCGTACTGGATCGCGTACGAACTCGACACGGCCGACGGGTTCGTGACCCGCCGGCTGTATGTCACCGCCGAGTCCGCGGACGGCACGCGTACGCTCGACCTCCGGCACGACGGAGCGGGCCGCTGGGCCGCGAACGGTGAGCGTCTGCCCGACGTCGACGGCGCACTCGACTGCGACCTGGGCCTGTGCCCGCTCACCAACACGATGCCGGTGCTGCGGCACGGGCTCCAGCTGGTGCCCGGGGAACGGGAGTTCCTGATGGCGTGGGTGTCGGTGCCGGATCTGACCGTTCTCTCCTCGCGGCAGACCTACCGGCATCTGGGGCGCGGGCGGATCCGCTTCGTGTCCGGCGACTTCCGCAGCGACATCGAGTTCGACGACGAAGGCTTTGTCGTCGACTACCCGGGGCTGGCGACGCGGCTCGGCCGAACCGGTTGACTGCCGCGCCTGTCGCGGGCCTGGTGCGTCTGCGCCCTGCTGCGTCACAGGCGCTGACGCACACGCCTAGCGTTCGGTCACCTTGCCGTCGGCGACGTCCAGGCGGCGGGTGACCTGGACCGCGTCGAGCATGCGGCGGTCGTGGGTGACCAGGAGCAGCGTGCCCTCGTAGGAGTCCAGCGCCGATTCCAGTTGCTCGATGGCGGGCAGATCGAGGTGGTTGGTGGGCTCGTCCAGGACCAGGAGGTTGACGCCCCGGCCCTGGAGGAGGGCGAGGGCGGCTCGGGTCCGTTCGCCCGGGGAGAGGGTGGCCGCCGAGCGCAGGACGTGGTCCGACTTCAGGCCGAACTTGGCCAGGAGCGTGCGGACCTCGACCGGCTCCGTCTCCGGGACGGCCGCGCAGAAGGCGTCCAGCAGGGACTCCTCGCCGTGGAACAGCTTGCGGGCCTGGTCGACCTCGCCGATCAGCACGCCGGAGCCGAGCGCCGACTGTCCCGCGGTCAGCGGGACGCGGCCCAGCAGGGCGGCCAGCAGGGTCGACTTGCCCGCGCCGTTGGCGCCCGTGACCGCCACCCGGTCCGCCCAGTCGATCTGGAGGGACACCGGGCCGAGGGTGAAGTCGCCGCGGCGCACCTCGGCGTCCCGCAGGGTCGCGACCACCGCGCCGGAGCGGGGTGCCGACGCGATCTCCATGCGCAGGTCCCACTCCTTGCGGGGCTCCTCGACGACCTCCAGGCGCTCGATCATGCGCTGGGTCTGGCGGGCCTTCGCGGCCTGCTTCTCGCTGGCCTCGCTGCGGAACTTGCGGCCGATCTTGTCGTTGTCGTTGCCCGCCTTGCGGCGGGCGTTCTTGACGCCCTTGTCCATCCAGGCGCGCTGTGTCTGCGCCCGGTCCTGGAGGGCGGCTCTCTTGTCGGCGTACTCCTCGTAGTCCTCGCGGGCGTGGCGGCGGGCCACCTCGCGCTCCTCCAGGTAGGCCTCGTAGCCACCGCCGTAGATGTTGATCTCCTGCTGGGCGAGGTCGAGTTCCAGGACCTTGGTGACCGTGCGGGTGAGGAACTCGCGGTCGTGGCTGACGACCACCGTGCCGGCGCGCAGGCCGCCGACGAAGCGTTCCAGTCGCTCCAGGCCGTCCAGGTCCAGGTCGTTCGTCGGCTCGTCGAGCAGGAAGACGTCGTAGCGCGACAGGAGCAGCGAGGCCAGTCCGGCTCGGGCCGCCTGGCCGCCCGAGAGGGAGGTCATCGCCTGGTCCAGGTCCACGGCCAGGCCCAGCGAGTCGGCGACCTCCTCGGCACGCTCGTCGAGGTCGGCGCCGCCCAGGCCCAGCCAGCGCTCCAGGCTCGTCGCGTACCAGTCGTCCGCGCCCGGTGCCCCGTCGACGAGGGCCTGCGTCGCCTCGTCCATCGCGCGCTGCGCCTCGGCGACCCCGGTGCGCCGGGCCAGGAACTGCCGTACGGTCTCGCCGGGCCGCCGCTCCGGCTCCTGCGGGAGGTGTCCGACGGTCGCGGTCGGCGGGGACAGCCGCAGCTCGCCCTCCTCCGGTGCGGTCAGACCGGCGAGCAGGCGCAGCAGCGTGGACTTGCCCGCGCCGTTGGCGCCGACGAGGCCGATCACGTCTCCGGGGGCCACGACGAGGTCGAGCCCGCTGAACAGGGAGCGGTCGCCGTGGCCGGCGGCGAGGTTCTTGGCGACGAGGGTGGCGGTCACAGACCGCGATCCTAATCGCAGCGCCGGGCCGCGAGCACCTTCGTTTCCGGGTGCCGTCACCACCACGGGCGCCTACGGGTCGCAGCGGGCCGACGGCCCGGCGGGCGCCGTGGGTCTCACCTGGCCATCGCCTCCACCAGCACGCTCCCCGATGTCCGCGCCACCACGAACGACTCCCCCTTCACCGCCTTGGCGGCCAGCGCGATGCGGTGGCGGCCCGGTTCCAGGATGCCGTCGAAGACCTCGTGCGTGTGGGTGCGGTACAGGCGGTCGAGGCGGTAGGTCGTGAGTCGGACCCGGCAGGGTGAGGTGACCTCGACGCCCGCCTCGCCGTCGGCGGCGACCAGGCGGGTCAGCCGGCGCCGCTCCACCGGGCTGCGGTCCAGGGCGTGTTCGATCTGCGCGACCAGCAACGGCACGATCGGCGCGAGCCCGTCGACGTACGCCACGTCGACTCCGGCGCCCGCGAAGGCGCGGCGTACGGCGGCGCGCTGCTCCTCGCCGACCGCTCGGCCGAAGGCGACGGCGCCGTAGGCGCGCAGTTCGTCGGCGGGGACGCCACCGACGTCATGGGTGATGTCGGCTCCGATGCCGATGGTGCGCAGGGCCGCGGCGAGCTTGGCGAGGAGGGCGACCCGGGCCCCGATGAGGAGCACGCGGCGGCGCTCCGTTCCGCTGTCGCGGTCGAGCAGGGAGCCGAGCGCCGCCCGGTACTCGGCGCCGTGGAAGCGGAAGGGACCGATGCCGTGGTAGCCGTTGAGCTCCAGATCGGCGTGTTCGTCGGTCTGCCAGGCGAAGTCCCGCCAGATGTAGTCGTCGTCCTCCTTGTCGATGGCGGCGGTGACGGCGCCGCAGGCCAGGTCCTCGCAGTCCGGGCAGCCGTAGATGACGTACCGGCCGCCGGGAAGCGGGGCGTCGGCCTCCAGGAGCAGGCTGCGGACCTGTGCGGTGAAGATGGCGGGCGGGACGTCGGAGGCGAGCGGGGAGACGGCGTCGAGGTCGGAGAGCTGGAACAGCAGCGGGCGTCCGTCGACGATGAAGTCCACGAAGTCCCGGTGCACCTGGTAGTCACCGTTGGCGAGGACGCCACCGGCACGCATCGCCGGTGCCAGGCCGAAGGTCGCGTACTCGGCAGACATGCTGTGAGTATCCCCAGGACGGGACCGATATGAGCGCGGCATGACATATTCCGCTACATCGGGCATGGGGGGTGAGCGGGCGCCCGAGCGGCGTGGGGGCGCGGAGGAGGCGGCCGAGCTCGCCTCCTCCGCCTCCTCCGCCCGTGTGCGCGCCGCTCAGGCGTGGTCGTGGCCCAGCGGGTCGCCCTCCGCTCCGGTGCCGGGGCCTGGTCCGACCTTGATCTCGAATTCGCCGTCGTACCTCTTGTGGCCTTCGATGACGGCGAGTTCGACGGCTTCGGAGCCCATCTCGCCGCGCACGATGACGGGGTCCCGGCGCAGGTCGCGCATGAGGGCGACGCACATGCCGACCATCACGAGGACGAACGGCGCGGCGGCCAGGATCGTGAGGTTCTGCAGGCCGGTGAGCGCGTCGCCCTGGCCGCTGCCGACGAGCAGCATGATGGCGGCGACGGCTCCGGTGACCACGCCCCAGAACACGACGACGACGCGGCCGGGTTCGAGGGCGCCCTTCTGGGAGAGCGTGCCCATCACGATGGAGGCGGCGTCGGCTCCCGAGACGAAGAAGATGCCGACCAGGATCATCACGAGCAGGCTGGTGACGGTCGCGATGGGGAATTCCTGGAGGACGCCGAAGAGTTGGCCCTCGGGGGTTTCCTCGCCGCCGAGGGCGCCGCCCTCCCTCAGCTTCATCGCCGTACCGCCGAACACGGCGAACCAGACGAGGCTGACGGTGCTGGGCACGAGGATGACGCCGCCGACGAACTGCCGGATGGTGCGGCCGCGGCTGATGCGGGCGATGAACATGCCGACGAAGGGCGTCCAGGAGATCCACCAGGCCCAGTAGAAGACGGTCCAGCTGCCCAGCCAGTCCGCGACGCCCTCGCCGCCGCTGGCCTCGGTGCGGCCGGCGAGCTGGGGCAAGTCGCCGAGGTAGGAGAAGACCGAGGTGGGCAGCAGGTCGAGCACGATGATCGTGGGGCCCGCGACGAACACGAAGACCGCGAGGATCAGGGCGAGCACCATATTGGTGTTGGACAGCCACTGGATGCCGCGCTCGATGCCGGAGACGGCCGAGGCGACGAAGGCCAGGGTCAGCACGGCGATGATGGCGACGAGCAGGCCGGTGCTCACGTCGTCCATCCAGTCCAGTTCCTGGAAACCCGAGCCGATCTGGAGCGCGCCGAGGCCCAGGGAGGCCGCGGAGCCGAAGACGGTGGCGATGATCGCGAGCACGTCGATGACCCGGCCGCCGACGCCGTTGGCGTGCTTCTCCCCGATGAGCGGCGTGAACACCGCGCTGATGGTCTGGCGCCGGCGCCGCCGGTAGGTGCTGTAGGCGATGCCGAGACCGACGACCGCGTAGATCGCCCAGGGGTGCAGCGTCCAGTGGAAGAGGGTGGTGGCCATCGCCGTCTCCATGCGCTCGGCGGAGTCGGCGGGGCTGGTGCCCGGCGGTGGGGCGTCGTAGTGCGAGAGAGGCTCGCTGACGCCGTAGAACATCAGGCCGATGCCCATGCCGGCGCTGAACATCATCGCGACCCAGGACACGGTCCTGAACTCGGGTTCCTCGCCCTCGGCGCCGAGGTGGATACGGCCGTAGCGGCTGATCGCGAGCCACAGGGCGAACACCACGAAGCCCGAGGCGGCCAGCATGAAGCCCCAGCCGCCGTTGTGGATCAGGCCGTTGAGCATCTTCGTGGACACGCTCTCCAGCGAGTCCGTGGCTGTCCAGCCCCAGATCACGAAGGCCACGGTGATGGCGGCGGCGACGCCGAACACCACTCGGTCCGTTTCGTGGCCGGAAACGTCCGGCGGACTTTCCCGGCCACCTCTCTTCTTCAGGTCGTCAGTCATCTGCGGCACCTTCCCCGGGAAGACGGTGGACACGCCGGGTTCCACGTCGTCTCCCAGGACCTACCACAGATCCCGTCGATCTCAGTGGTTTCAGCAGGCGGTGTCAGGCTCACCTGCCGTGATGTGATACGGGCCGCGCTCGTCGAGGAGCAGCGGGACGAGGGCGCGCAGGGACTGGCGGAGCGGGACCAGGGCGCCCCCGGAGGTCGCCCTCGCCTTCACTCCGTGCAGGGCGAGTTCGTCCTTGACCTGCGTGTACTGGTCGGAGGTGAGCCGGTAGCCGCAGGGCGGGTCCTGGATCACCTCGGCGGGTTCGGGCGGGTCGTTGTCGGCACCGCCGAGGTAGACGGGTCCGGTGTCGGCGTACCCGGCGAGCCGGGCCACGCCGGTCGCCCTCTCGACCTGTCCGCGGCGGACGTCGGTGAACCGGAACAGCCCCTTCAGAGCGTCGAGTTGGGAGTTCACCCGGCGCCGGTTGTTCAGCGATTCGTCCACCTGCTCCGCATCGCTGAGGGGGTCGACACGGCTCTCGATGAGCAGGCCGACCGAGTGCTTGATACCGGACATGTTCCGCAGGATGCGTTCCTGGCCGTCTCCGGCCACCTGCTTGACGGGGTCGCCGGTGACCGGGTCGGTCCAGATCCCGTATGTGCCGGTCGAGTGGCCGGCGCTCGTCGCGGCGGGGCGTACGTACGACTCGGACAGGGCCTGGGCCTCGTCGTGGACGTGTGCGTCGGTGTTGAGGTTGCGCGGCCACAGGTCGAACAGGTCCTTGTCGTAGTACGGGGGTGTGGCGCCGTACTCGTGCAGGTCGTAGACGACATCGGGGCGTTGGTCACGGATGACGGCGGCCAGGGCGCGGCCCTCGGCGGTCCGGAGCGCGAGGTGGTCGCGGTTGATGTCCACGCCGTCGCTGTTGCCGCGGGTGTCGGCGGCCCGGCCGTCCGGGTTGGCGGTGGGCACGACCAGCAACGTGGTCCGCTCCAGGAGGCGCCGGGTCTGCCGGTCGTCGGCGTAGGCCAGGTCGCGGACGGTGGACAGGCATGCCTCGCGACCGGAGGGTTCGTCGCCGTGCTGGCTGCACACCAGCAGCACCTTGTTCGGCGTGGGGCGGGTGCCGATGCGGACGAGCTGGAGCGGGCGGCCCTGCTTCGTCATCCCGATGCGGGCCACGGAGACCCTCGCGCTCGCCCTGTCGACGGTCGCGAGGAGTTCCTGCTCCTCGGGCTGGCTGGTCCAGCGGGCGCCGTTCGACGCCTCGAAGCCGGTGCGGGGCGGGGAGTCGACGGCGTGGGCGGGGACGGCCACGAGGGATGCGGCGAGGGCCGCCGTGGTCAGGGCGAAGGTGCGGATGGTCGTCACTGGCCTCCCTCCGGGATGCGGTGGACGGTGTGGGGTGCTCGCACGCCGTCGAGCGGCGCGGCCTCGGGGGTTGCGGACGGCGCGCCGGCGGTGGCGCGTGCGAAGGCGTGGGCGCCGCCGACCAGCGGGACGCGGGCCTTCGTACGGGAGAGGTCGAGCGTGAGGGTCGGCTTGGTCGACGGAGGGTCGATCAGGTCCTTGTCGGTGCCGGCGACGATCAGGGCGAGGCGGTGGCCGGCCGGGACGACGTGGTCGGTGGCGGCCAGGTCGAGGGTGATGGTGTACGCCTTGCCGGGGACGAGCGGCTCGCCCTCGTGGTCCGAGGCGTGGTTGCCCAGGTCGGCCCAGCCGCGGCTGACGACCGTGTAGTCGACGTCGGCGGTCTTGGCCTTCGTCTCCTTGAAGCAGGCGCTGTCGCCGCTGGTGCTCGCGCCCCAGCAGGTGCGGTCGGTGAGCGTGGTGATGCCCTCGCCGCTCGTCGCGTAGTCGCGGATGGTGTCGGGGCCGAGGTCGACCAGGACGGCGGACAGGTGGGCCGTGGAGGTGGTCGGGGTCGCGGTGACGGTGACCTCGGAGGAGCCGGACAGGCGCAGGTCGCGGGTGAGCGGCTTGGTCAGGAAGCCCGCCTTGTCGGGGGTGGGCGTGTCGATGTGGGCGGCCCAGTCCGTCTCGCCGTGCCGTGGGTCGTCGGTGAAGGTCTCGGTGCCCCTGCCCTTGCGCAGGCCGAGGACGCCGACGCCCGCCTGGGTTCCCTCGGCGGGGCGCAGGGTGGTGGTGTCGGTGCCGCGCGGCGGCCATGCCTTCGAGGTGACCCACTGGTCGGGGTGGCGCTCGATGTCGGCCATCGGCTCGCGGTCGATGCCGTTGTCGTAGCCGAGGAGTTCGTGGTCGAACCAGCGGTGCAGGGTGTCGACCCATTCGGCGCGACGGAAGTCGAAGGGGTCGACGTGGCCGGTCTGGGAGAGCCAGATCTTGCGCTCGACGCCGTTCTTCGCCAGGGCGTCCCACCACTGGCCGACGTGCTTCATACGGACGTTGAGGTCCTGCATGCCGTGGACCAGGAAGACGCTCGCCCTGACCTTGCGCGCGTCCTTCAGGTAGTCGCGCTCGGCCCACAGGGGCGTCCAGTCGCCGGTGCGCGGTGCCCCGGCGGCGAGCATCTGCTGGACGGCGCCGCACTTGGCGCGGGCGTCGGGACTGTCGACGTAGTTCGACAGCCAGTCCGGGCCGGAGTCGTACAGCGGGGCGCCCTGCTGGAAGTAGTAGTCGTACCAGGAGGAGATGGCGCTGATCGGCACGATGGTCTTCAGGCCCTCGACGCCGGTGGCGGCGACACCGTTGGCGATGGTGCCGTCCCAGCTCTTGCCGATCATGCCGGTGCGGCCGTTGGTCCAGGTCGCCCTGGCCTTGGTGGTGCCGGTGCGGGTCGTGTACGCCTTCGCGCGGCCGTTCAGCCAGTCGACGACGGCCTTCGCGGAGAGGATGTCGGAGCGGCCGCCGACGTCCACACAGCCGTCGGAGCGGTTGGTGCCCGCCAGGTCGACGCCGACGACGGCGTAGCCACGGGGCACGAAGTAGTTGTCGTAGAACAGCGGCATCTGGACGACGTCGCCGTTCGCGTCGTACGTCTTCTTCTGGCTCTCGTTGCCGCGCCCGCAGCAGGAGTAGTAGGGGCTGGCGTCCATGATGACGGGCACCTTGCGGCCCTGCTGGGCCGCTTCTCGGGGCCGGACGACGTCCACGGCGACGCGGTCGGTCCTGCCGTCGCGGTCGAGGTCGAGTCCGGTGTCCACCCATACGGCCTCGCGGATGGCGTTCTCGAACGAGTGGACGGGGCTGCTCTCCCGCGGGGCGGCGTGTGCCGTCACGGGTGAGACGGACGCGGCCAGCAGAGCGACCGTGGCCGCCGTCGCGAGCGGTCTCCAGATCGTGCAGCGCATGCGTATCGGCATGCGCGGACGGTACATCGGTGAACTCCGGGGCAGAAGAGGGCGGCTGACGGTGTGTGAAGCCCAGTGTGGCCGATAGTCGCCCCTGGGGCGGGTCGCCTCATGACGGCCGAATGGCGATCGTGTGACAGCGGTGGTCATGCACACACCCGGGCCACAGGTACTGAATAGGCTCCGGACAGACTTCGGGCCCCTACGACTTGGAGCTTTCGTGCACCGCAGAATCATGGCGCCGGGCGCACTCGCAGCCGCCTCTTTGATGCTGGTGATCCCGGCGTCGGCCGCGAGCCACTCCCCCGGCGCTCCGGGCATCGGCGACCCCTACTACCCGGCCTACGGCAACGGCGGATACGACGTCTCCCACTACGACCTGCGGCTGAAGTACCAGCCGGCCACGGACGAGTTGGAGGGTACGGCGACCCTGCTGGCGAAGACGACGCAGGACCTGTCCCGGTTCAACCTGGACTTCCTGCTGGACGTCGGCGAGGTCCGGGTCAACGGCGCGAAGGCGTCGTTCGCGACCTCGGGCGAGCACGAGCTGGAGATCACACCGAAGAAGCCGCTGGCCAAGGGCACGGACCTCACGGTGGTCGTGCGCTACCGCGGTGTGCCGTCGTCGAAGAAGGCGTACGGATTCACCAGCTGGCACCGCACCCCGGACGGCGGTGTCGCGGCGAACGAACCCGAGGCCGCCTGGTGGTGGTTCCCCAGCAACGACCATCCGCTGGACAAGGCGACGTACGACGTGTCGGTGCTGGTCCCCGACGGCACGCAGGCCATCTCCAACGGCACGCTGCAGTCGACGAGTTCACGACTGGGCTGGACCCGCTACAACTGGCGCTCCGACAAGCCGCAGGCGACCTATCTCGCCACGCTCGCGGTCGGCAGGTTCGACGTGACCACGGGGACGAGCGAGAGTGGTATTCCGGTCATCAACGCCTACAGCAAGGACCTCGGCGCCCACTACGGCGCCGCGCGGGCGAGCATCGAGCGGACCGGGGAGATCGCCGACTGGCTGACCGAGTACTTCGGGCCGTACCCCTACAACGCGCTCGGCGGGTACGTCCCGAACACCGACACCGGGTACGCGCTGGAGACGCAGACCCGGCCGTTCTACAGCCCGCGGAACTTCGCGAACGGGTCGAACACCTCCATCGTCGTCCATGAGCTGGCCCACCAGTGGTACGGCGACCTGGTGTCCGTCAAGGACTGGAAGGACATCTGGATCAACGAGGGCTTCGCGCGCTACGCGCAGTGGCTGTGGTCCGAGCACGAGGGCGAGGGGACGGCGCAGGAGATCGCCGACTACGTGTACGCCTCGCGGGCGGCCGACGATCCCTTCTGGAAGGTCGAG
Source organism: Streptomyces sp. NPDC006385 (assembly GCF_040612485.1). NCBI lineage: Bacteria > Bacillati > Actinomycetota > Actinomycetes > Kitasatosporales > Streptomycetaceae > Streptomyces > Streptomyces sp. NPDC006385. The sequence goes on from NZ_JBEXQG010000104.1 coordinate 10,142, forward strand.
CCCGGTGATCCGGGGCCGGAGAACCAGTTCCACGTCGCGGTCTACGACCGGGGTGCGCTGGCCCTGCAGGCGCTGCGCAACGAGATCGGGGACGACGCGTTCTTCGCGATCCTCAAGGGCTGGCCGCAGAAGTACGCCCACGGCAACGCGTCGGTGGCGGACTTCCAGCGGTACGCCGAGGAGGTGTCGGGGCGGCCGCTGGCGGCGCTGTTCGACACATGGCTGTTCCAGCCGTCGAAGCCGGCCGCTCCTGCGGCGCGCAGCGCCTCCATCGCCGGGTCGGCCGGGGCCGCCCTGGTGCGGCCGAAGTCCTGGAAGAAGATCGCGGCGACGAACGGCGTGCACGACCATGGGCGCGAGCACGGACACGGCCAGGCGCACGGGCACGGGCACGGGCGTGCCGAGCAGAAGCACGAGCACGAGCACGAGCACTGACGTCGTCCTAGGGTGCCTCGAACGAGGCCACCCGCTTGAGGAGTTCGTCCCGGTCGATCGCGTCCGTCTCCGTCGACGGAACCGTGCAGGCATGGGCGCCGGCCACCGCGCCGTACAGGGCGCATCGGTGCGGTGGCTCGCCGGACAGCCTGCCGTGGAGGTAGGCGGCCGCGAAGGCGTCGCCGGCGCCGTTGGAGTCGACCACCGGCGCCGGTGGGGTCACCGTCGGGGTGTGCGTGGCCTCTCCGTCGGTCAGGAGGTACGCGCCGTCGGCTCCGGCGGTGGCGACGACCGCCTCGGCTCTCCCCCGCTCGGCGATGCGGCGCATGGTCCGCTCCGGGTCGGTCAGGGCGGCCGCGGAGAGGAACACCACGTCGGCCGTGTACGCGAAGGGCTCGTGGTACGGGTTCTCGCCGTCCCAGTTGTGCAGGTCGGTGGAGAGGGTGACACCGGCCTCGCGGAGGAGGGGCAGGGCGTGGGCGCAGGGGTGCGTGATCGACACGTGCGCGTGGCGGCTCGCCCCGGCGAGGGTGCGCAGCGTGTCCTCGGGGAACCGGTCGTCGGCGTGCGCCCTGCTGGTGTCGTACAGGGACAGCCGCCGTCCGTCCGGCCCGACCAGGTTCACCGCGCGCTTGGTGCCGGCGGGCTGCGGGATCTCGGTCAGGGCGATGCCGCGCTCGCGGTGCAGGGCGCGGACGAGGTCGCCCTCGGGGTCGTCGCCGAGGAAGTCGACGTGGTGGGTGCGCAGGCCGAGGGCGCTCAGACCGACGGCCACGAAGTCCCCGGTCTGACCGGCGCGGGCGCGGATCCCGCTGTCGACCATGTAGCTGTCGGCGTACGGGAGCGGCAGCTCGGGGACGTGGATGACGGTGTCCACCCCGGCGCCGCCGAGGACGAGCACGTCGATGTCGCGGCTCAACTTGGGCCCTCCCCGCGGTCGTGGACGGTGGCGTGGAACGCTCCGCCGGGCGGGCGGACACGCTCGCCGTATGCCTGCCGGTCGGTGGGCGGCCGCGAGTCGCAGGTGGTCGGTCGCGCGGTTCCCCGCGCCCCTTCGGCGCGCGTCCCCGACGCCACGCCTCGACGCCGTCCACCGAAGCGGCGGTGGCGTCACCCCGGATGTGAGTGATCTCCGACATGACGCCACCGTAGAGGCCGCCACTGACAAACGGCGTCCGACTACTTGTCCGACTACTTGGTGAGCTCGGTCAGCTCCCGGTCCTCCTGGCGTGCCACCCGGCGGCGGATCGCGTACCAGCCGCCGACCAGCATCGCCGCGATCAGGGGGATGAGCAGGAGGGTCTTGCGGCCGACCTCGGGGTCGTTCCACATCATGCCCAGGCAGGCCAGGAGGAAGACGATCGTGGCGATCTCCGCGACCGGGCTGCCGGGGAGGCGGAAGGAGGGACGGGCGACCAGCCCGGCCTTGGCGCGGCGGACGAAGACCAGGTGGCAGATCATGATGATCACCCAGGTGCTGATGATGCCGAGGGAGGCGACGTTCAGCACGATCTCGAAGGCCTGGGCGGGCATGAGGTAGTTCAGGCCGACGCCGAGGACGCAGACCGCGCAGGTGAGCAGGATGCCGCCGTAGGGCACCTGGCTGCGGTTCATGCGGGCGGTGAACTTCGGGGCCGAGCCCGCCATCGCCATGGAGCGCAGGATGCGGCCCGTGGAGTACAGGCCGGAGTTGAGGGAGGACATCGCGGCCGTCAGGACCACGAGGTTCATCACGTCACCCGCCGCCGGGACGCCGATCTTCGACAGCACCGTGACGAAGGGGCTCTCGTCGGCGGAGTAGACCGAGCCGGGGAGCAGCAGGGCCAGCAGGGCGACCGAGCCGACGTAGAAGAGGCCGACGCGCCACATGATCGAGTTCACGGCGCGCGGGACGACCTTCTCCGGCTCGGCGGTCTCGCCGGCGGCGACGCCGACCAGCTCCAGCGCGGCGTACGCGAAGATCACGCCCTGCATGACCAGGACGACGGGCATCAGGCCGTGCGGGAAGACGCCGCCGTTGTCGGTGACGACGCTCAGGCCCGGGGTCTGGCCGCCGACCTCGTGCTGGGTGGCGAGCAGGAAGATGCCGACGAACATGAAGGCGACGAGGGTGGCGACCTTGATGATCGCGAACCAGAACTCCATCTCACCGAAGATCTTCACCGAGATCAGGTTCACCGCCAGGACCACCGCGAGGGCGGCGAGGGCCAGCACCCACTGCGGGATGTCCGTGAACATGCTCCAGTAGTGCGTGTAGAGCGCGATCGCCGTGATGTCGGCGATGCCGGTAGTCGACCAGTTCAGGAAGTACATCCAGCCGGCGACGTAGGCGCCCTTCTCGCCGAGGAACTCGCGCGCGTACGACACGAAGGAGCCGGACGACGGGCGGTAGAGGACGAGCTCGCCGAGGGCGCGGACGACGAAGAAGGCGAAGACGCCGCACACCAGGTAGGCGATCGCCAGCGCCGGACCCGCGTTGTGGAGGCGGCCGCCGGCGCCGAGGAAGAGGCCGGTGCCGATGGCCCCGCCGATGGCGATCATGTTGACGTGGCGGGCCTTGAGGTCCTTGCTGTAACCGGCGTCGCCCGCGTCCGCGGGCATCTGGGCCGCGTCGGTACGGGGTGCGGCCACTGCCGTGTTCACGGCGTCCTTGCTCACGGGGGTACCACTCTCTGGTGCGCCCGAGCGGGTCTCGCTCGGGTGTGCCGGACGTACGTATGGCCTGTGCCCTCGGTAAAGGCACAGACCAAGGGGCCACCTTCCCCCAAGCCCGGCGGATCACGCGGTGGCGGATGTCACAGAGCGTCGCTTCTCACACCGGTCGCCGTGGGGTCGCCGAAGGCGCCGCGGTACTGCTGACCGGAGGTGTCACAGCATTGGTGAGACAGCGATACTGCTGCACATGACGACCGACGCCGGGGAGCCGACCCTCACGATCGACGAGCTGGCCGCGCGGGCGGGTGTGACGGTCCGCACGGTGCGGTTCTACGGCACGAAGGGGCTGCTGCCGCCTCCGGTGATCGGTCCGCGCAGAGTGGGTCACTACGGGCGTGAGCACCTGGCCCGGCTGGCGCTCATCGAGGAGTTGCAGCAGCAGGGTATGACACTGGCGGCGATCGAGCGGTACCTCCAGCAGTTGCCGCCGGATCTGGATGCCCATGACCTCGCCATTCACCGGGCCGTGGTGGCGTCCTGGGCGCCGGACGCCGTCGAGACGGTGACGCGGGCGGAGCTGGAGCGGCGGGCGGGGCGGGTGCTCGGCGACGACGACGTGGAGCGGCTGGCCGCGATGGGGGTCGTCGAGGCCGGTGACGGCGGTGACTACCGCGTCGATCTCGGGCTGCTGCGGCTGGGGGTCGGGCTGCTGGACGTACCGCTGTCGCAGGAGGCGATCCTCGCGGCGCGCACGGTCCTCATCGAGCACTCGCGGGCCGCCGCGCACGACCTGTCGCAGTTGTTCCGCGGCGAGGTGGCGCAGCGCGCGGCGCGTGACGTGAAGTCGCTGTCCGCGCACATGCAACCCCTGGTGATGCAGGCCCTGCTGACGACCTTTCAGCGCTCGCTCAAGGAGGAGCTGCGTCAGTGGCTGAACGGCATGCCGGAGGACGGCGGATCCGCCTGACGCGTCGGGGCGACGCGGCGTCGGGGCGACGCGGCGATAAGGCGACGAGGCCGCTTCGGTCGGCCGCGTAGTTGCGCCCCCGGAGTGCGGCGCCGGGCAGGGACTCCCCCGCCCGGCATCCGACGCCCCGGCGCACCGACGCCCCGGCGTCACGCGTCCTCGAAGCGTTCCCCCTTCTCGGCCTTCTCCACCAGCAACGCCGGCGGCGTGAACCGCTCCCCGTACGTCTGCGCCAGCTCACGCGCGCGTGCCACGAAGCCGGCCGCACCGCCCTCGTAGCCGTTGATGTACTGCAGGACACCACCCGTCCAGCCGGGGAACCCGATGCCGAGGATCGAGCCGATGTTGGCGTCGGCGACCGAGGTCAGGACGCCCTCCTCCAGCAGCCGGACCGTGTCCAGCGCCTCGGAGAACAGCATGCGTTCCTGCATGTCCCGGAACGGGATCCGCGCGCCCTCGCGGGTGAAGTGCTCGCGCAGGCCCGGCCACAGAGCGGTCCGCCTGCCGTCCTCGTCGTACTCGTAGAAGCCGGCTCCGCCGCTGCGGCCCGGGCGGCCGAACTCGTCGACCATGCGGTCGATGACCGCCTCGGCGGGGTGGGCGGTCCAGTTGCCGCCCGCCTCCTCCACGGCCCGCTTGGACTCGCCCCGGATCTTGCGCGGGAGCGTGAGCGTCAGATCGTCCATCAGGGCGAGGACCTTGGCGGGGTAACCGGCCTGGGCCGCCGCCTGCTCGACCGACGCGGGCTCGATGCCCTCGCCGACCATCGCGACGCCCTCGTTGATGAAGTGGCCGATGACCCGGGAGGTGAAGAAGCCGCGCGAGTCGTTCACCACGATCGGCGTCTTGCTGATCTGCCGGACCAGGTCGAAGGCGCGGGCCAGCGCCTCCTCGCCGGTCCGCTCGCCCTTGATGATCTCGACGAGCGGCATCTTGTCGACGGGCGAGAAGAAGTGCAGTCCGATGAAGTCGGCCTGGCGCTCGACGCCTTCGGCGAGGCTGGTGATCGGCAGCGTGGAGGTGTTGGAGCACAGCAGCGCGTCCGGCTCGACGATGTGCTGGATCTCCTGGAAGACCTTGTGCTTGAGCTCCGGGTTCTCGAAGACGGCCTCGATCACCGCGTCGCAGCCGGCCACGTCCTGGGGGTCGGCCGTGGGGGTGATGCGGGCCAGCAGCGCGTCCGCCTTGTCCTTCGTCCAACGGCCCCGGGAGACCGCCTTCGCGCAGAGCTTCTCGGAGTAGCCCTTGCCCTTGAGGGCCGCTTCCAGCGACACGTCCTTCAGGACGACGTCGATCCCCGCTCGGGCGCACGAGTAGGCGATGCCCGCGCCCATCATCCCGGCGCCCAGGACGGCGACCTTGCGGACCCCCCGCGCCTCGATGCCCTGGGGGCGGTTGGCGCCGGAGTTGACCGCCTGGAGGTCGAAGAAGAACGCCTGGATCATGTTCTTGGAGGTCTGGCCCGCCGCCAGCTCCACGAAGTAGCGGGCCTCGATCACCTGAGCGGTCTCGAAGTCGACCTGGGCGCCCTCGACGGCGGCGGCGAGGATGTTGCGCGGGGCCGGGTAGGGGGCGCCGTTCGTCTGCTTGCGCAGGTTGGCCGGGAAGGCGGGCAGGTTCGCCGCGAACTTGGGGTTGGCGGGCGTGCCGCCCGGGATCTTGTAGCCGGGCCGGTCCCAGGGCTGCTGCGACTCGGGGTGGGCGTCGATGAAGGCGCGGGCCTTGGCGAGCAGTTCCTCCTGGGTGTCGGCCACGTCGTCGATCAGGCCGTTCTGCAGGGCGCGCCGCGGGTTGTACTGGGTGCCCTGGAGCAGGACCTTCAGCAGGGCGTCGGCGATGCCGAGGAGGCGTACGGTGCGCACGACGCCGCCTCCGCCGGGCAGCAGGCCGAGGGTGACCTCGGGGCAGCCGATCTTGGAGCCGGGCGCGTCGAGGGCGATGCGGTGGTGGCAGGCGAGCGCGATCTCGTAACCGCCGCCCAGGGCCGCGCCGTTCATCGCGGCGACGACCGGCTTGCCGAGGGTCTCGATGCGCCGCAGGTGGCGTTTGATCGCCATGCCGCCGTCGAACAGCTCCTGCGCGGTCTCCGGGGTGACCCGGATCAGGTCGCGCAGGTCGCCGCCGGCGAAGAAGGTCTTCTTGGCGGAGGTGATGATGACACCGCGGATGGTGTCCTTCTCGGCCTCCAGGCGGTCGGTGATCGCGGCGAGGGAGTCGCGGAACGCCTGGTTCATGGTGTTCGCGGACTGGTTCGGGTCGTCGAGGACGAGGGTGACGAGGCCGGTGCGGTCCTGTTCCCAGCGGATGGTCGTGGACTCAGTGCTCATGTGGAGGTGCTCCGTGTGATCCGTCGGGAGGGGGTCAGATGCGCTCGACGATGGTGGCGACGCCCATGCCGCCGCCCACGCACAGCGTGGCGAGGCCGTACCGCTTGTCCTGGCGCTCCAGTTCGTCGACGAGCGTGCCGAGGATCATGGCGCCGGTCGCGCCGAGCGGGTGGCCGAGGGCGATCGCGCCGCCGTTGACGTTGACCTTGTCCAGGGACAGGCCCATGTCCTTCACGAAGCGCAGGACGACCGCCGCGAACGCCTCGTTGATCTCGACGAGGTCGATGGCGTCGATGGTCAGCCCGGCCTTGGCGAGCGCCTTGCGGGTGGCGGGGGCGGGGCCGGTGAGCATGATGGTGGGCTCGGAGCCGGAGACGGCGGCGGAGACGATCCGCGCGCGCGGTGTGAGCCCGTAGCGCTCGCCGACCTCCTTCGAGCCGATCGCGACCAGCGAGGCACCGTCGACGATGCCGGAGGAGTTGCCCGCGTGGTGGACGTGGTCGATCTTCTCGACCCAGTGGTACGTCTGGAGCGCCACGGCGTCGAATCCGCCCAGGTCGCCGATGTCCGCGAAGGACGGCTTGAGCTTGGCCAGCGAGTCGGCGGTGGTGCCCGGCCGCATGTGCTCGTCGTGGTCGAGGACGACGAGGCCGCTGCGGTCCTTGACCGGGACGACGGACCGGTCGAAGCGGCCCTCCTTCCAGGCCGTCGCCGCGCGCTCCTGCGACAGTGCCGCGTACTCGTCGACGTCGCGGCGCGAGAAGCCCTCGATGGTGGCGATGAGGTCGGCGCCGATGCCCTGCGGCACGAAGTTGACGGCGAGGTTGGTCATCGGGTCGTTGAACCAGGCACCGCCGTCCGAGGCCATCGGCACCCGGGACATGGACTCGACGCCGCCCGCGAGGACGAGGTCCTCCCACCCCGAACGCACCTTGGCGGCGGCCAGGTTGACGGCCTCCAGGCCCGAGGCACAGAAGCGGTTCTCCTGCACGCCCGCGACCGTGTCCGGGAGTCCGGCCGCGATGGCGGCGATACGGGCGATGTCGGAGCCCTGGTCGCCGACCGGGCCGACGACGCCCAGCACGATGTCGTCGACGGCGGCGGGGTCGAGGTCCGGGAAGCGGTCGCGGATCTCGTGGATGAGACCGACGACCAGGTCGATGGGCTTGGTGCCGTGCAGGGCGCCGTTCGCCTTGCCGCGGCCGCGCGGGGTGCGGATCGCGTCGTACACGTACGCTTCGGTGCTCACAGGGAAGCCTTTCGGTGAGGGTCGGCCCGGCAGGAGGGCCTCAGCCGAGCAGGGAACGGCCGATGATCTCCTTCATGATCTCGGTCGTCCCGCCGTAGATGGTCTGGATGCGGCCGTCGGTGAAGGCACGGGCGACCGGGTGTTCGCTCATGTAGCCGTAGCCGCCGTGCAACTGCAGACAGCGGTCGGCGACCCGCTTCTGGAGCTCGGTCGCCCACCACTTGGCCATCGAGGCGTGGACGGCGTCGAGCTCGCCGTTCGAGTGGTCCGCTATGCAGCGGTCCAGGAACGTGCGGGTGACGGCGCACTCGGTGGCCATCTCGGCCACCTCGAAGCGGATGTGCTGCTTGGTCGCCAGGGGGCGCCCGAACGCCTCGCGCTCCTTGACGTACCGCGTGGTGATCTCCAGCAGGTGCTCGGCGGCGGCGATCGCGGACACGGCGATGCTCAGGCGTTCCTGGGCGAGGTTCGTCATCAGGTGGACGAAGGCGCCGTCGAGGTCGCCGAGGAGGTTCTCCTTCGGCACGCGGACGTCCCGGAAGAACAACTCGGCCGTGTCCTGCGCCTTCTGGCCGATCTTGTCGAGGTTGCGGCCGCGCTCGAAGCCCGCGATGCCGCGCTCGACGACGAGCAGCGACAACCCGTGCGCGCCACCCTCGGGGGTCGTCTTCGCGACGACGATCACCAGGTCGGCCAGGATGCCGTTGGAGATGAACGTCTTGGAGCCGTTGAGCACCCAGTGGTCGCCGCGGTCCTCGGCGTGGGTGCGGATGCCCTGGAGGTCGGATCCGGCGCCGGGTTCGGTCATCGCGATGGCGGTGATCAGCGTGCCGTCGCAGAAGCCGGGCAGCCAGCGGCGCTTCTGCTCATCGGTGGCGAGACCCGTCAGGTAGGGGCCGATGATGTCGTTGTGGAGTCCGAGGGCGAGGCCCGGGGCGCCCGCGCGGGTGAACTCCTCGGCGAGGACGGCGCTGTACCGGAAGTCGGGGGTGCCGCCGCCTCCGTACTCCTCGGGCACGGCGAAGCCGAGCAGGCCCTGCTTTCCGGCCGCGCGCCAGGCGTCGCGGGAGACGATGCCGTCCTTCTCCCACTGCTCGTAGTACGGCAGCACCTCCCGGGCGAGGAAGGCCCGCACGGTCTCCCGGAACGCGTCGTGCTCGGGAGCGAAGATCCGCCGTTTCATTCGAGGCCCTTCATGTCTGCGTGGCTCGCGTCCGGGCGTGCCGTACCGGCGCCCTTCGGATTCGGAGGTGTCACCTCGGCGCTCGCCACGCCGGGGGCACTCAGCAACCCGGGTACGCCCCAGTCGCGGGCCACCTCCGCCGTGTCGGCGCCCGGTTGGGCGGGGCCGGTGCGTACGGCGGTGGGGGTGGCGGAGAAGCGGGGGGCGGGGGCGGGCTGGGTGATGCCGCCGTGGTCGGTGAAGGTGCCGCGGGCGGCGAGGTGCGGGTGGTGCGGGGCCTCACGCAGCGACAGCACGGGGGCCACGCAGGCGTCGGTGCCCTCGAAGACGGCCGTCCACTCGTCCCTCGTACGGCACTTGAAGCGGGCCGCGACCGCCGCGCGCAGCTCGCCCCAGCGCGTCCAGTCCTTGCGGGCGGACGCGAACTCCGTGACACCGAGCAGTCCCAGGAACTCGTCGTAGAACTGGGGCTCCAGGGCGCCGACCGCCATGTACTTCCCGTCGGCCGTCTCATAGGTGCCGTAGTAGGGGCAGCCGCCGTCCAGGAGGTTGGCGCCGCGCCGGTCCTGCCAGCCGCCGGCGGCGAGCATGCCGTGGATCATCGCGGCGAGGTGGGAGGTGCCGTCGACGATGGCGGCGTCGACGACCTGGCCGGCGCCGCTCGCGCGCGCGTGGTGGAGGGCGGCGAGGACGCCCACGACGAGGTAGAGGGAGCCGCCCGCGTAGTCGCCGACCAGGTTGGCGGGGACGGCCGGTGGCTCGTCGGGGCTGCCGATCATGCCGAGGGTGCCGGTGAGCGCGATGTACGCGATGTCGTGGCCGGCGCGGTGGGCGAGCGGCCCCTCCTGGCCCCAGCCGGTCATCCGGCCGTAGACCAGCGTGGGGTTGCGGGCGTGGCAGGCGTCGGGACCGACGCCGAGGCGCTCGGCGACACCGGGGCGATAGCCCTCGATGAGGATGTCGGCGCGTGCGACGAGGTCGAGGACGCGGGCCGCGCCGTCGGGCGACTTTAGGTCGACGACCACGGAGCGCTTGTTGCGGTTGGTGATGTCGTACTCGGGGTCGATCGCGAGCCCCGTGCCGCCGGGCCGGTCCACGCGGACGACGTCGGCGCCCAGGTCGGCGAGGAGCATGGCGGCGAACGGGCCGGGCCCGATCCCGGCCAGCTCGACCACGCGCACGCCGGTGAGCGGGCCTCGTCCTGGCGTCGTCGCCATCCTGCCCCCAAGGGTATGACACAATCGCTGTAACACCTGTGATGCTAAGAACATGTTCCACTGGGCACAAGAGCAAGCGCTTAGCAAGTTGCCCGCAGGAAACCCGGCCGCGAACCTGTCCCGCTGAAATCAGCGCCCGTCCAGCTCGGCTGTCAGCCGCTTCGGCGCGATCGTGCGGTAGCTCTCCTCCACCCAGTCGCACAGCAGCTCGGCCGCCGGGGCGCCGTGGTGCTCCAGCGGGATGCTCACCCAGCCGGACCTGCCCAGGCCGTACCCGGCGGGCTCGGCACCCGGGCAGGTCAGGGCGTGCGCGTGGGCCGACTCGTCCGTGAGCTTCACCGTTATGCCCAGCGGATGGCTGCCGTCGTCGACGCCGAGGAAGACGAACACCTTCTTGTTGACCTTCGCGACCGTCTCGCCCCACGGGAAGTCCTCGGTGGCGCCCGGCAACCCCAGGGCGAAGTCCCGCACTTTCTCCCACTTCTTCAGGGCGTTCCTGGGCACGGCCACCGCATACCTCCGGGCTCGTCGTCGGGCTCCGCACCCCTCACGCTAGCCTCGGCCCCCGACAACGGCGCGAGCTGCGAGACCGAGGGGTGCCATGAGCAGGCCGAGCAGGGCGGATCGCCCGTACGACATCGTGCTCGTCGGAGCGACGGGCTTCGTCGGGGTACTCACCGCGGAATACCTCGCCGCGCAGGCACCCGAGGGGCTGCGCTGGGCGATCGCCGGCCGCAGCAAGGAGAAGCTGGAGCGGCTGCGCGACCGGCTGCCCGGCGGCGAGGGGATCGCGGTGGTGGAGGCGGACGTGTCCGATCCGGCCGCCGTGCGCCGTCTCGCCGAGCACGCGCGCGTGGTGGCCACGACGGTGGGCCCGTACCTGACCTACGGCGAAGACCTCGTCGCGGCCTGCGCGGACACCGGCGCCGACTACCTCGACCTCTGTGGGGAGCCGGAGTTCGTGGACCGGACGTACGTCCGGCACGACGCACGCGCGCGTGAGACCGGCGCGCGGCTGGTGCACGCCTGCGGCTTCGACTCCGTCCCGCACGACCTGGGCGCGTACTTCACCGTCCAGCAGCTGCCGGAGGGCGTTCCGCTCACGGTGGACGGGTTCGTGACAGCCGACGCCACCTTCTCGGGCGGTACGTTCGCCTCGGCGCTCCACCAGTTCTCACGCGGACGCCAGATGCTGGCCGCCGCGCGTGACCGTGCCCGCCACGAGCCGCGGGTGATGGGGCGCCGGGCCCTGGCGCCGACGGGCACGCCCCGGTTCGCCAGGGAGGTCGGTGCGTGGGCGCTGCCGCTGCCGACGATCGACCCGCAGATCGTCAAGCGCTCCGCGCGGGCCCTGGAGCGCTACGGCCCCGACTTCCGCTACCGGCACTACGCCGCCGTACGCCATCTGCCCGTCGCGGTCGGCGGTGTCGCGGCGATGGGCGCGCTCCTCACGGCCGCCCAAGTGCCGCCCGCCCGGCGCTGGTTGTCCGACCGGTTCAAGCCCGGCGAGGGGCCGGGTCCCGAGAAGCGCGCGCGGAGCTGGTTCTCCGTGCGCTTCGTCGGCGAGGGCGGCGGCCGGCGGGTGTTCACCGAGGTCGCGGGCGGTGATCCCGGGTACGGCGAGACGGCGAAGATGTTCGCCGAGTCGGCCCTGTCCCTCGCCTTCGACGAGCTGCCGCCGACGGCCGGGCAGGTCACGACGGCGGTCGCGATGGGGGACGCGCTGATCGAGCGGCTGCGCCGGGCGGGGATCACCTTCCGGGTGGCCGCCGGCCGGTGAGCTGAGCCCGCCGGCGGCCGCGCCCTGTCGGCGGCGGCTCCCAGGACGATGTGGGGCGCCGGGGTGAAGGACGGCCGTGCGGTCAGCCGCCGGTGGCGAAACCGGGGAAGAGGGTCATCCCGCCGTCCACGCAGAGCGTGGCGCCCACGACGTAGTCCATGAGGTCGGAGGCGAGACCGACGGCGGCGTGTGCGATGTCCTCCGGGTCGCCGACCCGATCGTAAGGAATCAGCTTGAGGAGGTCCTCGCGGGCTTGGGGCGTGTCCCAGGCGCCGCGGTTGATGGGGGTCCGGACGGCGCCCGGGGCGATGGCGTTCACGCGGAACTTCTTCGGCGCGAGCTCCTGGCGAGCGTCTCCGTCATCATCCGCACGCCGCCCTTGGACGCGGCGTAGTTGACGTGTCCGGCCCACGGGATGACCTGGTGCACCGAACTCATGCAGATGATCTTTCCGGCCGCGCGGGACACCTCGGGGACGACGCCGCGCCGCAGGAACTCCCTGGTGGCCTCCCGGGCGCACAGGAACTGCCCGGTGAGGTTCACGTCGAGGACCTTCCGCCACTGGTCGAGCGTCATCTCGGTGAACGGCGCGTCGCGCTGGAGACCGGCGTCGGCCACCAGGATGTCGATGGTGCCGAACTCCTCGACCATCCGGTTCGTCATGGCGACGACCTGGTCCTCGTCGGAGACGTCCGCCTCGTGGGCCGCCGCCCGCACCCCGAAGGACTCGATCTCCTCGACCGCCTTCTCGGCTTCCTCGCGGCCGGCCACGTAGTTCACGACCACGTCGGCCCCGGCGCGGCCGAAAGCCACCGCAGTCGCCCTGCCGATGCCGGAGTTCACCCCGGTGACCAGGGCCTTCTGGCCCTTGAGCAGGTGTGCGGGGAGCACGTCGCAGGGCATGCCGTCGGGGAAACTCTCGACCGCGGTCGGTTCAACCGCTCCACGAGGTGATCGCCCGCACGGGGGGCCTCAGAGCGGCCACCCCGCGAGGGTGTAGATCATCCCGACGATCCAGCCCAGCCCGGCCAGCGTGGCCAGGACCAGCGCGGCCGTCACGGCACGCTCGACGGGGCGGTCGGGGTCGGCGAGGGGCTTCGGTGAGCGGTGCGTCGTCATGCGGCCCAGCCTGCCGACCGGGCCGAGCCCGCCACATCCGTACGGGTACTCAGGCCACGTACTCAGATCAGGCGGCCGGGTGGGTCGCCTCCGTCAGCGCCTGTCGGCACAGGGAGTCCGCGCGGCGGGTGGTCTCCGGCAGCCGGTACTCGGGGGTCAGGGCGAGGGTGTGCGCGCAGGCGTTGTCGAGGCTCACGCGGTGGCCGACCGACACGAACACCGGTTTCACCCCGTCCCGGGTGCGCAGGGCGCGGCCGACCTCCTCGTCGTCCGCCATGAGGGGCGCGGACGAGCCGCGTGCGGCGCCGGGGTCGTCGTAGGTGAAGGTGAACGGGTTCTTGGCCACGCCGATCGTCGGCAGGCCGGTGAGGACGCCGAGGTGGGCGGCGAGGCCGAAGCGGCGCGGGTGGGCCCGGCCGTAGCCGTCGCAGACGACGAGTCCGGGCGGGCAGGGCAGGGCGTCGAGGGCGGCCAGCACCGTGGGCATCTCACGGAAGGCGAGCAGGCCGGGGACGTACGGGAAGGAGATCCGCCCGACGGCCGTGGCCTCGGCGACGACGCCGAGGCTCGCCGCGTCCAGGACGACGGCCGCCGCCGCGACCACGTCCCGCGCGTCGTCGTAGGCCACGTCGACCCCGGTCACGTGCCCGGCCCCTGCCGGTGGCCCCGGCTCGTCGAGGACCACCCGCTCCCGCAACTCGTCCTGGACGGCGCGGGCTTCTTCCTCGGTCGCGGGCCAGCCCGCGGGTATGCGTACGGTCGTCATGGTGGATCCGAGCGTACGGTGCCGGAGCCGACCGGCGCGGGCGCCGGGATGCGAGATCCCGAGTTCGCCGCCACGAGGACGGCGCCGGAACTGGAGCGGTACCGCGAGCGCCCCGCTGGGCCTCACTTGCCCAGCGCCTGCTTGAGCTGGCTCTTGTTCATGTCCGAACGCCCGTGGATGTTGCGCTTCTTGGCCTCCTCGTACAGCTGGTCGTAGGTGGGGCCCTGGGAGCCCTTGCCCGACCGCTGGCCGCCCCGCTTGCCCGAGGACATGTCCTGGGTGGACGTACGGCTGGCGGACTTGGACTCACCGGACCGGGCGCGTTCCTTGTTCACCGTCCGCGCCGCGATCTCCTTGGCGCGCGAGGTGCTCTCGCCCCGGTCCTGGGCACTCTTCTTGATGTGCTCGTACTGGCGTTCCCGCTTGGAGCTCGAACCGGCCGGCATGTGAGTCACTCCTCTCGTAGTCGGCGTCCGAGTACCCACATTCCGGCGTCAGCTCTCCAGCCGCGCGACCCGGCCCTTCTCCCCCGCGGCCCAGCAGCCCCGGTCCGGTGTGCAGTCCACGGTGTCGTACGAGCCGGTGTCGACGGTCCGCCAGGTGCGGCCGCCGTCCGTCGTCAGGTCGGTGCCGGTGGGGCCGACCGCGAGGGCGGCGGTGCGGCTGTGCGGGAGCCAGGCGACGCCGGAGCGGTAGGCGGGCGGGGGTGCAGCCTGGGGGCGAGCGAGGTCGAGCACATGGCCCGGATCTCCGGGGTGTCGGTCGAAGAGGCCATCACCCGGATCCACGAGGC
>NZ_JBEXQG010000105.1:0-24522 GCF_040612485.1 Streptomyces sp. NPDC006385
GCCGTAGGTGGGGCACAGATCTACCGCCTCGCCGGTCGCGGCGAGCAGCTGCTCGGCGGCGGCCAGCAGGTCCAGCAGTTCCGGGCGGGCCAGGAAGTACAGGGAGGCCCGGCCCTGGGGGCGGGAGTCGACCAGGTTGCAGTCGCGCAGGCAGGACAGGTGCGCCGAGACCGTGGACTGCGCCAGCCCCACGCAGCCGACCAGGTCCGTCACCCGGGCCTCGCCCTCGGCGAGCCGTCGCAGGATCGCCAGGCGGGCCGGGTCGCCCAGCGAGCGGAACAGGGCCACCGCCGCCGACGGCGCCCCGCATGAGGTGGTGGCCGCCGGTGCGGCCTCCGTGCTATTCATCGTCATAGGGCGATGATAGCTGTTGAAGTCGATGCAATCTATGGGGTCGTCATGCTGATGAACCGGATCGAGAAGGCGGCGGTCGACAGTCCCGTCCGCCGGGCGCTGCAACGCTTCTACGAGGTCCCGGCCCTGCTGAGGCTGGCCGGCGGCCCGCTGCCGCCGGGCTCCCGGGCGGTGGAGATCGGTTGCGGCTCCGGCTACGGCACGCGGATGATCCTCGACCGCTTCCGCGCCGCCCGCGTCGACGCGATCGACCTGGACGAGAGCATGGTGGCCAAGGCCCGGCGCCGTCTCGTGGACCGGCCGGGCCGGGTCCGCCTGGCGGTGGGCGACGCCACCGACCTCAGGGCCGCTTTCGGCGCGGAGGACGATACGTACGACGCGGCGTTCGACTTCGCGATCATCCACCACATCCCCGACTGGCGCTCGGGCGTCGCGGAGATCGCCCGCGTGCTCAAGCCGGGTGGGGTGTTCGTCTTCGACGAGGTCACCGCGCACGCCCTGGCCCGCCCCTCGTACCGGCTGCTGTTCGAGCATCCGCAGCACGACCGGTTCACCGCCGACGACTTCCTCGCCGAACTCCCGCGCCACGGGCTCGACGTCCACGGGGCGTGCACGAAGATTCGTGGCGACTACCTGCTCGGCGCCGCCCGTAAGCACCCGGTCAGGGGGTGAGCACGATGGCGATCGCGGCCCTGGTCCTGTTCGCCGTGTTCCTCCTGTTGGACGGCGGGGTGCGGATCGCCGTCCAGCGGCGCCGCACCGGCCAGAGCGGGGTGCGGCGCCCGGTTGGCGTCTTCCACTGGTGCGCCCGGCTGGCCAGCGCGCTCGGCGGCCTCGCCACCGGCGTCGCGGCCCCGGTGGCGGATCTTCTCGACCTGGCCCCGCTGCCCGCCCTGGACCGGCCCGCGCTGCGCGTGGCCGGCGCGCTGCTGGCCGGGCTGAGCATCGCGGCAGTCTTCGCCTGCCAGCTCGCCATGGGCGCCTCCTGGCGCACCACGGTCGATCCGGGCGAGCGCCCGGCGCTGGTCACCTCCGGTCCGTTTCGTCTGGTGCGCAATCCCATCTACGCCGCGCTGACCGCGATGACCGCAGGGCTTGCCCTCGCCGTTCCCAACGCCCTCGCCGCCGTGGGCCTGGTGGCCATGCTCATCGGCAACGAGCTCCAGGTCCGCCGGATCGAGGAGCCCTACCTGGACCGGATCCACGGGTGCGCGTGGCGGCAGTACGCCGCCCGCACCGGCCGCTTAGTGCCCGGTCTTGGCCGCCTGCGCTGACCGGCTCCGGCGTTCAGCGTGGCGCCTGGCCAGCTCGTTCGCCGCCCGGGGGCGCGCGGGCTGGGCACGGTGACTGGCACGGCGAGGCCGAGGTCGAGGCTGCTGCCGCCCGGCCTTGCGCTTGGCTCGGGCTGGCCACGGCATGATCACCTTGGGCAGGCCGGTCAGCACGATCCCGATGAGGGAGGTGTCGGGCTGCTCGCCGCCGACCAGATCACGGATGCCCTCGACGGTGACCTACGCGGCGAGCGCGAAGAACGTTATGGCGATGAACTTCGGCGCGCGGCGTTCCTTGGCCTCATCCGGCTCGCCGCCCTTGATCTCAGCGAGCAGCCGCACCAGCACCAGCACGGCGGCGGCGACCCTCGATACCGGAGTCGATACCGAAGCCGGTCAGCGGCACGGCCCCGGCGACCGCGCGCCGGCGGAGATGGCGATGATGTCCTCGACGACGTTGTAGCCGATTGTGAACTTCGCATAGCGGACCGCGCGGGGCGCGGCGGGGCTGGTCACATTTGGCGTGGCGGCGGTGGACGGCGGGCTACTCATCGGGCGGGCCCCTCGGGGGCGGGGTGGGTGCCGTAGGTGGGGCACAGATCCACCGCCTCGCCGGTCGCGGCGAGCAGCTGCTCGGCGGCGGCCAGCAGGTCCAGCAGCTCCGGGCGGGCCAGGAAGTACAGGGAGGCCCGGCCCCGGGGGCGGGAGTCGACCAGGCTGCAGTCGCGCAGGCAGGACAGGGGCGCCCAGACCGTGGACTGCGCCAGGCCCACGCAGGTCACCAATCCGTCATCCGGGCTTCGCCTTCCGCGAGCCGGCGCAGGATCGCCAGTCGCCCGGGGTCGCCGAGTGCTCGGAAGAGTGCGACGGCCGCCGTAGGGGCTGAGCACGAATCGGCTGCGCTGACTGGTTCGGTGGACTGCATCGTCACCCGCCTATTCATCGTCAGGAAACGATGATAGCGTCTCACAGCGATGCGAAATGCTGGCAGATTCTCTGGTTACCCATCGGTTTCATCCATCCATTCCGATTACATCGTTAGCATCCGATGCGAGCGGACTCGTCAGGGGGACGAGTCCGCTCGCATCGGGGGGTGCGGAGATGCAGGTTCTTGTGGTGGAAGACGACGCTCGGATCGCCGAGGCGCTGACAGAAGCGCTGCAGCGATTCGGGCACGATGTCGACTGGGTCGCCAGCGGGGTGGAGGCGCTTCACGCGGCACCGAGTACGGAGTTCGTTCTGCTGGATCTGGGACTGCCGGACCTAGACGGGCAGGAGGTGTGCCGCCGGGTCCGGGAGACGTCGACTGTGCCGATCATCGCCGTCACTGCCCGGTCCGAGGAGTTGGACCGGGTCCTGATGCTCCAGGCAGGGGCGGACGACTACATGGTCAAGCCCTACAGCATGCGGGAGTTGATGGCGCGTATGGAGGCGGTGTCCCGCAGGGTGCACTCCACGCCATCGTCCCCGGGCGCTGGTGAGGAAGAGGGGTGCGTGTTCGGTCCGCTCACCGTGGATCTGCGCACTCGACAGGTCGCCCTGGACGGACAGCGCCTTCGCCTGACGCGACGTGAGTTCGATCTGCTGGCGGCGCTGCTTGCGGATCCGGGGGCGGTGCGCCACCGGGAGGATCTGATCAACGAGGTCTGGGACCCGAACTGGCACGGCTCCACGCGCACGCTCGACGTTCACATCGGCTCGCTGCGCTCCAAGCTCGGCGGTCGGGAGTGGATCGAGTCGGTGCGGGGTGTGGGGTTCCGCCTGGTCCTGCCCGACCGGGCGTGACCAGGCCGGCACACGATTCATGCCGCTCTGCCGCGGTGGATAAGGGGGACAGACAATGCGGCGTCATCTGATTGCGGCCTTGGTGGCCTTACCGGTGGCGGTCGTTGCCGTGCTCGGGCTGCCGCTGGCCATGGAGCGCAGCGATGAGGCATTTCGTGAGCTCGCCCATGCACGCGCCGTAGAGGCACGGCAGTTGTCGTCCACTGCCGCACGGGCTCTGACGGGCCGGGAACAGGATGTTCTACGGGAGAGCATCGCTGCCTACCAGGACCGCACCGGTGGCCGCGCCCACGTCTACGACGCCCGCGGACAGTCAGTGGAAGGGGCCTTGTGCTTGCTGACGCCCGCCGAACTGGCCGACCAGAGGGTGGTGAAGGCGGCTCTCCGGGGCCAGTTCACCGATTCGGCCGACCGGCAGGTTTCCGAGCGCCCGAACGAGCTGATCGTCGCGGTACCGGTGCTTCACCAAGGGGTGCTGGTCGGCGTAGTGGTGGTGTGCTCTGCGCTGGACGATCTGGAGCTGAAGCAGTGGACGATCTGGGCGGTCGTCGCCGTGATCGGAGCTCTCGCACTGGCTGCGAGCGGGTTCCTGGCCGAGCCCCTCGCCCGCTGGATTCTGCGCCCCGTGCGGTACCTGGAGAGTGCCGCGCGCCGGTTCGCGGCAGGTGACCACAGCGCTCGCGTGCCCGTCCATCTCGGGCCGCCAAATCTGCGGGTGCTGGCCGAGACCTTCAATCACCTGGCCGAGCAGGTTCAGCAGCAGGTAAGGGTGCAGAAGGCTTTCGTCTCCGACGCCTCACACCAGATGCGTTCTCCACTGGTGGCCTTGCGACTGCGGCTGGAGAACATGGAACCGCACGTGCGAGCGGGCGGGACGCGCAGCCTGGAGCAGGCCATCGGTGAAGTGGACCGGATGACCGGCATCCTCAACGCCCTCCTGTTGCTGGCACGGACCGAGTCCGGTCCCCAGAGCGCCGAACCGGTGGATGTACTCGCCGTGGTCGAAGAACGCGTCGCGTCCTGGCGCCTGTCGGCCGAGCCGCGGCACGTAGCGCTCGCGATCGACAGTGACGGTGAGGCGCTGGCGGCAGCGGTCGCGGGCACGGTGGACCAGATCGTTGATGTCTTCCTCGACAACGCGGTGCGGATAGCACCCCCTGGCAGCACGGTGTGGCTGCGGCTCGTCCAGGACGCCGAGACCGTCGCCGTGCAGTGCATCGACGAGGGCCCCGGGATGAGCGACGTGGAGCGGGCCCGTGCCTGTGACCGGTTCTGGCGAGGCTCCACGGCCATCGAGGGTGAGGGGTCCGGACTGGGCCTGGCCATCGCCGCCAGTCTCGCCCGCGCCAACAACGGCAGCGTGCTCCTGCGAGAAGCAGCAGGAGGCGGGCTGCACGCCGAGGTACTCCTTCCGGCCTGGTCGCCAAGCGGCAGCCGGCAGGCCGGCATCCCTCTCCTGCAGGACGGCCGGAGGTGATCCCGGACCGTGCCTTGTACCTCTCCTGCATATGAGCTGCCCGGCCGTTGACCGACGCCTTCCTACGCTGACGCCCGTTCTAACAAGCTCGGCCAGGCCAAGCCGGGCCGGCCCCTCTCCCTGTCCCTTCGTACGCGTCCTCCCCGCGTGGGCGCCCCCTGTTGACCTCAAGGAGGAGGCGTGGGTTCCGCATCCACCGCCCGTACCGAAACCGCCCCCGACACCGTTCCGCCCGTATCGACGCGTGGCCTGGCGCGCATCGGCCGCTGGCTGGCCCGCCGCAGGCTTTGGGTCCTGCTGGTCACGTTGGCGGCCCTGGTCGTCGCCGTACCGTTCGGCTCCGATGTCGAAAGCCGCCTGTCGGAAGGCGGCATCACTGTCCCCGCCTCCGAGTCCGCGCGCGCCGACGAACTGCTCAACACTCGCTTCGAAGGCGGCTCCCCGCACCTGGTGTTCATTGCCGCCGCCGAAGAGAACATCGACGCCGCCCCGATCAGCAGCGAAGGAACAGCGCTGACGGAGCGGCTCGCCGACGAGCCGGGCGTCGTGCAGGCCGCCTCCTACTGGACGCTCGGCAAGGCGCCCACCCTCCGCTCGAAGGACGGCACCACGGGCCTGATCATGGTGCGGCTGACCGGTGACGAGGACCAGGTCCGCAAGACCGCCGCCCGGATCGTGCCTGAAGTGGTCGGCGAACGCGGTCCGCTGAAGGTCACCGCCACCGGCGTGACCGCCGTGCGTATGGAGATCGAAAAGCGCAGCGAGGAAGACCTCACCAAGGCGGAGTTGCTGTCCGGGCCGCTCGTGCTGATCATCCTGCTGCTCGTGTTCGGCAGCGTCGTGGCGGCCAGCACCCCCCTCGCGGTCGGCGTCCTCGCCGTCATCGGGTCCTTCGTGATCCTGCGGCTGCTCGACATGGTCGTCCAGGTGTCGGTGTTCTCCGTCAACATCACCACGGCCCTCGGCCTGGGCCTGGCCATCGACTACAGCCTCTTCATCGTCACCCGCTACCGCGAAGAGCTCGCCCGCGGACGCACCGTGCACGAGGCGATCGCCGAATCCGTCCGCACCGCCGGCCGTACGGTCTTGTTCTCCGCCCTCACCGTCGCCGTGTCCCTGTCGGCGATGCTCGTCTTCCCCATGTATCACCTGCGGTCCTTCGCCTACTCGGGCATTGCGGTGGTGATCCTGGCCGCGCTCGGGTCCGTCGTCGTCCTGCCTGCCCTGCTCGCTGTCCTCGGCCGCCGCATCGATGCCCTCAATGTGCGCCGCCTCTTCCGTCGGAACGCCAAGGCCGCCGCCGCGCTGACCGATCGGGAAGGGTTCTGGCACAAGCTGGCGATGGCGGTCATGCGCCGCCCGCTGCCGTTCGCCCTCACCATCGCCGCGGTCCTGGTGGCCCTCGGCTTGCCGTTCCTCCGCGCCGAGTTCGGCGACAGCGACGACCGTGTCCTGCCCGCCAATTCGCCGGCCCACCAAGGCGCCCAAGTCCTGCGCGAGGAGTTCGACAACCGTGAGGGTTCGCCCCTGAACGTTGTCCTCCCCGCCATCGACGCAAAGACACAGTCCACCAAGGTGGCCGACTACGCCCAGCAGCTGTCGACCGTGCCCGGCATCACCCGCGTCGACGCACTCACCGGTTCCTACAGCGAAGGCCAGAAGGTCGCCCCACCCGGGTCGGCCTCCGACCGGTTCAAGGCGGACAAGGGCACCTGGTTGTCGGTGGTCTCCGAAACCGAGCCGTACTCCGAGCGCGGCATGGACCTGGTCGGCACCGTCCGCGCCCAGCCCGCACCCGACACGGTCCTCGTCGGCGGCCAGGCCGCCCTGCTGGTCGACTCCAAGGCCACCCTGGGCGACAAGCTGCCCTGGGCGCTGGGGATCATCGCCGCCTCAACGCTGGTACTGCTGTTCCTGTTCACCGGCAGCCTGCTCATCCCGCTCAAGGCCATCGTGCTGAACCTGCTCAGCCTCACGGCCACCTTCGGGGCGATGGTCTACGTCTTCCAGGACGGCCATCTGCGCTGGCTCGTCGGTGACTTCACCGTCACCGGCATGCTCGACATCGACACCCCGATTCTGATGTTCTGCGTCGCCTTCGGCTTGTCCATGGACTACGAGGTCTTCCTCCTCTCGAGGATCAAGGAGGAGTACCACCGCACCGGGGACAACATCTCGGCCGTCGCCTGGGGGCTCGAGCGCACCGGCCGACTAGTCACCGCGGCCGCCGCGCTGGTCGCTACCGTCCTGCTCGCCTTCGCCACCTCCGGGCTCACCCCGCTCAAGCTCCTGGGAGTGGGCCTCGCGCTCGCCGTGATCGTCGACGCCACACTCGTGCGCGGCATCCTCGTACCGGCATTCATGCGCCTGGCCGGACGCGCCAACTGGTGGGCTCCCCGCCCGCTAGCGCGCCTGCACCAGAAGATCGGACTCGACGACTAGACAGCACCTTCCGCACACCACCCAGGGCGGGGGCCGGGCATGATGCCCGGCCCCCGCCGCCATGAGCCGGCGGGTTCCTTCCCGCCCGGCGATTGGGTGTGTGCACGGAGCGGTGGTTTCCGCTGCAGAGCACCTCACAACCCATCGTGTCGAACTCATGAGCGGAACCTGCATTTCCGCTGCACGAGTGCTGCAGATGCACCTCATAGCGTTGGCAATGCCGCTGAAGACACTTGACCTGCACTTCCCGTAGGGGGTGCCGCAGCGGTTGATACATGTCAACGCAACCAGGCGGGGGACCCGGTCCATGCGGTATCTGCAGCGTGAACGCACCATCGTCGAAGCACTGTTGCCCGGCCTTGACGAGCGCCTGGCCGCAACGCCCCTGGCGGAGTTGGAGGCGGCCGGCGGCCCAGGGGTGAAGCTGTTCACCGAGGCCGGCGGGCCGGGCCTTTTGGTGCCCACCGAGCACGGCGGCAAGGGCGCGGACCTGCTCACCGCCCTCCGTGTCCAGCGCGGGCTCGGATCCCGCTCGCCGTCGCTGGCGGTGGCCACCACGATGCACCACTTCTCCGTGGCGTCCCTGGTCGAGACGGCAGCCACCAGCAGCGGCATGGAATGGATGCTGCTCGCGGCGATCGCCAAGGACAACCTGCTGCTCGCCTCCGGCTTCGCCGAGGGCCGTACCGGCCAGGGCATCCTCAACCCGGCCCTGACCGCCCGCACCGAGGGCGACAAGGTGTTCCTCAGCGGGTCGAAGAAGCCCTGCAGCCTGGCCCGCTCCATGAACCTGCTCACCGCCTCCCTGCCCCTGCCGGGCCCGGACGGCACCGAGCAACTCGCCATCGCCCTCATCCCCGCCGACGCACCCGGGGTGTCCGTCAAACCGTTCTGGGGCAGCCCGATCCTGGCCGGCGCCGAGAGCGACGAAGTCGTCCTCGACGACGTCGAAGTGCCGGCCGAGCTGCTGGTGCGCACCGACGTCACCGCGGACGGCCGACTCGACCAACTGCAAACGGTCGGCTTCGTCTGGTTCGAAGCCCTCATGACCGCCAGCTACCTCGGCGCGGCATCCGCCCTCGTCGAGCGACTTCTCCTCAACGACCGGGCGGACGCCGCGGTCAGAGCCGACGCGGTCGCTTCCGTCGAAACCGCCGTGCTCACCCTGGAAGGGCTCGCTGCCGACGCTGCGAGCGGGATCAGTCAGGACACCCTGGCACGGTCCCTGGTGTGCCGGTACGCCGCGCAGGACACAATCAGCCGCGTGCTGTCGGTGACCGTGGAGACGCTGGGCGGGATGGCATTCATCGGCTCGCCGGACGTCGCCTACCTCAACTCCGCCTGCCGCGCGCTGGCCTTCCACCCGCCGTCCCGTGCCCGCATGGCCGCGCCGCTGGCCGAGTACTTCGCCGGCCAGGCACCGCTGCGCATTCCCTGAATCCCCGGCTCGTTCAGCTCTGCATCTATCGCCCCGCCCCCTTCCTCTGTCGCGTCCCACTCCGGGCTGGGCTTCGCCGTGCCGTGAAGCCGTGCCACCGCTGCCCGGGGACGCCGGAGCCTGCCTGCCCATCGATGCCCTGTACGTCCGCTGACCTTCTTCGTGAGGTGCTCGATCGTGCCCTTTGGTCCCACTGTTCTGCTCACCGGCGCGTCCGGTGTCCTGGGCAGCGCGCTGCTGCCCCAGCTGTCCGACTGCCACGTCATCGCCCTGATCCACCGCACCCCTGCGCCCGGTGCCGACGAACAGCTCGTCGGAGACCTGACCGCGCCGCGTCTGGGTCTCGACCAGGCTGCCTACCAGCGCCTTGCCTCCCGTGTCGACGCAGTCGTGCACTGCGCGGCCATCACCGGCTTCTCCAGCGGCCCCGAGGCCACCCACGCCCTCAACGCGGCCGGCACCCGGCAGATGGTGCAACTCGCCGCGGACGCCGACGCCGTGATGTATCACGTGTCGACCGCGTTCGTGGACCGCACCGACCTGACCCGCGCCCAGATGGGTCAGGACCACGGGGACGCGACCGCCCGCCCGGAGGACTATCTCGACTCCAAGCGGGCCGGGGAGGATGTAGTGCGCTCGGCCGGCATCCCGGCGGTCATCGTCCGTCCGTCGGTGGTGATCGGGGACGCCGCCACCGGAGCGATCTCCGCGTTCCAGGGCATGCACGGCATCATCCACGGGCTTCTGCGCGGCCTGCTGCCGCTCGTTCCCATTCCGGCCGACTCGCCCGTGGACTTCGTGCCGCAGGACGTGGTCGCGGCCACGATCGCCGGTCTGATCCGGCAGGGCCGCCGCGAGGGCGAGGTGTGGATCACCGCCGGCACCAATGCGCTGAGCACCGACCGGGCCTTGGAGGTCATCGCCGCCACCGCGGACGAGCTGGGTCTGGACGCGCCGCGCCCGCGGATGGTGGGCCCGGAGATGGTCGACCGTCTGATCCGGCCGGTGTTCATCGCCAACCTGCACCCCAGGGCCCGGCGCCGCTTCGACGACATGCTCGCCATGACCGCTCTGTTCGCCCACGGGCATGTCTTCCCCAACAGCCTCGGCCAGACGGGATTGCCCGCCGCGCTCAGCAGCAGCGACCTCGAGTCCGCGCTGCGCGCCTCGGTCACCTACATGGCCCGGGCCAAGGGCATGGTCCGCCCCGCCCCGACACCCGCGCTCGAGACTGCGCAGGTCGTGGCATGAGCGAGCTGACCCTGCCGGCGCCGCCCGCCTCGGATCTGTCGGCCGCTGAGGTACTGGGCATCTACCGGCGCCACCTGAGCAAGGGCCGCGCCCGCCTCGCGTCACTGACCGGCGCGGCCATGGAGGTCGCCTCGGAAGGCAGCCGCGTGTGGGACGCGGACGCCAAGGAGTACCTGGACTGCGGCGGATACGGGGTCTTCCTCCTCGGCCACCGCCACCCCCGTGTGGTCGACGCGGTGATCGATCAGATCCAGCGGCATCCCATGGCCACCCGGCTCCTCCTGGAGCCCGCCGCCGCCAGCGCGGCCGCGGCGCTCGCCGCAGTGACTCCGCCCGGCCTGGAGCGGGTGCATTTCGTCAACTCCGGTGCCGAGGCCACCGAGACCGCGATCAAGCTGGCGCGTGCGCACGGCAAGCACCGGCTGATCTCCGCCGTGGGCGGCTACCACGGCAAGACCACCGGCGCTCTTGCCGTCACGGCCAAACCCCTCTACCAGGACCCGTTCCGGCCGCTGCTGCCGGCCGAACACATCCCCTACGGCGACGCCGACGCCCTTCAGCGGACGCTGGCCGGCGGCGGGCCGGCCTGCGTGATCCTCGAACCCGTGCAGGGCGAGGGCGGCGCCGTCCTGCCACCGCCCGGATACCTGGCACGCGTGCAGCGGTTGTGCGCCGAGCACGGTGCGATGTTCGTCCTGGACGAGATCCAGACCGGGCTCGGCCGGCTCGGCACCTGGTGGGGCGCCGACGCGGAGGGTGTGCGCCCGGATGTGCTGCTGGTCGGCAAGAACCTCAGCGGCGGCGTCATCCCGGTCGCCGCGGCCGTCGCCACACCCCAGGCGTACGCGCCGTTCGACAAGGACCCCTACCTGCACACCTCCACCTTCGCCGCCTCGCCGGTCGCCATGGCCGCGGCCGCGGCCGCTGTCACCGCGATCCGCGACGAGGACCTGGTGGAGCGTGCCCGCATGCTTGGTGAAGAGCTGCTGGATCGTCTCCACGATGCGCTCGCGCCGCTGTCCGGCGACGTAGTGCGCGACATCCGCGGCCGCGGGCTGCTGATCGGCATCGAGATGCGCGACGAAGGCGCGGCCGGTGAGCTCGTCCTGCACCTGCTGGAAGCCGGGCTGCTCGTCAACCACTCCCTCAACGCCCACCGGGTCGTGCGCCTGACTCCGCCCGCGGTGCTCACGCCCGCCGATCTGGACTGGATCAGCCGCGCGTTCACCTCCGCGGCCACCGCCCTGACCCGTACGACCGCTTCTATGAAGGGGACACGCTGACATGCTCCAGGTGACACTCGACGCCCTCATACCCGACGCCACCGCCGCGGACGTCTTCGACCGAGTGCGGGACTTCGCCGCCTACCCGAAGTACACCGACGCCGTGCGCGAGGTGACCGTCACCGACACCGGCGGCGACACCCTGGACTCGGACTGGTCGGTGAACTTCCGCAACGGCATCCTGTGCTGGTCCGAGCGCGACCGCATCGACGCGGACAACCTGTCCATCGACTTCACCCAGACCGACGGCGACTTCGACACCTTCGACGGCAGCTGGAAGGTCTACAGCCACCCGGACGGCGCGGTCACCGTACGGTTTACCGCCACCTTCGACCTCGGCATGCCCAGCCTGGCCGCGATCATCAACCCGATCGCCTGCCAGGCCCTCGGCGAAGCCATCAGCCTCATCCTGCGCGGCCTGCTCGGGGACCACATCACCCTCACCGCCTCCGAACCCGTACCGGCGCCCGCCACCGCGGACACGCCGTGACCGGCTCCCTCACCACCGCCCAGCCGCCCGAGGTGGACGGTGCGGCAGGCTTGGTGACCGCGCAGCGGTTCAAGGACCTGCTCGCCCAGCTGCCCACCGCGGTGACCGTGCTGACCACCAGCGATGCCGACGGAAGCGGGGCGGCGGGCATGACGGCCAGCGCCGTGTGCTCGCTGTCCCTGGACCCGCCGCTGATCCTGGCCTGCGCGGACAACCACAGCCGCACCTTGGCCCGTATCCGCGCCACCGGGGCCTTCGCGGTCAACGTGCTGTGCGAAGAGCAGGCCCATCTCGCCAAGCGGTTCGCCGACCGCAGCGTGGACCAGGCCGACCGGTTTGCCGGCACCGCCCACCGCCTCGTCGACCGGCTGCCCGTGCTGGACGAGGCGCTGGCCTGGCTGACGTGCGACGTGCAGGCCGCCTACCCGGGCGGGGACCACACCATCCTCACCGCCCGGGTGCGTCAGCTCGGCCACCACGGCGGCCACCCACTGATCTGGCACAACCGCACCTTCCGCATCCTCGCCTGACCGCCCCCGCCTCGTCTCACCGATCACACGCGACATCAGGAGGACCCTGTGCCCAGGGACATCAAGAACAAGGTCGTCGCCATCACCGGCGGCAGCCGCGGCATCGGCCGCGCCACCGCCGAACTGTTCATCGCCCAAGGCGCCAAGGTCGCTATCGGCGCCCGCAACCACGACGTCGCGGCCAAGGTCGCAGCCGACATCGGGGCCCACGCCTACCCCCTCGACGTCACCGATCCGAACAGTGTCCAGACGTTCTGGCAGACGGTCGAGGGCGACCTCGGCAAGATCGACATCTTCGTCAACAACGCCGGCGAGATGATCGTCGGACGGTTCGAGGACGAGTCCGCCGAAGACACCGCCCATCAGCTCGGCGTCAACCTGCTCGGCACCCTCAACGGCATGAAGACCGCCATCGGTCCGATGCGGGCCCGCGGCCGGGGCCACATCATCAATATGGTCTCCGCCGTCGGCATGATCGGCCTGCCCGGCTGCGCCACCTACTCGGCCGCCAAGCACGGCGTCGTCGGCCTGTCCGAGGGCGTGCGGGCCGAACTGCGCGGCTCCGGCGTGGACCTGTCCATCATCCTGCCCATCCCCGCCCAGACCGAGCTGACCTCCGGCGTCGGCAAGGGCCGCTTCGTGCCCCTGCTCACCCCCAAAGACATCGCCAAGTCCGTGCTGCGCACCGCCCGCCACCCGGTCTACAACCGGTACGTGCCCGGCTGGACGAACCCGGTCACCCGCTCGCTGTTCCTGCTGCCCCAGCCGTGGCGGGACGCGATGGGGCGCTTCCTCAAGGCCGACCAGTTGCTGCGCACCACGGACTACCAGGCCCGGGTCGCCTACGAGACGCGGGTGAAGGTCCCCACAGCAGAAGGAGCGGGGGCGTGACCTCTCAGACACCCGCCCGGCCGAGCAACTACAAGGGCGCGAACCAGCGCGGCAAGGCGCCCGCCGTCGTCGGCTGGCGCTGGCTGGACCACCTCATCCACGTCCACCCCGCCACCACCGTCGCCGTGTTCACCCCGGTAATGGCCGTCTGCGTGTGGCTCTCCCTCGGTGAGGCCGGCGGCTGGGCCCTCACGGGGTGGGCGGCGGCCGGCTACCTGACCTGGACCCTGTCGGAGTACTGGGGCCACCGCATCGTGCTGCACTACGAGCCCGAAAAGGGCTTCGGCGCGCGCCTGCACTACATCCTGCACGGCATCCACCACGACTACCCCAAGGACGCGCGGCGCTCCATCCTCAGCCCGCTGCTGAGCATCCCCATGGTCGGCGGAACGATCTACCTCGCCTCCGGGCTCGGCTCCCTGCCGCTGATCTTCGGGGCCGGCTACACCTTCGGCTACCTCACCTACGACCTGTTCCACCTCTACCTGCACCTCGCCACGCCCAAGAACCGCCTGATGCGGCACCTGCGCTCGCTGCACATGCGCCACCACTTCCGCGACGACACCAAGGGATTCGGCATCTCCGCCCCTTACTGGGACGAGCTGTTCGGCACCTCCATCGCCCGGCAAACGAGCACGAGTGCAGCAGGAACGGGCGGCCAGGCCGCCTGAACCATCCGACCGGTCCGGCACCTGACCGGCACCCCATGACGGGCGCGGGCACCCCTGCGGAGCGCGGCTTACCCCCGAAGTCGTCGATGCCCACCGCGCGGGTGACCGCGCCTCACCCCCGCGTCACAGCACGTCCGGCCGCCCAGGGCCTCCCGGGCCACCTGCCGGAGCCGAACGCCACCCGCGAGGAACCCATGAACTCCGAAACACTCCTGGCCCGCGTCTTCACCCTCGACACCGACACGCCCGACTCCGGCACGTCGCCGCCCCGGCCCCTGTCCGCCGAACCTCCGCGCAGCCGCGCAGCCGACCGGGACGAGGCGGAGGAGTTCGTCCGTCTGCACCATGACGAGCACCCCGACCAGGCGGTACCGCTGCCGGCGCGCCTGCAGCAGATCCGCACGCAGATCGACGAGACGGGCACCTACACCCACACCGAAGAAGAGCTGGTCTTCGGCGCCCGCGTCGCCTGGCGCAACTCCAGCCGCTGCATCGGCCGCCTGTACTGGAAGAGCCTGCGCGTCCTCGACCGGCGCGATGCCACCAGCGCCGAAGAGATCAACCAGCACCTCGTCGAGCACCTGCACCAGGCCACCAACGGCGGCCGCATCCGCCCTGTCATCTCCATCTTCGCCCCAGACACACCCGACAGCCGGGCACCACGGGTGTGGAACGACCAGCTCATCCGCTACGCCGGCTACCGCCAGGACGACGATTCCATCACCGGCGACCCTGCCTACGCGGACTTCACCGAGACCGTACGGCGCCTCGGCTGGCAGGCCCCCGGCGGCGCCTGGGACGTGCTGCCCTGGGTCATCGAGACCGACCAGGACAAGCCCGAGCTGTTCGACGTTCCCTCCGACGCCGTGCTCGAGGTCCACCTCACCCACCCCGACCGTCCGGACTTCGCCGCCCTCCGCCTGCGCTGGCACGCCGTCCCGGCCATCTCCAACATGCGGCTGCGCATCGGCGGCATCGACTATCCCCTCGCCCCGTTCAACGGCTGGTACCTGGGCACCGAGATCGGCGCCCGCAATCTCGTCGACACCGACCGGTACAACCTGCTGCCGGTCATCGCCGAACACCTCGGACTCGACACCAGCAGCGAAACCACCCTGTGGCGCGACCGCGCCCTGGTCGAACTCAATGTCGCCGTGCTGCACTCCTTCAACACGGCCGGCATCAAGATCAGCGACCATCACACTGAGTCTCAGCACTTCCTGACCCACCTGGCCAAGGAAGAACGGCACGGCCGCACCGTCCCCGCCGACTGGAGTTGGATCGTGCCCCCCGTCTCCGGCGGGATCACCCCCGTGTTCCACCGCTACTACGACGAGGCCGACCAGCGCCCCAACTTCTACCTCGACGACGACGCCAAGGCCCGCGGCAAGGGCGGATGCCCCTTCGGCCACGGCTGACCGCCTCCCGAAGAGGGCACTGACTAGTCCGTTGGCCTCCAAGGGCCCGCGTACACCAGCGAGACCGCAGACAGTGGTTTGGCGTCCTTCTGAAGGCCCGTCGCACGCGCCACGGTTCCTTATGACGCTGACCCATAGTTCTCGCTGCGGTCCTCAGCAGAGGCGGTGCAGGCGGTGCAGGCGCTGCGAGAACGGAACGGCTCCGAGAGCTGTGCCAGGTAACCGGCCGGGTAAGAGGGTTTGCCGCGATGCCGAGGTCGTCGGTGGAGAATCGCCGATCGGGGTCGAAGGAATACGTGCCGAGCAGCCGATCCCACACCAGCGTGAACAGCCCGAAGTTGACGTCTCCGACACCTCCCCGTTTCAGGTGGTGGGAGCGGTGTCCTTCGTTCAGTGACGGCACGTACCGCAGCGCCCCCACACGGTAGTCGGCGTTGGAATGCTGCAGGAGCAGCTGCACGGCAACGGCCAGAGCAAGCGCAGCGGCAACGGCCACCGGCAACCCGACGACCAGCAGCGGAGCAACACCGGCGGCGAGTTCTACGGTCCGGGGGGAGACAGACGTCTGATCTCGCTGGTCAGAGAGGTGATCTAGCCCTCGCCTGCAACGATGCACAAACCATCGCGGGTTCGCATCAGATGCGATTGGCGGCGCTTTCGGGACTGGAACAGCGGTTATCGGTGAGATTGATCTTGAACGGCAGGAGGCCTGGGTCGACGGGGCCCTCTGCCGTCTGTGGAGGTCAGTTGCAGCAGTCGCATCCGGGGCGGCAGCCGCACGCGTCCGCTTCTGCGTTGGCCGACGGCACCGCCGCGGTGGCGGGGGCCGCGCAGCAGCCCTTGCCCTGCCAGGCGTCGCGGCCCTCCGTGACGGCTACGGCGGCAATGACGAGGGCGGCGATCGGGTCGGCCCAGGACCAGCCGAGGGTGGCGTTGAGCACCAGGCCGGCCAGGAGGACGGCGGAGAGGTAGGTGCACAGCAGGGTCTGCTCGGAGTCAGTCACTGCGGAGGCGGAGCCGAGTTCATGCCCGGCCTTGCGCTGGGCTGCGGAGAGGGGCGGCATCACGGCCAGGGAGAGAGCGGCGAGGACGATGCCGGGGATCGACCGCTCGGCCTCGCCCGCGCCGGTCAGGACGCGGACGGGATGACGTTTTCGATGATGCGGCACACCACGGCTGTGTCGCCGTGGTCGGCGGCCTGGTCGGCCTGGGTGCGGGCGCGTTGGAGGGTGGTGCGGAGGGCTTGGAGGTCGGCGATGCGGCGGTCGATGTCTGCGAGGTGTTTGTCGAGGAGGTCGGTGACGAGGCCGCAGGGTTGTTCGCCGCGGCGCTGGAGGTCGAGGATGTCCTTGATTTCTTTCAGGCTGAGGCCCAGGGCCTGGGCCTGGCGGATGAAGCCGAGGACGGGGATGGCGTCGTCGGTGTAGGTGCGGTAGCCGGCGGGGGTGCGTTCCGGCGGGTCGATGAGGCCGTTGGCTTCGTAGAGGCGGACGGCCTTGGGGCTGAGCCCGGCCTGGGCGGCGATGCGGCCGACGGTGAGCATGGGACGGCTCCGTTCGCGGGGGTGGGGCTCCAGTGTCGGCTTGACCTTGCCCTAAGGGCAAGGTTTTAGCGTGCGGACATGAGCACGGATGGGGAAGGGATCTGGCGCATGTCCACGACGACACAGACCGGCACCGGCCGCCCCATAGAGCTGGCGATCACGGGGATGACCTGCGCCTCGTGCGTGGCGCGCGTCGAGCGGAAGCTGGGCAGACTGCCCGGGGTGAGCGCGACGGTCAACCTGGCGAGCGCGACCGCGCACGTCACCTGTGAGGATCCGGCGGTGGAGGTGGCCGAGCTGGTCGCCGCCGTGGAGGCCATCGGCTACGGCGCCGAGCCGGCCGGGACCGGTACGCCGGAGCCGGAGGAAGGTGAGGCGGTCGACGCCGAGCAGGCACACATTGCCGGGCTGCGGCGCCGCCTGATCGTCTCGGCGCTGCTCGGCCTGCCCGTGGTGGTCGTGTCGATGATCTCCGCGCTGCACTTCACGGGCTGGCCGTGGGTCGCGCTCGCGCTGGCGACGCCGGTGGTGGCGTGGGGGGCGTGGCCGTTTCACCGGGCGGCGGCGGTCAATGTGCGGCATGGCTCGGCCACGATGGACACCCTGGTCTCGCTGGGTGTGCTGGCCGCCTACCTGTGGAGCGCGGGCACCCTGGCCGCAGGCGGGGAGCACCTGTATCTGGAGGTCGCCGTCGTGCTGGCGGCGTTCCTGCTGGCCGGGCGGTTCTTCGAGGCGCGGGCCAGGCGGCGGGCCGGGGAGGCGATCCGGGCGCTGATGGACCTGGGTGCCAAGGACGTCGCGGTGCTGCGCGACGGGATGGAGGTGCGCATCCCGGTCGAGGAGTTGGTGGTCGGGGATCTGTTCGTGGCGCGTCCCGGGGAGAAGATCGCCACGGACGGGGAGGTCGTCGAGGGCGCCTCGGCGGTGGACGAGTCGCTGCTGACCGGGGAGAGCGTGCCGGTGGAGGTCGAGCCCGGCTCGCCGGTCACCGGTGCCACCGTCAACAGCCACGGTCGGCTCATCGTGCGCGCGTCCCGGGTGGGGGCGGAGACGAAGCTGGCGCAGATCGCCGCGTTGGTGGAGCGGGCGCAGATAGGCAAGGCGGCGGTGCAGCGGCTGGCGGACCGGATCTCGGCGGTGTTCGTGCCGGTCGTCATCGCCCTGGCCGCGGGCACGTTCGGGGTGTGGCTGCTGACCGGAGCTCCGGTATCGAGCGCGCTGACGGCCGCGATCGCCGTGCTGATCATCGCCTGCCCGTGCGCGCTGGGGCTGGCCACGCCCACCGCGCTGATGGTGGGGACCGGACGCGGCGCGCAGCTGGGGCTGCTGATACGCGGGCCGGAGGTGCTGGAGTCGACCCGGCGGATCGACACCGCCGTGTTGGACAAGACCGGCACCGTCACCGAAGGGAAGATGCGCCTGGTCGGCGTCGTAGCGGCCGACGGGGAGGACGGGGAGGAGGTGCTGCGGCTGGCCGGCGCCCTGGAGGACGCCAGCGAACACCCGATCGCCGCCGCCATCGCCCACGCCGCCCGCGAGCGGCTGGGCGCGCTGCCCGCCGTGGCCGGCTTTACCAACACTCAGGGCCGTGGCGTGACTGGGCAGGTCGAGGGCCACCTCGTGCGGGCGGGCCGGACCGCGTGGCTGGAGCAGCAGGGCCAGGAGCTGCCCGAGGAGCTGGTGCGGGCTGCGAAGGAGGCTGAAGCCGAGGGCCGTACGGTGGTCTTCGCCGCCTGGGACGGGCAGGTGCGCGGCGCGCTGGTGGTGGCGGACACCGTCAAGGCGACTAGCGCCGAGGCGGTGGCTCACCTCAAGCGCCTGGGGCTGACTCCTGTGTTGCTGACCGGTGACAACACCGCCGCCGCCCGCGCGGTGGCGGCTGAGGTCGGCATCGAGGAGGTGATCGCCGAAGTGCATCCCGAGGACAAGGTCGCTGAGGTCGAACGCCTTCAGCGGCAGGGCCGGGTGGTGGCGATGGTCGGCGACGGCGTCAACGACGCGGCCGCCCTTGCCCAGGCCGACCTGGGCTTGGCCATGGGCACCGGCACCGATGCCGCAATCGCCGCATCCGATCTGACCCTGGTCCGCGGGGACCTGCGGGCGGCGGCGGACGCGATCCGGCTGGCCCGCAGGACCCTGCGTACGATCAAGGCCAATCTGTTCTGGGCCTTCGCCTACAACATCGCCGCCCTGCCGCTGGCCGCGCTGGGCCTGCTCAACCCGATGATCGCCGGTGGGGCGATGGCGTTCTCCTCGGTGTTCGTGGTCTCCAACAGCCTTCGGCTGCGCCGGTTCCAGTCCGCCAACGGCCACTGAGCTCCCGGCATGTGACGACGGACAGGAACGGTGTCCGCCGTTTCACCTCGAGGATGCCCCGGCCGGCCCTCCGGCCGGGGCTGTGTGCCCGCCTTGGCGCGGTCGAGTCAGTCGGCGGGCGGTGCAGTCGCCGGCCTGCTGCACTGCCGCGACGAGGACCGCGTGGTCGACGTCGGCGCCTTCCTCCAGGCGGACGGTGGTGTGTCCGGCGCCACGTCGGTGCGGGAGGAACGCACGCCGGGGATGTCTTCCAGTTCGTCGTCGATGAGCAGGCCGCAGCTGGTGCAGTGCATGCCCTCGATGTGGAGCACCTGCGCGCCGGCCTCGGTGTTCTTGCGGCGGTTGAAAAGCCTCATGCGGCATCTCCCCGGAAGATGGTGCCGGTCTGCATGCTCATGGCGCAGGAAAAACGCAGCGCGCCCGCCGTGCGGGTGCCCAGGTCGACTGTGGTGTCGCCGTTGCGTTTGACCATCTCCTGGACCCCGAGTTCGGGGATGGTGAAGGCGCGGGCGCAGCCGCCGGAGTCCTTGCCGCGCAGGACCAGCGTGGTCGGCACGCCGGCCTTGGCGGTGAACTGGGTGGGGACGTAGAAGTCGGTGACGGTCAGGGTGATCACCTGCCGGCCGGAGGCGTCGATGCGTACCGGCCCGTCCGCCGCCCCGTGGCGTCCTTGGAGGCGTCCGAGGGAGCGGGCGCGGCCGCCGCGGTGGTGGAACCGGTGCCGAAGGAGACCCATCCGCCGCCTGGAGTCCGGAGCCGATGGTCCAGGCCGCCACGGTCAGCACCACAACGCCGGTGGCGATGCCCAGGCGACCGGACAGGGCCCGGCTGGAACGGCGCAAGAGGTAGCCGAGGGCGGCGAAGAGCGGGGCGATGCCCAGCACGAAGCCGGCCATCACCCACTGCTGTCACGGCCCCGTACGTACGCGACCGCAGCCCCGGATGCCTTCCTTCAGCAGGAGGACGCGGCGCCAGGACGGCAGCCAGACAGACCCGGGCCCTTTCATCCGCGGCCAGGGGACCACCGTGGATATCAGGTCCCCTGGATCGCTGCGGACATGGCAAAGCCCCGTGCTTTTCGGCGAGACCTGATCACCTCTGACCGAGCCCGGACATCCGGCGCAGGTACTCCTCCTCGTCGACCTCACCGGCGGCATAACGACGTCGCAGGATGTCCTGCGGGGCGTCGGCGTCGGCGGGCCTGCTCGTCGTGTTCTTGCTTGCCGCGTTCCGGATCAGGAGGCGGACCAGCCACACCAGGCCGATGATGGCCAGCGCCAGGAAGACAAGCCCCACCAGGCCCCAGAGGAACATCCAGGCGCCCATGCCGCTCATCGTGCCATTCATCACGCCACACATGGTTACATCACCACTTTTCACCCTAGCGGAAGGCAGGCGCCCTCAGCCTGCAGCGGTTTTATTGGATGCATCGCGGTCGCCTCCGCCGTCGCGACCCGTCCGGCAGCGCCCCTCCCCGGACGGGCGGCGTCTACTGGCCCTCTGGCCAGTTGTAGCTGCTGGGCACGTCCACCGTCTGGCCCGCCGGACCGTAGACGATCGCGATCTCGTCGTGGTCCTGGAACAGGATCCCGGCCGGGTTGCCAGTGTGCGGCTCGCCGTTGACGTACGCACGCAGGCTGTTGCCGCCATCGGCCTTGAGCGCGCCGATCGGATCCTGAGTGAGGGCGACATCCCACTCGGTCATGAACTGCCCGAGGGAAAAGGCGGCCTTGAGCGCGGACTCGATGTGGATCACACCGCTCGCCTCGTGCGTGTGCAGCGGGCCCATCTGCTGCGCCCGCAGATCGACGCCGATGTTCGCCGGGACGTCCACCGGCTTGCCGTGCACGATCACGTCCAGGTGGACGTGAAGATGCTCCACCATGCCTTCCGCGCCCAGCATCGGCATCCCCGCCGCCTTCACCCGCGCGACCGGATCGGCGGGGGCGCTCCACGGCGTTGGTCGTACGGCCCGGGCGCGGCGGCCCTGCCTTGCGTTGCTGGGAGGGGTGCGGGGCATGCGTCACCCTGCCTTCCCAGGAGCTGCAAGGGGCTCAAGGACAGAGGTCGACGTTTGCGGAAGAACCGCTCCACTCCCCACCAAGCGGCGAGGGCGCCGTCCTTGACTTTGCCCCTGGGGGAAGGTTCTAGCGTCGTGGGCGCGGGGACGAAGCACCACCCAGGAGGTCCCGTCATGGCACTGGTGACAGGAGAGGTGTATCGGTGCGGCCAGTGCGGCTGCGAGATCACCGTGACTCAGAGCGCGGATCCCGGCCGCGGCGGGAACCAGAACCCCACCTGCTGCTCCGGGCACCCCATGACCAAGGTCCACTGACCGATCCGCACCACCCGAAGGCCCGATCGATGGAAAGCCTGCTGTATCTGCTGCCCGCGCTGGCCTGTCCCGTGGGCATGGGACTGATGATGTGGTTCATGATGCGCGGCAGACACCCTGCCCCCACCACCGCCCAGGAGCAGGAGCCGGCCCGCCTGCGCAAGGAGGTTGAGGCGCTGCGCGGCGAGCAGGCCCCGAAGACCGATCTGCGCAAGGGCTCCTCCGCATGACCGGCCTGTGGCCTGCCCTGGCCGCGACCGTGCTCGCCACAGCCCTCACCTACGGGTGCTGCATCCGCCCGATGCCGCGGCACGGCGGCTGCGCGCCAGCCCCGCGCCGGCGCACGGAGCGCAGCAAGGCGGACCCGGCTGCCGCGCCCGGGCGGGGACCGGGGACCATCGAACCGTGACCCTCCGGCCCCGCGCCCCGCCTGTGGGGTCCGGCCGCCCCTTCACCGGGCGGCCGGAGTGCTGTTCGCCGCCCTCCTGCTCGCGCTCGCCGCCCTGCTCGGCTCCGCCCCGTCCGCCTCGGCGCACGCCACGCTGCTGTTCACCAGCCCCGCCGCGGACGCCACGGTGGCCGACTCGCCCACCTCGCTGGTGCTCGTCTTCGACCAGCCCGTGGCCCGCAGCGGGAGCACCGTGCGCCTGAAACCGGCCGCGGAACTCGGCACACCCGCACTCAGCCGGGGCGATCGGACCCTCACCGCCCCCGTCCGAAGCCGCTTGGCCGAGGGCGCCCACACCGTCGACTGGCAGGTGACCGCTCGCGACGGCGACATCATGACCGGCAGCTACCGCTTCGCCGTCGGCCCCCGCACCGTCGCCCTCGGCGCCGGACAGGCCACCGCCGCCCAGGACGCCACCCCCATGGCGGTGATGCGCTGGCTGCTGTTCACCGCGCTCGCCCTCCATCTCGGCGAACTCGCCACGAACCGCCTCGCCGCCCGCATCCGAGCCGCGCCCGCCCGCGGCCCGCGCCCCTGGATGCTGCCCACAGCCCTGACCGGGTGCGCGACCGCCCTCGCCCTGGCCGCCCTCCAGGCCGGCGGCGGCTCCCTGGCGTCCCTGCTCAACACCCGGCCTGGGGTGCTGGCCCTGGTGGAGGTCGCCGGTTTCGCCCTGGCAGCGGTGGCCGTGCTCACACGTCGACCCACCTGGGCTCTTGTGCCGCTGGCCGCCGTCCTGGTCGCCGAGGCGCTGCGCGCCCATCCGCAGGCCCAACAGGCCGTCGCCGGACCCGCGCTGACCTTCGTCCACTTGCTGGCCGCCGCGCTGTGGGCCGGGACCCTGGTGCACGTGCTGCGCACCATCAGAGCCTGGCGCGGTGAACGCGCCGCCGCCCGCGCGCTGCTGCTCGCCTACGCCCGCTGGGCCGCCTGGCTGTTCGCCGCCGTCGTCGCTACCGGACTGATCGCCGCCCTGCTGCTGGTCCCCCTCGAGGACCTGACCACCACCTACGGCCAGGTTCTGCTCGGCAAACTCGCCCTGGTCGCCGCCGCCGCCACCCTCGCATGCATCGCCCGACGGCGCCTGCGCCGCACCGCCGCATCCGCCCACCGCCCGGCCCGCGCCGAGACCGGCGTGCTCGCCGCCGTCCTCACCCTGTCCGCCACCCTCACCGTGCTGCCGGCTCCCGCGGACGCCGACCGGCCACTGCCCTTCGCGCCCCCCGTCGACGGCCCCGTGGTACCGGCCGGAACCCGCGCCGGAGAGATCGGCATCAGCGCCGAAGCCAGCACCGGACAGCTCATCATCGACCTGACCGCACCCCGGGGCGGCGACCCCGCCCAGCAGTCCTACGCCCTGTCCGCCGCCCTCGCCGATCCGCTCGGCACCCGCCGCGCCCTGAAGCTGCGCGGCTGCGGCACCGGCTGCTTCTACACCCCCGTCCCCTGGCAGAAGGGCACCAGCCGCCTGACGCTGACCGCCTCCGCCGAGGGATGGACCGGCGGCCGCGCCGGGCTGACCATCACCTGGCCGCCGCGCCCGGACGCCGTCCTGCTGCGCGAGGCCGTCGCCGTCATGAGGAAAGTCCCCGACGTCACCCTGCACGAACTGGGCACCAGCAACACCGCCCGCGGCCTCGGCGACCTCCAACAACTGCCCCTGACCGGTGAGGAGTTCCTCGCCTCCGAGCCGTACAGCAGCGGCACCGCACCCGTCACCACCCACCTGCCCGACGACAACGGACACCGCCGCCTCGCCCTCGCCTTCCCGGCCGAACACACCCAGCTCACCCTCACCCTCGCCGCCGACGGCCGCATCCTCCACGAGACCCTGACCGCCCCCTACCACCTCGTCACCCGCACCTTCGTCTACCCCGAACCCGACCAACCCGACGAAGACCACGAACACTGACCGACCCCGGGCCCACCGCCAGGCATTCGGTGCGGGTCTGCCAGCCACCCGGCGCCCCGGCTACGACAGCAGGGGAACGGTCCGCGCCTACGACCTGCTGCGGATGTTCGGCCGCGAGGGCCACCCCACCCCGCTCGGCGCCGCGTTCGCCGAGTACGACCGCATCGACAAGACCATGCACCTGCTCGCCCTGGTCGACCCGGTCGACGACACCTACCGCCGCCTGATGAATCGGCAGCTGACCGTGCAGGAGTCCCGCCACCGCCTGGCCCGCGCGATCTGCCACGGCGGCCGGGGCCAGATCCGCCAGGCGTACCGCGAGGGCCAGGAGGGCCAGCTCGCCGCCCTCGGCCTGGTCCTCAACGCCGTGGTGCTGTGGACCACCCGCTGCCTGGACGCGGCCGTCGCCCAGCTCCGCGCCGGGGGTCACGACATCACGGACGAGGATGTCGCCCGGCTCTCGCCGCTCAAGAACCGGCACATCGACTTCCTGGGCCGCTGCCTGTTCAACATCACGGTCAGCGGCCCCGGCCGGGGCCTGCGCCCCTTCCGGGACCCGGACGCCGTCGAGACGACACCCCGGCGACGGCCGGCCTGACACTCGAACTGATCAGCGGGTCTGCTCCGGTGTCGGTGGCGGTGAAGTCGGTGGCGGGAAACTGACGTT
>NZ_JBEXQG010000106.1:0-23107 GCF_040612485.1 Streptomyces sp. NPDC006385
CAGGTCCGTGACCGTGGCCATGGCCATGTCCTGGCCGCAGTCGACACCCACCAGTACGCCGGCCATGGGCTGGAAGCAGTAGCGGCGCGCCGGCCCCCGTGCCGGCGGGCCCCGTGTGAGGAGAATGTGCCCTGTGCCGGGGGCGGTTGAAGCCTTCCGGCGCCTGTTCAGAGGTTGATCTGAGGGTTGCGTAGCCGACGTACGCCCGGTGGTGTACGCACGCGGCACGCCGAGAAGCGCCGGGCACGGGATCGTCCGTACCCGGCGCTCCTCGGCCGGTGAGGTATGCGGTTGTGGCCGTCCGACGGTGCGAGGCTGGGCGCGACAGGACGTTCGCGCCGCCGGACGGGGTCTTCGGGGGGCTTGGGACCGCGGCGGATGCGACGGAACCGGGGGCTCCTTCCCTCAGGTCGAAGAAGGAGGCCGGGACCTTCACCACCGCACTGGCTCGCACGCCGCCGCGGTCCTCGTTGCCCGCGCCCCGTGCCGGGCGACCACCCCTCATCCGGGTCGCTCGGCGAGGGAGCGCGGGCGATGCGCCCGTCTCATGACCTCCTGTCAGGAAACGGACGCCGTCTCGGGTGTCAGTCCTCGCGCAGGGCGCGGACCGCCTCCTCCACGCGCTTGCCGTACTCGGGGTCGGCGGCGTGGAAGTGGGCCAGGTTCTTCTCGATCACGTCGTCGCGGGAGACCTGGGAGAGGCCGCCGGCGATGTTGGCGATCAGGCGGGACCTCTCGTCGGCGGACATCAGGCGGTACAGCTCGCCGGCCTGGAAGAAGTCGTCGTCCTTGGTGTGGAGAGGGGCCTCGTGGGTGCCCGTGTGGCCGGTCACCGCCAACGGGGCCGACAGGGGGCGGCCGGTCTCCACCGGGCCGTCGTAGGAGTTCGGCTCGTAGTTCTTCGCCGCGCGGCCCTGGGCGTTGGTCGCCATGAAGCCGTCACGGCCGTAGTTGGCGGCGCCACCCGGCACGGCCTTCGGGGCGTTGACCGCGAGCTGGGTGTGGTTGACGCCCAGGCGGTAGCGGTGGGCGTCCGCGTAGGCGAACAGGCGGCCCTGGAGCATCTTGTCCGGGGAAGGACCGATGCCGGGCACGAAGTTGTTCGGCGAGAACGCGGCCTGCTCGACCTCGGCGAAGACGTTGTCCGGGTTGCGGTCCAGGACCAGCCGGCCCACGCGCTGGAGCGGGTAGTCCTTGTGCGGCCAGACCTTGGTGAGGTCGAAGGGGTTGAAGCGGTAGTCGGCCGCCTCGGCCGCCGGCATGAGCTGCACGTACAGCGTCCAGGACGGGTGCACACCCCGCTCGATGGCCTGGAGCAGGTCCGTCTGGTGGGAGCTCGGGTCCTTGCCCGCGAGCTCGGCGGCCTGCTCGCTGCTCAGGCAGCGGATGCCCTGGTTGGTCTTGAAGTGGTACTTGACGAAGAACGCCTCGCCCGCGGCGTTCGTCCACTGGTAGGTGTGCGAGCCGTAGCCGTTCATGTGGCGGTAGGACGCCGGGATGCCGCGGTCGCCCATCAGCCATGTCACCTGGTGCGTGGCCTCGGGGGCGTGCGCCCAGAAGTCCCAGACGTTGTCCGGCTCCTGGCGGCCGGTGAACGGGTCGCGCTTCTGCGAGTGGATGAAGTCGGGGAACTTGATCGGGTCCTTGATGAAGAACACCGGGGTGTTGTTCCCGACGAGGTCGTAATTGCCCTCCGCCGTATAGAACTTGACCGCGAAACCGCGCGGGTCGCGGACCGCGTCCGCGCCGCCGAGGCTGTCGGCCACGGTGGAGAAGCGCAGGAACACCTCGGTCCGCTTGCCGACCTCGCTGAGGAAGTCGGCGTGGGTGAAGCCGGTGACGTCGTCGGTCACCTCGAAGTGGCCGTACGCGCCGGAGCCACGGGCGTGCACCACGCGCTCCGGGATGCGCTCGCGGTTGAAGCGCGCCAGCTTCTCCAGGAGGTGCTGGTCCTGGAGCAGGAGCGGGCCGCCGACGCCGGCGGAGGCGGAGTTCTGGTTGTCGGCGACCGGGGCGCCGGACTCGGTGGTGAGCACGCGCTTCGACATCGTGGACCTTCCATGCGGTGGCACTTCCGTGCTGGTGGCAGCGGAAAACTGTTTCCGCTTGGTGGAGCGTAGAAGTGAGGGAAACTGAGCGTCAACAGTTTGTTGAAGTTGATTCCGGGCGACGCCCCCGCCTGGGCGCGACAGGACAGGTGTCAGCGGAGGCGCCGCCCGGAAGTCTCGGGGTCGGTCAGACCTGGGCGCCGGACAGGCGCTCCACGGCCCGCAGCAGGGCCGAGTGGTCCAGGCCGCCGTCGCCCTGCGCACGCAGGGACGCGACCAGCTGGGCGACCACGGCGCCGACCGGCAGGGCCGCGCCGACGCCTCGGGCGGCGTCCGTGACGATGCCCATGTCCTTGTGGTGCAGGTCGATCCGGAAGCCGGGCTTGAAGTCCCGGTTCAGGAAGTTGTCCTTCTTGCGCGTCAGCACGGTGGAGCCCGCCAGGCCGCCGTTCAGGACGTCCAGCGCGGCGTTCAGGTCCACGCCCGACTTCTCCAGGAAGACCACGGCCTCGGCGCACGCCTGGATGTTCACGGCGACGATCAGCTGGTTGGCCGCCTTGACGGTCTGGCCCGAGCCGTGCGGACCGCACAGCACGATGGTCTTGCCGAGCGCCTCGAAGATCGGCTTCGCGGTGTCGAAGTCGGCCTGCTCGCCACCGACCATGATCGACAGCACGGCCTCGATCGCGCCGGCCTCGCCGCCGGACACGGGCGCGTCCAGGACGCGGATGCCCTTGTCCTTGGCCGCCTTCGCCAGGTCGACCGAGGTCTGCGGGGTGATCGAGGACATGTCGATCAGCAGCGCGCCGGACCTGGCGTTCTCCAGGATGCCGTCGGGGCCGTAGGCGATGGCCTCGACCTGCGGGGAGGCCGGGACCATCGTGATGACGACGTCCGCGTCCTTCACGGCCTCGGCGATCGAACCGGCGACCGTGCCGCCGGCGGCGGCCAGGCGGTCCAGCTTGTCCTGCTCCAGTGTGAAGCCGGTGACCTGGTAACCCGCCTTGATCAGGTTCTCGGACATGGGGGAGCCCATGATGCCGAGGCCGATCCAGGCGATCGCCGGGCGGGTCGGGCGGGAAGAAGCT
Organism: Streptomyces sp. NPDC006385; assembly: GCF_040612485.1. Lineage (NCBI taxonomy): Bacteria > Bacillati > Actinomycetota > Actinomycetes > Kitasatosporales > Streptomycetaceae > Streptomyces > Streptomyces sp. NPDC006385. The sequence continues at coordinate 3,137 of NZ_JBEXQG010000106.1, forward strand.
GCGGGTGCGTTGCTCATTCGGGGGTACCTCTCAGTTCAGGGGGGTCAGCGGGACAGCCAGTCGAACGCCTCGGCGCTCGGGCGGTCGCCGGGCTTGTACTCGAGGCCGACCCAGCCGCCGTAACCGGCCTTCCGCAGCTGGTCGAGGAGGTCCTCCAGCGGCAGCGAGCCCGTGCCCGGGCCGCCGCGGCCGGGGTTGTCGGCGATCTGCACATGGCCGGTCTTCGCGGCGTACTCCTCGATCACCGACGGCAGGTCCTCGCCGTTCATGGACAGGTGGTACAGGTCCATCAGGAACTTCGCGTTGCCCAGACCGGTCGCCGCGTTCACCTTGTCCACGACGCCCACCGCGGCGGGCGCGCTGACCAGCGGGTACAGCGGCGACTCGGGCTTGTTCAGGGCCTCGATCAGCAGGATCGCGCCGATCCGGTCGGCGGCCCGGGCCGCCAGCACCAGGTTCTCCAGCGCCAGCGTGTCCTGCTCGGCCGGGTCCACGCCGTCGACGCGGTTGCCGTACAGGGCGTTGAGCGCCTTGCAGTCCAGGGCGGCGGCGAAGTCCGCGGCCACGTCGATGTTGGCGCGGAACTTCTCCGACTCCTCGCCGGGGACCGACAGGGCGCCGCGGTCGGGGCCGGGCAGCCGGCCGGCGTAGAAGTTCAGGCCCGTGAGCTGGACGCCCGCGTCCTCGATCGCCTTCTGCAGGGCGTCGAGCTCGGACTGCTCGGGGGTGGGGGAGTCGACCCAGGGCCACCACAGCTCGACCGCCGTGAAGCCGGCCGCGGCGGCGGCCGCCGGGCGCTCCAGGAGCGGGAGTTCCGTGAAGAGGATCGACAGGTTGACGTTGAAGCGCTGCTCTGCGAATCCCATGTCGCCGGCGCTCCCTTCCGTTGTCGAGATTCCGTAATACGGAAGTTAGTTTCTGCGTATTGGAAGATTGCCGCCGTGTGTCGGGGCTTGTCAAGAGGGGTCGTGCCGGAGGAGGAAGGGGCTGCCCGAACCATCCGTGCGCGCGTTAGGTTGAGCGCGTGCGATTGAGAGTGGAGTTCACGACCGAGCCGTTCGACCTCGACGAGGCGCCCGCGCACGCGCTGGTGGCCCGCGAGGTCATCGAGGTGGCCGAGCTCGACGCGGTGGACGTCGGCCCCTTCGGCAACACGGCGGAGGGCGGTGCCGACGTCGTACTCACGGCCGTGGACGCCCTGCTGCGCAAGACCCTGGAGGCCGGCGCCACCCGGATCTCGCTCCAGCTCAACGTGGTCGGGGAGGGCGAGGAGTGACCGGGACCGGGGACGAGTCCTTCATCGCGGCCGTGAAGCCGCTGGTCGACGCCATGGGCGGCGAGATCCTCCCGCCGGACGAGGCCGGCCCCGAGGATGTCGTGCTCTCCTGGGAGGGTGCCGACGTCGTCGCCGTACGCCTGCCCCAGTTGGCCGACTCCCTCGACCACATCCTGGCCGCCATGGAGCGCAGGAAGGGCAGGCCCCTGGCGGAGCTGGACCGCAAGGCCAAGCAGGAGGTCGTGCGGATACTGGAGGCGCGTGGCGCCTTCTCCGTACGGCACGGTGTGGAGACCGTGGCGAGCGCGCTCGGGGTGAGCCGCTTCACGGTCTACAACTACCTGAACCGGGAGAAGAACCCCTGACGGGGGCCGCGGGGGCCGCCCGGTTTCGTCACCGCGAATTTTCAACAAAGTGTTGACGTCTCGTCGTCGTAGGGCGTTAGCTATCGGCACGCCCGTTCAGTACGAAGGCCCTGCGCGGCCACGGAGGCTCCCGTGACGTCGAATTCCACGCCCCCGGGCCTGACCCGGTTCAACGCCCTGGAGGAGCACGCGGCCTTCGCCGCTCTCCACGAGGCGTGCGCCTCCACGGCATGGGCGAAGCGGCTGCTCGCCGCCCGCCCCTACGCCACCGCCGACGACCTCTTCGCCGCCAGTGACGCCGCCATGGCCGAGCTGACCACCGAGGACCTCCAGGAGGCGATGGCCGGGCACCCGCCGATCGGCCGCCCCAAGCCGGGCGACCCGGCCTCGGCCCGGGAGCAGCGCGGTATGGCCGGCGCCTCCGAGGAACTCAGGGCGGAGATGCTCGAACTGAACCTGGCCTACCAGGACAGGTTCGGCCACGTCTTCCTGATCTGCGCCACCGGCCGGACCGGCGAGCAGATGCGCGACGCGGTCAAGGAACGGATCGGGAACTCGCCGGAGCAGGAGCGGGAGATCGTCCGCACCGAGCTGGGCAAGATCAACCGTATCCGGCTCGCCCGACTCGTCGGAGAAGACTGAAGAGGACGCCTGACCATGAGCACCAGCACCACCGCCTCCGTGTCCACGCACATCCTGGACACCAGCGTCGGCCGCCCCGCCGAGGCCGTCGCCGTCCAGCTCTCCGCCCGCTCGGGCCGGGATGCGCACTGGCAGGCGCTCGGCGGCTCCGCGACCGACGCGGACGGGCGGTGCAAGGACCTCCCGGCGCTGCCGGAGGGGACCACCCACGTACGGCTCGACTTCGCCGTCGAGTCCTACTTCGAGAAATTCGCGAAGAAGCAAGCCGATGCGCAGCAGGACGCCCCCGCGAATCGGGACAGCGGTGCCGTGTTCTTCCCCGAGGTGGCGATCACCTTCGCCGTGCAGCCCGGGGAGCACTACCACGTACCGCTGCTGCTCAACCCGTTCGGCTACTCCGTTTACCGAGGGAGCTAGCAGACATGCCCACGATCCTGGGACAGAACCAGTACGGCAAGGCCGAGAACCGAGTCGTAAAGATCACGCGGGACGGCGCCACCCACCACATCAAGGACCTCAATGTCTCGGTCGCGCTCTCCGGCGACATGGACGAGGTCCACTACTCCGGCTCGAACGCCAACGTCCTGCCGACCGACACCACCAAGAACACGGTGTACGCGTTCGCCAAGGAGTACGGCATCGAGTCCGCCGAGCAGTTCGGCATCCACCTCGCCCGGCACTTCGTGACCTCGCAGGAGCCGATCCACCGGGCCCGGATCCGCATCGAGGAGTACGCCTGGGAGCGGATCGAGGCCTCCGACGCCAACTCGCAGTTCATCGGCTCCGACGAGGTCAAGCACTCCTTCGTCCGCAAGGGCCAGGAGACACGGCTCACGCAGATCACCTACGACGGTGAGAAGTGGGAGGTCGTCTCCGGTCTGAAGGACCTCGTCGTGATGAACTCGACCAACTCCGAGTTCTGGGGCTACGTCAAGGACAAGTACACGACGCTGAAGGAGGCGTACGACCGCATCCTGGCCACCCAGGTCTCCGGCCGCTGGCGGTTCAACTGGACCGACGACGAGCAGCGGATGCCCAACTGGGAGAAGTCCTACGAGCAGACCAAGAAGCACATGCTCCAGGCCTTCGCCGAGACCTACTCGCTCTCGCTCCAGCAGACGCTCTACCAGATGGGCGCGCGCATCATCAACAACCGCAGCGAGATCGACGAGGTCCGCTTCTCCCTCCCGAACAAGCACCACTTCCTGGTGGACCTGGAGCCGTTCGGGCTGAAGAACGACAACGAGGTGTACTTCGCCGCCGACCGCCCCTACGGCCTGATCGAGGCCACCATCCTGCGGGACGGCTGTGAGGCGAGGATCCCCGAGGATCTCACCAACCTGTAAGCCAGCAACTCCATTTCGGCACCCGCGGCCGACGGGGCGGGCTTTTGAGGCCCGGGCTTGTGAAGGCCCCCGGCCGCGGTACTCAAATCCCCAGGGGTCCTGCCGTGCCCTCTCCACATCAGCACATCACTCGTTCAAAGGGACGAATCATGGCAGCAGCCCAGCGCATCGTCATCGAGAACTGTTCGATCGCGACGGTGGACGCGAACGACACCGAGTACGCCACGGGCCACATCGTCATCGCGGACAACCGCATCGAGTCGCTCGGCGCGGGCAAGGCCCCCGAGGGCCTGGAGAACGTCGTACGCCGCATCGACGCCACCGGGCACCTGGTGACCCCCGGCCTGATCAACACCCACCACCACTTCTACCAGTGGATCACCCGGGGTCTGGCCACGGACCACAACCTCTTCAACTGGCTCGTCGCCCTCTATCCGACCTGGGCGCGCATCGACGAGCAGATGGTGCACTCGGCCGCGCAGGGCTCGCTGGCGATGATGGCCCGCGGTGGCGTGACCACCGCCATGGACCACCACTACGTCTTCCCGAAGGACTCCGGCGACCTGTCCGGCGCCATCATCCGCGCCGCCCGCGACATGGGCGTCCGCTTCACCCTCGCCCGTGGCTCGATGGACCGCAGCGAGAAGGACGGCGGGCTGCCGCCGGACTTCGCGGTGGAGACCCTCGAAGGCGCGCTGGCCGCGACCGAGGAGACCGTCAAGCAGCACCACGACGCCTCCTTCGACGCGATGACCCAGGTCGCCGTCGCCCCCTGCTCCCCGTTCTCCGTCTCGACGGAACTCATGCGCGACGGCGCCGAGCTGGCCCGCCGCCTCGGTGTACGGCTGCACACCCACGGCTCGGAGACCGTGGAGGAGGAGAAGTTCTGCCACGAGCTGTTCGGCATGGGCCCGACCGACTACTTCGAGTCCACCGGCTGGCTCGGCGAGGACGTGTGGATGGCGCACTGCGTCCACATGAACGACTCCGACATCGCCGCCTTCGCCCGCACGAAGACCGGTGTCGCCCACTGCCCCTCCTCCAACGCCCGCCTCGCGGCCGGCATCGCCCGCGTCCCCGACATGCTCAGGGCCGGCGTCCCGGTCGGCCTCGGCGTCGACGGCACGGCGTCCAACGAGTCCGGCGAACTGCACACCGAACTGCGCAACGCCCTGCTCATCAACCGCCTCGGCGCCCACAGGGAAGCGGCGCTGAACGCCCGGCAGGCCCTGCGGCTCGGCACGTACGGCGGCGCCCAGGTCCTCGGCCGCGCGAACGAGATCGGCTCGCTGGAGGCCGGCAAGCTGGCCGACCTCGTGCTGTGGAAGCTGGACACCCTCGCCCACGCCTCCATCGCCGACCCGGTGACCGCGCTGGTCTTCGGCGCGGCGGCCCCGGTCACGGCGTCGTTCGTGAACGGACGCCAGATCGTGGCGGACGGGCGGCTGCTCACGGCCGACGAGGACGCGATCGCCCGCTCGACGCGGGACGAGGCACAGCGGCTGGCGAGGATCGCCGCGCAGGGCTGAACACCCGGATGACTCCGGCCGGGAGGGACGGCTCCCGGCCGGTAGCCGTGGACCCGAGCGGGGTCCATGGCGGCCGTCCCCGGGGCGTGCGTGGACGCGCGCGCCCCGGAACGGTCACCCGTCACCTGTATGCCCGGTCCCGCACGACCACCCGCACCACCTCCCTGAAACCCACGGCAGCCAAGTGCGCGGCCGTGTAACCGACCGGAGGGAAGCCGCAGTGGCCGACCACCCCGTTGACGAGAAACTCCCCGCCCTGAAAATGGCGACCACCGGCCTCCAACACGTGGCCGCCATGTACGCGGGAGTCGTCGCCCCACCCCTGATCGTCGGCGCGGCCATAGGCCTGACCGCCACCGACCTGACCTTCCTCACCGGCGCCTGCCTGTTCACCGCGGGCCTGGCCACCTTCCTGCAAACCCTCGGCGTCTGGAAGATCGGCGCCCGGCTGCCCTTCGTCAACGGCGTCACCTTCGCGGGCGTCGCCCCCATGACCGCGATCGTCGCCTCCACCGAGGACAAGTCCGACGCGCTGCCGATCATCTTCGGCGCGGTCATCGTCGCCGGCCTCCTGGGCTTCCTCGCCGCCCCCTTCTTCAGCAAGGCCGTCCGCTTCTTCCCGCCGGTGGTGACGGGTACGGTCATCACGCTGATCGGCATCTCCCTGCTGCCCGTCGCCTTCGGCTGGGCGCAGGGCCCGAACCCGGCCGCGCACGACTACGGTTCGGCGACGAACCTGGGCCTGGCGGCGGGAACGTTGCTGATCGTCCTGCTCCTGCGCCGCTTCACCACGGGCTTCGTCAAGCAGATCGCCGTACTGCTCGGCCTGGTCGCCGGCACGCTGATCGCGATCCCGTTCGGAGTCACGGACTTCGGCCCGGTCGCGGACGCGGACGTCATCGGCTTCCCGACGCCGTTCCACTTCGGTGCCCCGCAGTTCCAGCTCGCCGCGATCATCTCGCTGTGCGTGGTGATGGTGGTCTCCATGACCGAATCGACCGCCGACATGCTGGCGCTCGGTGAGATCGTCGACCGCCCGGCCGACGAGAAGACCATCGCCGCGGGCCTGCGCGCCGACACCCTCGGCTCGGCGATCAGCCCCCTCTTCAACGGCTTCATGTGCAGCGCCTTCGCGCAGAACATCGGCCTGGTCGCGATGACGAAGATCCGCAGCCGGTACGTCGTCGCCGTGGGCGGCGGCTTCCTGGTGCTGATGGGCCTGTGCCCGATGGCCGCCTCGCTCATCGCGGTCGTACCGCGCCCGGTGCTCGGCGGCGCGGGCGTCGTCCTGTTCGGCTCCGTGGCCGCGAGCGGCATCCAGACGCTCGTCCGGGCCGGCCTGGACAAGGACAACAACGTCCTGATCGTCGCCGTCTCGCTGGCCGTCGGCATCGTCCCGATCACGGCGCCGGAGTTCTACCACGCCTTCCCGGAGACGGCGAGGATCGTCCTGGACTCGGGCATCTCGACGGGCTGCGTGGCGGCGGTGCTGCTGAACCTGGTCTTCAACCACCTCGGCGACGGTGGCCGGGACGCCCATGACGTGACCCACCCGATGGAGGCGGGGGAGGAGCTCACCGGGACGGCGACCCGGGCCCCCACCACTCCATGAGGTCGAGAGCTTGGGGGAACGTGTGGCGGCGCCTCGGGCACGAACTCCTCGCTGATCGGGTGCAGTTCACGGTAGGAGGTCTGCTTTTCGGGATCGGCCGCCGTGAACCCGTCCGCGTCCTGCACGTCGGCGACCGCCGCGCCGAGGCCCAGCATGGAGTACGGACCCGGGACCGGGCCGTCGGCCTCGATGTCGACGGAGATCCAGAGGCTGGGTCTGATGCGTCGTGCGGCCATGAAGCGGGAGCTTCCCAGGTGGCCGTGGCTTCCCGTATCCGAATTCCGCTTAAGCTTCTGCCTCGGTCAATGTGACGTTGACCGGGGATTCAGGGGATGAGGGGGGAAGCGGCCCATGAGCGACGCGACCGAGGTGTTCGAGCCACTCCAGGCGGACGACCCGCCCGTGGTGGCCGGGTACCGCCTCGCCGCCCGGCTCGGCGCGGGTGGCATGGGCCGGGTCTACCTGTCGCACACGCAGGGCGGCCGACCGGTGGCGGTCAAGGTGGTACGGCCGGAGCTGGCCGACGACCCGGAATTCAGGCGGCGGTTCCGCCGGGAGGTGGAGGCGGCCCGGCGGGTGCGCGGCGCCTACACCGCCGAGTTGATCGACGCCGACGCGGACGGCGTCCCGCCCTGGTCGGCCACGCTCTACGTGCCCGGCCCCTCCCTGACGCAGGCCGTCGCCCGCCGTGGACCGCTGCCGGTGCCCGCGGTGCTGTGGCTGGTGGCGGGGGTGGCCGAGGCGTTGCAGGCCATCCACGGTGCGGGAATCGTGCACCGGGACCTGAAGCCGTCGAACGTGCTGCTCGCCGCCGACGGGCCGCGTGTGATCGACTTCGGCATCTCGCTGGCCGCCGACTTCACCTCCTACACCGCCACGGGCTCCGCCGTCGGCACGCCCCACTTCATGGCTCCCGAGCAGGCGTCCGCGGGTGAGGTCACGACGGCGACCGACGTCTTCGCGCTGGGCCAGACCGCGGCGTTCGCGGCGCTGGGCCGGCCGCTGTACGGGGAGGGCTCCGCGCCCAGCGTGCTGTACCGGATCGTGCATGAGAGACCCGACCTGTCCGCACTGCCCGAGCCGCTGCGTCCGCTGCTCGACCGATGCCTGGCCACGGACCCGCAGGAGCGGGCGTCCCTGGCGGAGATCGTCGAGTGGTGCCGACGGCGGCTGGGCGCGGACGCCGACGCGGGCGCGGGCCCGGCCGTCTGGCGGGAGATCATGGGGCCGCAGGTGACGGTTCCGTCGCCGGTCCCCGACTCCACCCGGGTGCAGACCCGGCCGTTCGTCGTCACGCAGCCACAGCAGCAGTCGGCGGGGCCGGACGCGCGGCGGGCGCGCGGACGGCGCACCGCGCTGATCACGACCGCGGCCGTGGCGGCCGGGGCCCTGGTGCTGACGGGCCTGACATGGGGGGTCCCGGACGCGGGGGACAGGCTCCGCGACTGGGTCGCGGGCGCGCTGTCGACGTCCGGCTCCGAGGACTCCTCCCGGTCCGCGCAGTCGAACTCGAACTCGAAGTCGGGTGCGGAGGCGGATGCGGAGTCGTCGACGACGCCGCCATCGGTATCCGGGTCCGAGGCGGGGTCCGGGGCCGAGACGGGATCCGGGGGCGGGGCACCGAACGCGTCGGCCTCCTCCCCGGCCGCGTCCAAGTCGCCGCAAGCCATTCCGAACCCCCTCCAGATGCTGGACGCGAAGACCTCGCTGAGCTTCGAGAAGCCGTTCCAACGCGACGACCGCAAGGGAGACATCCGCTTCGACTGCAAGGACGCCGGCTGCGCGTTGGACAGCGACACCAGCGTCTTCGTCCAGATCTTCGGTGAGCCGGGGACGTCCCTCGACGAGTGCCGGCTCATGCTCGCCAGCGCCAAGAGCCACCGCTGGCCGCTGGCCTCGACGGCGAACGGCAGCGAGATCTGCGTCAAGCACTCCTCCGGGGACATCGCGCTGCTCGTGATCCAGACGAAGTCCACCGCGGTGCCGGATCTCGCCTTCGTCCAGATGGACATGACGATCTGGCGGAAGGCCGCCTAGTCGCCCCGTCGGCGACACGCGCTCGCCCCGGCAGAACTCCGGGAGTCCTGCCGGGGCGAGCGGCGTCACTGTGGCGGGTCAGCGGGTGAAGGTCACCCGGTGCTCCTTCAGCGAGCCACAGTTGGAGCCCGTGACCTGCACGTGCACGTTGTTGATGTGGCCGCCCCAGTCCACGCAGTAGCCCTTGCCGTAGACGTAGGTCGGTCCGGCGTACGAGGTGTACCGCCCGTAGTCCTCGTCGTACTCACCGGTGTCGGGGACGCCGATCCACGAGGACATGTCCATCGCGGTGCCCGGGTTGCTGCGGATGGTCACCACGCAGTTCTTGCCGTTGGTGGCGTTGTACGTCAGGTAGACGGTGCCCAGCGAGCCGACGGCCGCGGAGTTCACGGTCTTGTAGCTGCTTCCGCAGACCTTCTGCGGTGTGGTGTTGGGTGCGGCGGAGGCGGGCGCCGTCAGGGCGGCCGTGGTCCCCACCGTCAGGGCCGCTAAGGCGGCGGCGGACAGGACAGAGCGCGCGTATCGCATATTTCCCCCTGGTATCCATTGGAGCTGGTTGCTCCTGCATGGTGTGACCCTCGGGGTATCCGAATGGTTGTGCTCAGTTCTGCCGCTTCTTCAACACCGCCGCCGCCGGCACCAGCGCCCACGGCGAGCGGTCCGCCGGTATGGCTAGAGCCCGAACAGGCTCGGGTCCGACGCCAGTTCCTTGAAGATCTCGTCGGGGCGGGCGACCAGCTTGCGCTCCTTGAGGTCCAGGATGCCGCCCACCGCCGTGATCTCGGCCGCCACCGTGCCGTCGGTCCTGCGGATGGTCTGCTCGATGCTGAACGTCTTGCCGCCGCTCCAGACGAAGGCGCACGTCACCTCGACCTCGTCGCCCGCGAGCAGCTCCCGCTTGTAGCGGATGGTCGTCTCCAGGGCCACCGGCCCCACGCCCCTGGAGACGAGTCCGGTCTGGCTGATCCCGGCCGCCTGGAGCAGCGCCCAGCGGGCGTGTTCGGCGTAGTTCAGGTACACCGCCTGGTTGAGGTGTCCCTGTACATCCGTCTCATAGCCACGGACGGTCACCGGAACGGAGAACGACTCGGTCACGACTTCCCCTTCGCGTGCGCTTCCTGGTTGTTCCGATCCTGACATGTGCCCCCTACATCCGTCTCGGGGATGCCAGCAGATATCGCGCTCTTGTACGAGGCTCGGTGTGTTCGCCGACCTGCCACCCCGCCCCGTCCAGGGTGGCGGCGCAGGCCCGCAGCCGCGCGCCGTCCGGGTCGTGCACGGCGACCGCCTCCGGTTGCGGGGTGGCCCGCACCCGGTAGCCCTCCTCGGGGCCCGGCCCCGCCGGAGTGTGCCCGGCGGCCTCCAGGGCGAGCGCGGCGGCCTGCACCAGATGCGTACGCTCCCAGCCGCACGGCCGGTCCACGGCCCCGTCCGGATTGGTCATCCGGCGCAGCTCCAGCAGACCCTGCCAGGCGCTGTGCACCTCACGGACGCGGGACGGCCCCGGCGCCGGCGCGTCCTCCTCGCCGCCGATGCGCGCGGCGAACACGCCGGTGCTCGCGGGATCCTCCTCGGCGGACTCGGGGCGCTGCGGCCGCGCCTCCCGTATCCGATGCCCCGCCGGCGTCAGAAAGTGATCGTGCGGCGGCCGCGGGTGCCGGAAGGCGAGCCCCCGCTTCACCAGCGCGGCCAGCTGCGCCTCCGTACCCCTGAGGCGTCCCGTGACGGGATCGGCGGCGTCGATGACACGCCGCTGCGCTGCGGTCGGTGGCCTGGTCACGGCGTGCTCCTTCCCGGGCGCTCGGACACGCGCCCCCACTGCCGGGAAGGCTACGACCCGGGTCTGACATTCCACCCGGCGTATCACCGGCAGCCCGTGCTGGCAGCCCGTGCTCCGTGCCCAGCCGGCACACCGTCCCCGTCACCCACTGGAACAGCGGCCCGTCCGCCGCCGGCAGCCCGAGCAGCCTGGCCGTGAGCACGCGAAGGAAGCTCCCTTGCGCCACCGGCGCCCCGGGAAGCGCGCGGATCGCGTCGACCTGTACGTCGCGCAGCCCGATGAGCTCGGCGGTCTCCCCTGCCCGGCGCAACGGGCCGACGAAGGCGGCCCCGATCCGATGCGAGCGGATCCATGGCACCCGCCGCCGCGCCTCCTGGCGCACAGCGCTGCCGAGCCCCGCAGGGTGGACTGGGCCGGGCGGCCGTCGACAGGCCCGCGGACGGGGACGTACGAAAGTGCGGAGGTGCGGAGGTGCGAAGGTGCGAAGGTGCGGAGGTGCGGAGGCGCGGAGGCGCGAGGGTTGCGAAGGCCGAACGGTCGGGCTCAGGCCCCCGGAAGACCCTGCACCGACGCCGCCAGTTGACCGACCGCGACGACGAGCGGGGCAACCGGCTGGACGAATTCGTTCAGCCGGTCGAGGGCGCGCCGCAGGACGGTCGGCTGCGGTTCCTCCTCCTGGAGTTCCTCGCGCAGCCGGCGCAGTTCCCTGGTGGTGGCCTCGGGGTCGGCGAGTGCCGCGCGGTGCTCCTCCAGCAACCGCTCGACGACGGCGAGGAGTTCGGCGGTGCGTGCGGCCTGCTCGGGGTCCTGCGTCTGGAAGGAGACCGAGCCGGAGAACGCCTGGGCGCCGGGGCCCACGGCCTGGTTGCCCACGTAGTGGGTGCCGCCGCTGATCATGAGGCCGTTGTTGACGGGAGGGTCGTGGCGCCCTTCGTCGTTGCGCATGATGAAGTCCCCTACTTGTCGGAGCCGCCGGCGGCGCTCGGAGCGGAGGCGCCGGACTGTTGCGGGATGTTCTGGGTGGCGGTCGCGCCCGCGCCGATCGCCTGGTTGCCGATGATGCTCATGCCGCCCTGCTGGATGAGCCCCTGGTTGAGGATGGTCTGCTGCTGGGCGCGGAAGTCGGTGATGTCGTAGCCGCGCTCGTCCAGGAACTCCCGGATGGCGGCGAGGGTGTGGAGTTCCACGAGGGAGGTGATCCGCCGGGCGTCCACGACCTGGAAGTAGTTGTGGTACTCGGGGCTCAGCGCCATTTCCCGGATGCTCACCCGGGCGCCGTAGTCGAAGACCGGGTCCTGCTCCATGGCCTTGAGTTCGTCCACCATGCGCCGGGTGTGCCGGTTCTCGAAGCGGGCGTGGCGCAGCGCTCGGGAGGGCGCGGCGAAGAACGCGCCGCCGGTGCGGGCGAGGGAGGCCAGCAGCAGGCCGCGCCTGCCGTCGGCGCCGAGGGGGCCACGCAGCCGGTCCACGACGTGGTAGTCCGCGGCCACCGGGCCGAGCACGTGGTTGTCGCAGTGCAGGTGCAGCGTTCTGCCCGCGGTCGAGAAGTGCAGGAACACGCTCGGCACCACGTCCCCGCCCCACATCGGCACGTGCGCCGCCAGATAGTGGCGGACGGTACCGGTCGGACGCAGCATGATCCGCTCGACCTCTTCGGGGGACAGCCGGACGTTCGGGGTGATGCCGCGCTCCGCCTCGATGAACCGTTCGTCGTCACCGATGGTCGTCCCGCTCGCGAAGATCCGGTCCTCGATGACGAGGGAGCCGAGAGCCTCCTGGCCGGGTTCCGCCGTCCCGTCGGCGACGCCGCGCTCGGCGACCGCGCGCAGTCGTGCGCGGACGTGGTCGACGAGCTCGGCGACCGTGAAGGGCTCCGGCTCCGCGGGGCGGGCCCTGATGCCGACACGGTCGTCGGCGGGCAGGAGCGGCACCGCGAGCGACCACTTGGAGCTGGTCTCCGAGTAGCCGACGAACGGGGTGTATCCGCTGTACACGGTGACGTTGCCGGTCTGGGCCTCCTGGACGGCCGCGAGCCGCTCGGCCATCCACTGCCGCCGGGGGACGGTGGGCCGGGGCTGCCGGGCGAACGTGTCGCGGGTCATGGTGGTGCGCAGCAGCCGGTCGATCTCCAGGTCGTGGTCCACGACCGTCGCGTAGGCGAACGCCACCGCCCCGATCGACGCCATGACGGCCGGTGCCCCGCCCAGATAGGCGCCGAGCAGCCAGTCGACGAAGCCCGGCGCGGGCACAGCCGTGACGACGAAGCGGAAGTAGAAGGCGAGCAGGAGCACCGCCCCCGCCGTGATGGCGCTGCCCACCAGCACCTTCCTGTCGGGCTGGTGGTGGCCGCGGGTGGCCAGGCTCGGCTGGGAGGCGGGGCGTCGGGTGGTCGACAGCAGCAGCGCGACGTACAGCAGCCACAGCGGTGCGAGCAGCGCCACGGCGGCGAACGCCCCCGCGAGGCGCACATCGCGGTGGTGACGCAGCTCCTGTGCCGTCAGGCAGTGGCGTGCCACCGCCACCAGGTCGACATCGGGTGAGGGGGCCACGGCACTGGCCTCGTCGGCCAGGACCTCGTCCACCACCCGGTCGGCGAAGCGTTCGTCCACGTAGGCCGCGGCGCACAGATAGCGGGTGACGTCACCCGGTGCGCTCCCGACCGGCATGCGTACCTGTGGGGTGGTCGTCATGCCGAGCCCTCCCTTTCTCATCATGGCCGGTGACGTCCTTCGGGCGGTGACGGACTTCGGGACACGTGCGCGGGGCAGCCCGAGGGTCGGCAGCGCGAGCAGCACACCGACCGCCAGGCCGAAGACGAGGGCCGAGAGCATGAGGTTCTTCAGCAAGGTGCCGGTCGGCGCGAGTTGCTCGTCGGAGACGAAGGCTTTGAGCAGACCGAACCGCAGCAGGCACGCCAGCCCGGCCGCCGCCACACCCGCGACGAGGCAGCGCGGCCGGCTCGCCCGGCGGCGCATCAGGTGCCACGCGAAGAACGCGAGCCCGGCGAGCAGCGCCGCGACGCAGACGTCGTCGATGACCAGAAAGGTCACGCTGCCGTACTCTCCGGCGGAGTACTGCCAGCCCGGGACGAACGCCGCCTCGACGAGCGTGCGCAGGGTCTCGCTGCCGGAATCCCCGGTGTAGAACGTCTCGATGTAGAAGTCCAGGACCGGCTGCTGCGCCCACGGGCTGCCCCCGGCGACAACGAGCAGGACCAGCAGGGCGATACGGCCACGTAAGTACGGTGACGAGCCGGGCTCACTCCGAAGAGACGAGAACACCTGCCGCTTCCCCCATCCCCGGCCCCAGAGATCAGTGGCCGCACTCTACGGCATCCCCGTTCTCTGTGATCGCGAATCCGCGCACACGGACAGGCCCGGCTCAACCGGCCCTGGCGTCACTGCCGGTACCCGCTCAGGAACCGCCCGATCCGCCCGATGGCCGCCTCCAGGTCGTCCGCGTACGGCAGGGTCAGGATCCGGAAGTGGTCGGGTGCCGGCCAGTTGAAGCCGGTGCCCTGCACGACCTGGATCTTCTCCCGCAGGAGCAGGTCCAGGACGAACCTCTCGTCGTCGTGGATCTTGTGCACCTTGGGATCGATCCGCGGGAACGCGTACAGCGCGCCCTTCGGCTTCACGCAGGACACGCCGGGGATCTCGTTGAGCTTCTCCCAGGCCACATCGCGCTGTTCGTGCAGGCGGCCGCCCGGGGCGGTGAGGTCGGCGATGGACTGCCGGCCGCCGAGCGCGGCCTGGATGGCGTACTGCGCGGGCGCGTTGGCGCACAGCCGCATGGAGGCCAGCATCGTCAGGCCCTCCAGATAGTCCTTCGCGTGCTGCTTGGGGCCGGTGACCACCAGCCAGCCGGAGCGGAAGCCCGCCACCCGGTACGTCTTCGACAGTCCGCAGAAGGTGAGGACGACGAGGTCGGGGGCGAGGGCCGCGGCCGAGTGGTGCACGGCGCCGTCGTAGAGGATCTGGTCGTAGATCTCGTCGGCGAAGACCATGAGGCCGTGGCGGCGGGCGAGGTCGAGGATGCCCTCGACGATCTCCTTGGGGTAGACCGCGCCGGTGGGGTTGTTCGGGTTGATGATGACCACGGCGCGCGTGCGGTCCGTGATCTTCGACGCCATGTCGTCCAGGTCCGGGTACCAGTCGGCCTGCTCGTCGCAGAGGTAGTGGACCGCCTTGCCGCCGGCGAGGGTCGTCACCGCCGTCCACAGCGGGAAGTCCGGGGCGGGGACGAGGACTTCGTCGCCGTCCTCGACCAGTGCCTGTACGGCCATGGAGACCAGCTCGGACACGCCGTTGCCGAGGAAGACGTCGTCGACGTCGACCTCCAGACCCAGCGTCTGGTAGCGCTGGGCCACGGCCCGGCGGGCGGAGAGGACGCCGCGCGAGTCGGTGTAGCCGTGCGCCCGGGGCAGCATCCGGATCATGTCCTGGAGGATCTCCTCCGGCGCCTCGAAGCCGAAGAGGGCGGGGTTGCCCGTGTTGAGGCGCAGCACGCTGTGGCCCGCCTCCTCCAGCGCGTTCGCCTGCTCGATCACCGGGCCGCGGATCTCGTAACAGACCTCGCTCAGCTTGCTCGACTGCCGGAACTCCATGCGCGCGCCCCTCCGGATTCGTGTGTTGCTTGGTTTTACCAAGTTCGAGCTTGGAAAGTCCAACAACATGTCTAGACTGCGTCGCATGTCACCTCGCCGAAGCTACGACCAGTACTGCTCCGCCGCCCGCGCGCTCGACCTCGTCGGCGACCGCTGGACCCTGCTGATCGTCCGGGAGCTGCTGGCCGGCCCGCGGCGCTACACCGACCTGCACGCCGATCTGCCGGGCGTCAGCACGGACGTACTCGCCTCCCGGCTGAAGGACATGGAGCGCGACGGGCTCAGCACGCGGCGCAGGCTGCCGCCGCCCGGCGCGGCGTACGTGTACGAACTCACCCCGCGCGGACGGACGTTGCTGCCGGTCCTCCAGGCGCTGGGGGAGTGGGGGCGGGCCGAGCTCGGCGAGCGGCGGCCCACCGACGCGGTGCGCGCGCACTGGTTCGCGCTGCCGCTGCTGCGCTCGCTGGAGGGTGAGGGGCTGGTCGAGGTCCGGTTGGAGGAAGGGGACTTCCATCTGCACGTGGGCGCCGAGGACGGGCCGGTCTACGGTGACGGGCCCGCTCCCGGGGAGCCGGATGCGCGGTTGGTGCTGGACTCCGGGACGTGTGAGGCGGTCGCCCGGGGGGAGCTGAAGGTGGCCGACGGCGTTCGGGACGGCCGTATCGAGGTCACCGGCGACGGAACCCTCGCCAAGGTGCTGCGGGAGGGATGACGAAAAGGGCCCGCTGTCGAGGACGGCGAGCCCTTTCAGGTCGGTTGGCGAGACGTCAGGCGCCGGGCGGCACCAGCGACGGCCGTCCCGACCCGCGCGTCAGCGCGTACCCGCCGACCCCCGCGAGCGCGGCCAGCGCGCCGCCGACCGCCGTCCACACCCATCGGTCGGACCACCAGCCGGACGCCCAGCCGCCGCTGGGTTCGAGGCTCGCGAGCAGTGCCTGCTCGGTCGACTCCTCCTCGCCGCTGTCGGAGACGGCGCCGGCCCCCGGCACGAGCGGACGGGCCAGCGACCCGTCGACCGCCGCCGCCCCGCCGATGTCCTTGGAGTCGACCCGGACCTCGGCGTCGACGGGCAGTCCGAGGTCGGAGGTCGCCAGGTCCACGACCGTCAGCCGGATGTAGTACGTGCCCGGCAGCGGATCGTTGGCCCACGGCTCGGACCAGGCGCGGACGGTGCGCAGAACACAGGTCGGCCCGACGGAGGCGGCGTCCGCCGCGGCGGTGCGCGTCTGTGCCCCGGACTGACAGGACTGGCGGCGCCGCAGGCCGTCGTACACGTCGAGCTGCCAGGTCTGGGCGGCGTGCGCCTCCGGCAGCTTCACCTTCGCGTGGACGGTGGGGCGCTGTCCGGCGTCCGCCGGGAACGACCAGTACAGGTAGTCGCCCGTGGAGCCGCTCGCGGTGGCCGTCCGGCCCTGCTCGATCTCGGTCGCCGTACGGAAGGAGGTGCCCGCCTCGGTCGGCGCGCCGTCGTCCTGCGACGCGCTCGGGGAGGGCGAGGAGTCGGCGACGGCCGGGGTGACCGCGAGCTCCAGCAGGAGCAGGGCAGCGCTCAACACGCGGGTGATCCACATCAGTTGGTCCTCCAGACCGCGACCCGCCAGCGTGACAGCCAGCCCCAGACGAGACCGGCGAGGAAGCCGGTGAGGACCAGCGCGCCCAGCAGCCACCAGCCGCGCCCGAGACCGAAGGAGGCCACGTCGCTCGACGCGCTGGGCCCGTGCACCACATCGACGGTCAGTTCGAGCGGCAGACCGGGGGTGGTCTGCACGCCACCGGCCGGTGCGAAGGAGTGGGTGACCTGCAGGCACACGGTCTCGGGCGCGACCTCGCCCGCCACGTCCTGCGACTCGGCCTTCGGGTAACGCAGCCCTGTCGAGATCACATCGGTACGGCCGTTGCCCGCCGCCTCGCCGCGCACGATCTCCCGCCCGCGCTCGGTCACCGCCCGCAGCAGCAGCCCGTACGCCGGGTTCACCGCGCGGTCGGCCGCGACGCTCACCGAGGCGCGCAGTTCCCAGCCGTGCGGGACCCGCACGCGGTACCAGCGCTGCTGCCCGAACTCCTCCCGGTCGGTGTACAGCCCGGACTTCAGCGTCGGCGCCTTCGCGCACCGCTCGGCGCCCTCGGTCGCGACCGGCGTCACCACCGGGTCGGCCGCGCGGTCCACCAACTGGTTGACCTTGTCGGCGAGTTCGTCGGTGTGCTCGACCGACGTGAACGTCCCGCCGGTCGCCTCGGCGATACAGCTCAACTGCTGCCGCATCCTTGTGTTCGGGACCAGGCCGAGCGTGTCGATGGTCAGCCCGATGCCCTTGGCGGCTATCTCCCGGGCCACCTCGCACGGGTCGAGCGGGGCGCAGGTGTCCTCACCGTCGCTGATCAGCACGATGCGCTTGGAGCCCTCGCCGCCGTCGAGGTCGTCGGCCGCCTTCAGCAGCGCGGGGCCGATCGGCGTCCAGCCGGTGGGCGTGAGGGTCGCCACCGCCGTCTTGGCCTCGGTGCGGTCCAGCGGGCCGACCGGGTAGAGCTGCGCCGTGTCCTTGCAGCCCGTCTTGCGGTCGTCGCCGGGGTAGTTGGCGCCGAGGGTGCGGATGCCGAGCTGTACCTCCTCGGGCGTCGCGTCCAGCACCTCGTTGAAGGCCTGCTTCGCGGCCGCCATCCGGGACCGGCCGTCGATGTCTTTCGCCCGCATCGAGCCGCTGACGTCGATCACGAGATCGACCTTCGGAGCGGTGGCGGTGGTCTCGTCGGCCATCGCCCCGGCCGGGAAGGCCATCCCGGCCGTGAGCGCGGCGAGCAGGGCACAGACCCCGGCCGCCAGCCGTTGTGTTCTGATCATCGGCGGATCCTATTGATCAAGGGCGGCCGGCTTCAAAACGAGGTCAGAACACCTCGGTCGCCAGCGGATTGGGCAGCTTGGCCCACTGGTCCCCGGGTGTCCCCGGCACCAGCCGCATCAGCGTCAGCGCCTTCGTGGGCAGCGGCTCGTCGAGCAGCGCCACGAGATCGGGGGTGCCCGGCAGATCCCGTACGACGGACTCCAGCGCCCCGCGCAACGCGGCCCCCGAACCGGCCGTACCCGCCAGCGCCCCCGCCACCAGCGAGCCGAACAGCTTGCGGCGCAGGGTCGTCACGTCGTCCGTGACGATCCGGCCGGTCAGCTCCGGCATCGCGATGCCGTGCCGGGCCAGCCGGGCCGGGCTGACCCGGATGTCGGCGAGGTCGCGGTAGACCAGGCGTACCGGGGAGCCGCTCGGGGACAGCACCACGAGCAGGTTCTGGCCGTGCGCCTCCAGCGCGACCCCCAGCTCCAGCAGACGCAGCCCCACGGTGAGGGCGAGACGCGTGAACCCGGCCAGCCAGGCGGGGGATGACGGCAGCCCGGTGGTGGCGAGCGCGGCCACCGGTACGACGCGCTCCCCGTGCCCCGCGTACTCCTGCGGCGACTCGCGCAGCACCGCCGCCAGATCGGGCGAGTGGGCGGTCGCCGCCCCCAGGGTGCGGGTGACGTGCAGCAGCCCGTCCGTGCGCGCCGCGAGGGTCGCCGCGAAGTCCGACAGCGTGGCCGACAGACCGATGGAGTACACCGAGATGTCCCGCACCGAGGACGTCAGCCGGGCGCTCAACGCGGTCTTGACGTGCGGGCCTTCGGGGAGCGCGAGCGTCCGCAGGGACATCAGCGGGTGTGCGGCCATCTCGTCGCCGTAGGAGTCGTGGGGACGCTTGAGCACATGCTCGGCCTGCCAGGGATGCACCGGGATCAGCAGCCGCTCCCCGTCCCGCATGCCCTGCGGCCACGCACCCGTCACCAGGCACTCGTCCGCCCGCACCGGCACCGTCCCCAGCCTGACCACCGGCCCGTGCTCGGGCCCGTACGCCAACTGCTCGGCGACCGAGAAACCGGGCCGGGAACGGCAGTTGGGGTGGAACGGATGCCCGTCGACCACCCGCTGCTCCCACTCCCAGTCGAGCAGCGGCCACTGCTCGCGATGAGCGTCCTGCCCCGCTCGTGACAGCGCCAACGAGGCGACGCTGTGGCCGAGTTCGGCGGCGAACGACGTACCGTGCGGTACGGCGAGGTCGGTCAGCAGCCGGGCCGGATCGTCGTACGGCGTCCCGTCGAGCCGCACGGCGGTGACGTACGCGGCGGTGGAGTACGGGTCCGGGTGCGGGCCGTGCAACCGGCGGCCGTCGGTGAGACGCAGGGTGAGGCCGTGCCGGCCCGGCCGACGCCGGGCGATCCAGGGCAGCGGCTCGTGCGCGAGCGCACGCCACAGCCGGGTCAGCACGGCCGCCCGGGCCCCGGGGAGCTCGGCCGCGTACCGTGACGCGAGTTCGGGGCGGACGTCGGCCAGTTCGGCGGCGACCTCGGCCTCGGCGCTGGGGGGACGGTGCACGGACGGGCTCCTCGGGTACGAGTAGGGCGTAGGGCAGGTGCCGACGACAGACATACTGATCGTCTTCCCGCAGATACGGACCGTAGAGAACGAGTGGATCGCGTGCACCTCAACCCCCCGCCCGCCGCCGGCGCCGACCCGGCCGAGGCCGTCGCGGCCCGCGCCGACGCCCATGCGGTCGCGCCCCTGCTGAACTGCTTCCTGCGGGAGGTGGCCGAGCCGCTTGCGGACCCGGGTGAGCGGCGGGTCTACCGACTGCCCGGCTCCGGCCGCCTGCTGCGGGTGCTCGGCGGTGTACCCGGCGGGGCCGGAGCCGATGACGATGACGTTCCGGATGTCGCTCACGCGGTGACCTCCGACTCGGGCGCGATCTCCTTGATC
>NZ_JBEXQG010000107.1:0-22570 GCF_040612485.1 Streptomyces sp. NPDC006385
CAGACGAAGTACCCGCGTACGTCCACGCCCGCCTCGACCGCCCGGTGCAGGAACAGCTCCATGACCTGGGTCGTGACCAGGAAGACCATCTCTCCGGGATCGTCGGAGAGGGTGTGCTGGAGGTGGGTGAGCACGTCCGCCTTGACGTAGTCCTCGTACGGTGTCGTGCCCGCGAAGTCGAGATTCGGGGTCTCGGGCTCCTGAGTCTCCGCGGAGATATCCGTGGGCTTGTGAGCCTGCTGGGACATCGCTGTCTCCTGTGTAACTCCGGGTAGCGGTCCGCCCTGCCGTTATCGGCAAAGGGGCCCCGGTCCCCACCCGGCATACTCCGGGATCTCCCCCTGACCTCGCAAGGCCCGCCCTGGTCACACCGCCCGGGCGGGCCACCATGACGGTCCGGCTAGCCCAGCGTCTGGGCCGCCGTCGGCGAGGAGTCCTTCAGGAACTGCGTGCAGCGCTCGTACTCCTCCTGCTCGCCGATCGCGCCCGCGGCGCGGGCGAGGGCGTGCAGGGCGCGCAGGAAGCCGCGGTTCGGCTCGTGCTCCCAGGGGACCGGGCCGTGGCCCTTCCAGCCGCTGCGCCGCAGCGAGTCCAGGCCGCGGTGGTAGCCCGTACGGGCATAGGCGTACGACTCCACGACGCTGCCCCGCTCGAACGCCTCGTCGGCCAGCTGGGCCCAGGCCAGCGAGGAGGTCGGGTACTTCGCGGCGACGTCCGCGGGGGCGGTGCCGCCGGCGAGCAGCTCGCGGGGCTCGGGGTCGTCGGGGAGGTGGGTCGGGGGCGGGCCCCCGAGGAGGTTTTCGTGAATGGCCATGCGTTCAAGTGTGGGCCATCACCACGCCCGGCGGGCACTCTGTCCCGCCCGGCCATCCCCCAAGGCGTCCCGGCGCCCTACCCCTCCTGGCCCCCGACAGCCACGCCCCGCTCCGCGCCGCCTCCAGAGGGCGGGCCACGATCACCCCGTGTGACGACAGCCCTGCGGCAAAGCCCCCACTGCCGCGAAAACCACCCCGCCCCGGCCACCACAACACGCCCCGTGGGCCGCGGTCATGCCGGTCTACGCCCCCTCGGCTCGCCCCCCACCACCCCACGACGCCCCGAACGCCCCACCCCTCCGACCCGACCACCCCATCCCCCGACAGCCATGACCTGCCCCACGCCCCCTCAGCCACGGGCCGTGACCACCCCGGACAGCGGCAGCCCCGCCGCCGAACCACTACCGTCGCAAAAACCTCCGCCCCAACCACCAACACGCACTGCGGGCCACAGCCACGACGGTGTACACCCTCACCCCCGACCCCACCCCACCACCCCACGACGCCCCGAACGCCCTCCCGCACCGACCCGACCACCCCCTCCGCCCCGGCACCCCATCCGCCGACAGCCGCGACCTGCTCCGCGCCCCCCTCGGGCAGGACCGTGATCACCCCGGGCGACGGCGACCCGGCGGCAAAGCCCCCACCGCCGTGAAAACCACCCCGACGCGACCACCACCACGCCCCGTGGGCCGTAGCGATGGCGGGGCACGTCCCCGACTCGCCACCCCCGCCACCCCCGCCACCCCACGACGCCCGAACGCCCTACCCCTACCCCTACCCCTCCGCCCCAGCCTCCTCCCCCTCCACCGACACCCGCGCCCTCCCGCGCACCCCCTCCAACGGCGGGGCCGTGATCGCCCCGTGGTGGCGGCACTCCGGGCGGCGGCAGTCCGGTGGGAGGGGCCGTACCGTCGCGAGGGCCACCCCGGCCCCGAGGACCAGCAGTCCCGCACAGATCAGCATCGCCCGCCCGAACGCCTCGTCGAAGGCCCCGGCCGAGCGGTACGCCTCCTCCCCCATCCCGGCGAGCAGGGGCAGCGCGGCCACCGCGACCAGGCCCGCCGCCCGGGCCGCCGCGTTGTTGATGCCGCTGGCCAGGCCCGCGCGGGCGGTGTTCACGGAGGCCAGGACCGTGGCGGTGAGCGGGGCGACCAGGGTGACCATGCCGAGGCCGAGGACCAGCAGGGCGGGGAGGACGTCGACGGCGTACGAGGCGTCCGGGCCGACCCGCAGCATCAGCAGCAGTCCGGCCGCGCACAGCAGCGGCCCGACCGTCAGCGGGATGCGTGGGCCGATCCGGTCGGCGAGGGCGCCGGAGCGGGCCGAGAACAGCAGCATCAGGGCGGTCGTCGGCAGCAACGCCGTACCGGCGCCGAGGGCGGAGTAGCCGACGACGACCTGGAGCTGGAGGGCGGCGAGGAAGAAGAAGCCGCCGAAGGCCGCGTAGACGCAGAGCGTGACCAGGTTGACCGCGGTGAACTGGCGGGACGAGAAGATGTCGAGCGGCATCATCGGGTCCGGGCGGCGCCTCTCGACGTAGACGAAGGCGATCCCCGCGGCCACGCCCGCCACCGCGGTGAGGGGCACGACCAGCGAGCCCTCCTGGGCCTCGATCAGCGCGTACGTCACCAGGGCGAGGGACAGGGCGCCGAGGGCCGCGCCGAGCACGTCGAAGCGGCCGTGCCTGCCGCCGTCCCCCGACTCGGGGACATGGCGGACGGCGACGGGGACGCACAGCAGGGCCAGGGGGACGTTGAGCAGGAACACCCACCGCCAGCCCGGCCCGTCCACCAGCCAGCCGCCCAGGAACGGGCCGACGGCGGCGCCGATGCCTCCGAACCCCGACCACAGGCCGACCGCCCGCGCCCGGTCGTCGGGATGGAAGGACGCCTGGATGAGGGCCAGCGAACCCGGCGTGAGCAGCGCCCCGCCGATGCCCTGCAAGGCACGGGCGGCGATGAGCACCCCGGCGTTCGGCGCGATGCCGCACAGCAGCGAGGCGACGGCGAACCAGACGACCCCGACGACGAAGACCCTGCGCCGCCCGTACCGGTCCCCGAGCGAACCGCCCAGCAGGATCAGCCCGGCCAGCGTGAGCATGTACGCGTTGACCGTCCACTGGAGCGCCGCGAGGTCGGCGTCGAGGTCGCGGCCGATGCGCGGGAGGGCGACGTTGACGACGGTCGAGTCCAGCATCGCCATGCCGGAGCCGAGGACGGTGGTGAGCAGGATCCACTTGCCCTGCGGTGAGGCCAACCGGACATCGGGCATGCCCCAGGTATACAGCGGGCCCGGCGCCGTAGACAGGCGCCGGGCCCGGACGCTCCCCGAGGAAGCCGAGAGGAACTACTTGATCTTCGTCCCCGTGGAGCGCAGGTGCGAGCACGCCTCCGTCACCCGCGCGGCCATGCTCGCCTCGGCGAGCTTGCCCCAGGTCCGCGGGTCATAGGTCTTCTTCGAGCCGACCTCGCCGTCGACCTTGAGCACGCCGTCGTAGTTCTTGAACATGTGGTCGGCGACCGGACGCGTGAAGGCGTACTGCGTGTCGGTGTCGATGTTCATCTTGACGACGCCGTTGTCCAGCGCGGTCGCGATCTCCTCGGCGGTGGAGCCGGAGCCGCCGTGGAAGACGAAGTCGAAGGGGCCAGGAGACGCGGCCTTGCCGTACTTGGCGGCGACGCCCTCGTTGAGCTCCTTCAGCAGCTCCGGACGCAGGACGACGTTGCCCGGCTTGTACACGCCGTGGACGTTGCCGAAGGACGCGGCGAGCAGGTAGCGCCCCTTCTCACCGAGGCCGAGGGCCTCCGCCGTACGGATCGCGTCGTCGACCGTCGTGTACAGGGAGTCGTTGATCTCGTGGGAGACGCCGTCCTCCTCGCCGCCGGTCGGGGTGATCTCGACCTCAAGGATGATCTTGGCGGCGCGGGCGCGCTCCAGCAGCTCCTGCGCGATGGACAGGTTGTCGGCCAGGGTCTCGGCCGAGCCGTCCCACATGTGCGACTGGAACAGCGGGTTCTCGCCGCGGGCGACGCGCTCCTCCGACACCGCGAGCAGCGGACGTACGTACCCGTCGAGCTTGTCCTTCGGGCAGTGGTCCGTGTGCAGGGCGACGGTGATGTCGTACTTCTTGGCGACGATGTGCGCGAACTCGGCCAGGGCGACGGCGCCGGTGACCATGTCCTTGCTGTGCTGACCGCCCAGGAACTCGGCGCCACCAGTCGAGATCTGGATGATGCCGTCGCTCTCCGCCTCCGCGAAACCGCGCAGGGCCGCGTGCAGGGTCTGGGAGGAGGTCACGTTGATGGCCGGGTAGGCGAACTTGCCTGCCTTCGCCCGGTCGAGCATCTCGTTGTAGACCTCGGGGGTTGCGATGGGCATCTGTCCGCTCCTTGAGTGTGCGGGTTGACGTACAGCGTTACTGCGCTGCTCTGCGCTTTTCTTACGGCCCTGACCTAGACCTTGGGGGGTGTGTGACGTCGTCGTCGGCCCCATCTTTCCAGACGAACCGGGATGCTCCGAGCGTCCGTCAGTCCAGACCGAGCTCGTCCTTGGAGTACGCGAACAGGTACGGCACCCCGGCCCCCTCCTGGATCTTCTCGGCGGCGCCGGTGGCCCGGTCGACGATCGTCGCGACGGCGACGACCTCGGCGCCCGCCTCGCGCACGGCCTCGACGGCGGCGAGCGGGGAGCCACCGGTGGTGGAGGTGTCCTCGACGACGACCACCCGCCGTCCGGCGATGTCCGGCCCCTCGACCCGGCGCTGCAGCCCGTGCGCCTTGGCGGCCTTGCGTACGACGAAGGCGTCCAGCCTCTTCCCGCGCGCGGCGGCGGCGTGCAGCATGGCGGCGGCGACGGGGTCGGCACCCATGGTGAGCCCGCCCACCGCGTCGAACTCCAGCTCCGCGGTGAGGTCGAGCAGCACCTGCCCGACCAGCGGGGCCGCCTCCCCGTCGAGGGTGACGCGCCGAAGATCGACGTAGTAGTCGGCTTCGAGACCCGACGACAGGGTCACCTTGCCGTGCACCACGGCCTTGTCCTTGATCTGCTGCAGCAGCTCGCCGCGTACGTCTGTCATGCCGCCCAGCTTAGAGGCGCCGCCAGCTCCAGACGGTCGTGGCCTCCAGCGGCTCCAGGGGCGTGACCAGGCGGGGCATGGTGTTCAGCCCGTTGGGCGGCCCGGTCTGCGGTTCGACGCACACGGCGGCCTCCTGCTCGTCGTACACGACGACCCACTCCGCACGGCTGCTGACCTTCAGCTCCAGCTGCCCCGGCCAGGTGAGGGTGACGTCGACCCCGCCGGGCATGCCGAAGCAGTCGTCCCAGGGCCCGGGCTTCGGCTCGATCCGGTTGCCGGTCGGCAGATGATCCTCGCCGCGCTCCTCCTGCCAGGCGGGGCTGAAGTCGAGGCGGACGTCCTGGGCGCCGTCGCCGCCGAGGTTCCGGTTGAACCAGGGGTGCCAGCCGATCTGGGCCGGGAAGGAGGTCTCGTACGTCTCGACGGACATGGTGAGGGTGAGGCTGTCCGGGGTGAGCCCGACGACCTGGGTCACACGGCCGGCGTAGGGCCAGGGCTCGACCAGGTCGTACGTGATGACCGCCTCGTCGCCGGTGACCCGCGCGACGCTCCAGGCGCCGTCCCGGGCGGTGCCGTGGATGGCGTGCGGCGGGGCGTTGAGCGGCATCTGCCGGACGACGGCACCGTCCAGGAACCGGCCGTCCCGGATCCGCCCGCACCAGGGGACCATCGGGAAACACCCGAACCGCTCCCCCTGCCGCAGCAACTCCCTCCCCCCGACACGCAGCCCACCGACCCGCCCGCCGTTCCCCGGCAGCACGTCCACCTCCGCGTCGCCCGCGGTCAGCGTGATGTCTTCGTCACTCACGGGACGACCCTACTGGGACGATCAAGCCCCCAGAAGACCACGCCCCTTGGCCCCGGCCTGCACCATCCAGCCCGTCCGGCGTTTGAGGACGAGGCCCGTTCAGGGCCGAAAGCGGGGGTCTGGGGGCCGCAGGCCCCCAAGTAGGGGCGGCGGGAGCGAGAAGAACCCCGCTCAACGCCGCCGCGGGTCAACGCCTCCGCCGCAACAACCGCCCCACCACGATCGCCGACGCCACCACCACCGCGGCCGCCGGCGCGGCCCACCGCAACGCGGAACTCGGCGCGACGGTCTGCGGCGCGGGCACCGGCGCATACCGCCCCCGCGGCGGCGCGTGATCCACTTCCTCCGCACTACGCCCGATCATCGTCCGCCGCGCATGAGCCGCCTCGGCGACGGCAGGCTCGGCCACGCCCCCCGCGTCATCGTCCGCCGCGTCCCCCTTGGCACCGTCCTCGGCCCCCTCGGCCCCGTCCACCTCATCGGCCACATCAGCCGCCGGATCGAGCGACGACGGCGGAACCTCTGCGTCGAAGACGGACGACTCCGGCCCAGGCCCAGGCCCAGGCACCGCGGCATCATCAGCATCCGGCGTCGTCTCGAAGTCACTGGTGACCCGAGTCTCGAACTCCCCGGGAGCCAACTCCTCCAGCCCTTCCCCGGCGTCGGACTCCGTCTCCCCCGCCACCGCTCCCAACTGCTCCCCGAAACGGTTCAGCAGCCGCGCCACGGCCGATCCCACCGCCTCCGCCGCGAACTCCGAGACCCGTCCGTCCGCCGAAGCGGACCCCTCGAACCGCACCGTGGAGCCGCCCTCGGCCTCCCCCACCCGCACCGTCAGCGCGAGTTTCACGGAGCCGGTGCCGCGCGCCTCGGTCGCGTCGCCCTCGACGGCGTACGAACCGTCCTCACGCGCGGAGACACGCACAGCGCCCCGATAGGTGATGGTGTGACCGCCGACCCGTACCTTCAGCCGCCCGGCGACGGGCTCGGCACCCGCGTCCTGCTGGAGCCCGGGGACCGCCCGGGCGACCCGGACGGGGTCGGCCAGCACCGCCCTGAGCCGCTCGGCCTCAACCGGAACGAACACCTCATGCTCCATGCTGAGCGAGCCTACCCAGCATGGCGTGAACCGCACCCGTACATCCGAGGATTCTCACCCGACACCGCGACGCCGGAGGTACCCTCCGGCACCTCAGTACCGCGGATGCACCAGCGTCGACGCCGCCAGCCCCCCGACCCGCGTCCCCTCCGCCGCCCCCGCGTCCGCCGAAAGCTCCTCCTGCGTCAACGTCCCGACCCGCGGCGCCCCCTCCCCCGCCCGGAGCCGCAGCGCCGGCCGTTCACCCGGCCCCGCCAGGATGAACCCCCAGTCGTGCGGCGCTCGCGTCGGCCCAGCCGAGCGGTCGGGGCCCGGCGCGAAGCCGGAGTCTCGGCCCGTCACCCGGTACGGGGCGGTGCGCAGGCCCGCCGCCCGGAGTGTCGTGTCGACCGTCCAGAAGACGCGGGGGCGGGCGGAGACCGGCCCGGCGTGCACCGCGAGGCGGCCGTGCGGGGTCAGGGCGCGGCGGACGAGGCCGTAGAACTCCTGTGAGTACAGCTTCGCGCTGGCCGTGATGCCCGGGTCGGGCAGGTCCGAGATCACGACGTCGTACGTCGCCGGTGCTCCCCGCAGCCGGCTGAAGGCGTCGCCCGTCATGACGTGGACGCGGGAGTCGTCGTACGCATGGCCGTTGAGCTCGGACAGCGGAGGGTCCCGGCGGGCCAGCCGCACCACGCCGGCGTCGACTTCCACGACGTCGACCCGGTGCACGCCGGGGTGGCGCAGCACCTCGCGCGCGGCCAGTCCGTCCCCGCCGCCGAGGATCAGCACGCGGCTGTGCTCGCCGCTCATCGCGGGGTGGACCAGCGCCTCGTGGTAGCGGCGCTCGTCGCGGCCGCTGACCCTCAGGCGACCGTCGAGGAAGAGGTCGAGGGGGCGGCCGTGCGTGCCGCCGGTGATGACGACCTCCTGGAGTTCGGTGTGGAGCGCCACGCGCACGTCCCGTCCGTACACCGCGTGCCGCGCCGCCCGTTCGAAGTCGTCGACGAGTACGGCGGCCGAGGCGAGGAGGCCGAGCACGGTGAGGTTGGCGACGACCAGCAGCCAGCGGGCGCGGCGGGTGAGGTCGCCCCGGAACAGGCCGAGGACGAGCGCGCCGCCGACGACGGCGTTGACGGCGCCGGTGATCAGGGCCGCGGTCAACTGGCCGAGCAGGGGCAGGAGGAGGAACGGGAAGGCGAGGCCGCCGACGAGCGCGCCGACGTAGTCCGCGGCGAACAGGTCGGCCACCGCGCCGCCCGCGTCCTGCCGCCGGATGCGCTGGATCAGCTCCATCAGCAGCGGTACTTCGGCGCCGATCAGCAGGCCGATGGTGAGGGAGAAGGCGACGAGGAGGCCGCGGGGTCCGTTGGCCCACATCCCGCCCCAGGCGCCGGTCCACGCGAAGACGGCGTACAGGGCGAGCGCGCTGCATCCGCCGACGAGGGCGAGTACGGCCTCGATGGCGCCGAAGCCGGCCGCGGCGAGCGGACGCAGGCGCTTCGCGACGAGGGAGCCGATGCCCATCGCGAAGACCATGACGGACAGGACGACGGACGCCTGGGTGACCGAGTCACCGATCAAGTACGAGGCGAGCGCGACGAGTTGGAGTTCGTACACGAGTCCGCAGGCGGCGCAGACGAAGACGCCCGCGAGGACCAGGAACCGCCCGGTGCCCGGCCGGACCGGAAGCCGCGCACAGCCGCCCCGGTGCGCCGTTGTGCCGGGTGGGGCGGGGGCGTGCGGTTCGATCACGCTGCCGACGGTACGTTACGCCTGCGGCACGCTTCGTCACCCACACGTGTGTTGTTGAGGCGGGGGACGTTTCAAAGGTCGGACGGGCCGAGATCGTCTGGTCCGGCGCCGAGCGGTGACCGCCGCTTCCGCCGCCCGGAACCGGACGCCGGCACCCGCACTCCGACCTTCGTCCGCGTGGCCACCAACTGCCCGTCCTGCGGGTACGCGTGCCACGTCCGCCAGTGGACCTGCCCCTCGTGGTGCTGGGCCAGCATCGCGGTGAAGGCGTGCGGGCTGCCGGGGAACACGCCGGCGAGGCCGTGCGGGTGGTCGGCGACCAGGGCCAGCAACTCCTGGGCGCGGCCCGCGAACTGACCCGGCGACAGGATCTCCACCCGGGCCGCGAACTCGTACTCCCAGTCGTCCGCCCGCTTGGCCACGCCGAGCGGCAGCGGGGTGCTGCTGCCGGGCATGCAGGCCACCGTCTCCGAGCAGTCGCCCCGCTCCTCCTCCAGGAGCACCTGGTGGGACGCGCCGAGCAGTCGCAACTGAAGCTTCGCGCCGGTCAGTTCGAGGTCCAGCGTGGCCAGCGCGGGCAGCGGCTCCCGCCCCAGGGCCCAGGCGAGGTCGGCCGCGCGCGTGTCGGAATAGGCGGTGTTCAGGGTCGTGAGCATGGATCGGCTCCGCAAGCACACAAAGAAAGGGAGGTGTCGGTCTCCGGCGTTTCCCGGCCGGCACCGGGAGATCGGCCCGGTCAGCCCAGTCGGCCGGTCAGAAGGGTGTCCGCGGGACGTCCGAGGGGCTGCGTTGGTGATTTCAGGGAATCATGAACTGTGGCGCCACCACAGCGTTTTTACCCAAGTTCGTGGGGTTTCCATCCCTCAGAGGGCTTATCAGCTCACCTGTTCAACTCCGGCGTACGCCGATCCGGCCGGAGCGTGCGCCGGAGCGCACCCGCTCCCTCCGCAAGCCGTACGACGGAAACAGCGGAGCGGGGCCGGCCCCAGGTACCGGCCCCGCTCCGTCCGGATGCGGTTCCCCCTGCTCGGGAGCTCAGCTGCCCCGTGTCAGCTGCCTCCGCCACCGCATCCGCCCCCGCCCCCGCCGCCTCCGCAGGACGACCCGCCTCCGCAGGACGAGCCGCCCCCGCAGGAGGAGGAGCCGCTGTCTCCGCCGCCGGCCCACCAGCTGCCGCCGCTGTCGTGCGAGCGCCCCCCACGGCTGCTGTGCGAGCGGTGGGCCGGACGTCCACCGCTGCGCGCGACGGACACGAAGATCACCACGAACACCACTGCGACCAGCGCCACGACGATGCCTGTACCCATGGCGTCAGCCTCCTTCCGTTCCCCCGAAGCGGACCGAGGCGTCCCCCCGTGGGCGCCTCCCGCTCGGTGCGTGGCAGGGAGATGCCCGGCCGGCTCACGGCGCAAAGCAGAGTTGAGGAACTCCAGAGCTTGGGCGCAGGATGACCGCCATGACCTCCACCACCCGCCCCTTGCTCAACCGCCGGCTCGCCGAGTTCGGGACGACGATCTTCGCCGAGATGTCCGCGCTGGCCCTGCGGACCGGCTCCATCAACCTCGGTCAGGGCTTCCCCGACACCGACGGCCCCGAGGAGGTCCGTGAGGCGGCCGTACGGGCCCTGCGGGAGGGGCGCGGCAACCAGTACCCGCCGGGCCCGGGCATCCCCGAGCTGCGTACGGCGATCGCCGCGCACCAGGAGCGGCGCTACCGCCTGTCGTACGACCCCGACACCGAGGTCCTGGTCACCGCGGGCGCCACCGAGGCCATCGCGGCGGCGCTGCTGGCGCTGCTGGAGCCGGGCGACGAGGTGATCGCCCTGGAGCCGTACTACGACTCGTACGCGGCCTGCATCGCGATGGCGGGCGGGACGCGCGTGCCGGTGACGCTGCGCCCGCATGTCGACGAGGGCGGCGCGAGCTTCCGGCTCGACCTCGACGAGCTGCGCGCCGCCGTCAGCGACCGCACCCGGCTGCTGCTGATCAACACCCCGCACAACCCGACCGGCACGGTCCTCACCCGTGCGGAGCTGGCCGCGATCGCCGAGCTGGCCGTCGAGCGGGACCTGCTGGTCGTGACGGACGAGGTGTACGAGCACCTGGTCTTCGACGACGCCGAGCACCTGCCGCTCGCCACGTTCCCGGGGATGCGCGAGCGGACGGTGACCATCGGGTCGGCGGGCAAGACGTTCTCCTTCACGGGCTGGAAGGTCGGCTGGGTCACGGCGCCCCGGGAGCTCGTCTCGGCCGTCCGCTCGGCCAAGCAGTTCCTGACGTACGTCGCCTCTGGGCCCTTCCAGTACGCCGTGGCCGAGGCCCTGCACCTGCCCGACTCATACTTCGCGGACTTCCGCGCGGACATGCTGGCCAAGCGGAACCTGCTCGCGGGCGGCCTGGAGCGGGCGGGCTTCAAGGTCTTCCGCCCGGCCGGCACGTACTTCATCACCACCGACATCCGGCCCCTCGGTGAGAGCGACGGTTTCGCCTTCTGCCGCACCCTGCCCGAACGCTGCGGGGTGGTGGCGATCCCGAACGCCGTCTTCTACGACCACCGCGAGGCGGGCGCGCCGTTCGTGCGGTTCGCGTTCTGCAAGCGTACCGTTAAGTTGCGCGAAGCAATCGATAGGCTGTCTGGCCTGCGCAAACGCATGTAACAACAGCTTCGGCCCCGCACATGCGCCGGGGGAGGACGCACGGACGGGGCCGCTCGCTGGCCGCTGACAGGTTGTTACGACCCACCGACGACGGGCACGGGGTTGTCTGGCCGGTCGAGCCACACGCGCTCGCCGTCGCCGTCCACGGTGAGACCGAACCGCTCGAATCCGGGCCGCCCTTGGTCGTCCCACCACTGGTAGGCGAACACCACCTCATCCCAGAGATTCCGGGGGCCGGATTGGTAGACCTCGAATTCCTCGCGGCTCGGCTCGTAATCGACCGTTGCCCACGACGTGACAGCGGTGTCCCGGAGCCACAGCGTGTAAGAGCCATCGTCGTAGGTCTCGGCCCACGGGAAAGCCTCGGGAACCTGAACGCCGATTGCGAACATGACGGGCCAGTCCCCCACCGCTTCCGGGGAAAGGCTGGTCATGCTGCGCCGTCCGTCCGCTGGCCACTTCCGGCCCCCGAGGTATTCGCGGACGTGCTTCCGTGCGGTGCGCTGATCGCGTAGCCGCATGAATGCCGACGAACCCACGAACCACCCGGTAGCCGATTCGTCGTCGGCCACAGCGAGACGGGCCACCGCTTCCCCTCCGTAAGTCGGCCCCCACGGCGCAACGATGATCCCGCCCGGTTTCGTCTGTGCCACCCATTGCCGGGGAACACGACCGATTGACGCCGTGGCAATTACGCGGTCGTACGGGGCACCCTCGGCGTATCCCTCGGCCCCGTCCCCGACTATCGAGACGGGATCGAATCCGGCGTCATTCAGCCGCTTACGCGCATCCCGCGCGCTGGACTCGTCTACCTCAACGGTGAACACATTCTCAGCGCCGACCCGGTGAGACAGCAGCGCGGCATTCCAGCCGGTACCGGTGCCGATCTCCAACACCCGCTGTCCGGCCTCGACGTTCAGCGCGTCCAGCATCGAGAAAACCATGGTGGGCATGGAATTGGAGCTTGACGGGATCTTGCCTTTTCCGGGCCCGGTGTACGTTCCGTCATCCCATTGCGTCGTGATCGGCGCGTCACGGTAAACGGCCGTCCACCACGTATCGGGTTCCTCGCTGCGGATTACTCGGTCATCCTGCCGATTCATGCCAGCGCGACCGGGCCAGATCACGTCAGGTACGAACAGATGCCGGGGCACCGCGTTGAACGCGGGCAACCAATCGCTTTTGAGTGCGCCCTTTTCCATGAGCGCGGAGGCGAGCCCCTGGGGACCCGCCTCCTTTTCGCTGTTTGTGCTCATCGGCTTACTTGCCGTCCGCCGGGCCCTGACCGTCGTTCGTGTTGCCGCCCTCGTCCGACCCGCCGCCGCCGTGCTTGTTCCCGCTGTCGCTGTCGTCCTGCCCGCCGTCGGCCATCGTGAGCCACCATGCACGCATTTCTGTACCTCCCACATTTTCAGCGGACCGACACGCTGTTACGCATCGGCAGTATTGCCCGCCCCTGCCGGAAATCGAATGGAAGACGGGGGAGCCTCCAATTCTCATGCGTCAGCAGGGGCGGAGTTTATAGGCGACCGGTCAGCGCGGTCACTGCCACTCTCCCGGTACGAAGCGATAGGCACGGCCGATTACCTCGGTGTAGGCCAGGTGGCCGGGGTTGGCCTTGAGGTGGCCGGTAGCCCACTCGGAGCCATCGGCTTGGTTCTCGCTGCTGTCGCTGCTCTCGCCACAGTGCTTGCACTGCATGGCAAAGGCGGTGGGGTCAAGCTCCGGAGCCGGGGTCAGCGTGTGCTCACGGAACCGGTACGTTGCGCGGACCATCACGCCCCCTTCCGGTCGGCGCAGCGACGACAGCCGGGCACCGAGCACGGAGGGAGGGCACCGGCCGGAAACGCGATCACGCCGGACCGCGCATCTCGGGTGCCGTCGTACTCCTCCCACCAAGGGGCCTGTACGACGTTCTCAGCCTCTCCGGGAGCGTCCCGCAGGCTGACTAGCTCCGGAGCCGGTAAGGCCGTCAGACGGGCGTTCAGACGCTTTGCAGGGGCGCTCACTTGGGGCACTCCGCGTGTTCGTACCGGTCGGCACTCGGGGTACCTGACGCACGCTCATTGGCCACCCTGCGGCACGACTCCAGCGACGCAAACGGCCGCTTGCACTTCCGGCACTTTTCGCCGGGCGGGGCGTACGTCGTGTACTCGCGCTGTCTTGCGTCCGTGTCGGTCTGCGTCTGACTCGCCATCGTCGCCGTCCCCTCGGTTCGGTCCGGAAGATCATCACTCCGGGGCGGAGTCCGGACTAGCGGCCACGTGTAGGCCAACTGTCGGCCAGACTGGACCCATGGGGAGCAGCGTCGGGGCCAACATCAGACGAGAGCGTGAACGCCTCGGGTGGAGTCAGGCACGCCTAGCGCGGGAGGTCTGCCGGGCCGCTGGAGTCCAGGGCGAACCGGTCGGCCGCCAAGAGGTCAGTCGGTGGGAGACGGGACGCCGCACGCCCCGTGAATGGCTCCCATTCATCGCTGCGGCCCTCGGGGTTCCCGTCGAAGTGCTCACAGCGCCCGTGACACCCGCAGAGCCGCCCTTGCCGACGCTGGCCGACTTCCTACCCGCCGACGACCCGCTAGAGCCTCTGAGTGTCCGTACAGGGGGCCGTATCGGCATGGGGCAGGTGGACGACTTGCAGCAGCGGGTGCACGGCCTACGGCTGGCCGATGACTTCCTAGCCGGTGGCGATCTCATGCGGCCCGCGCTGCGAGAGCTTCGCAAGAGTGTTCGAATGTATCGAGAGCACAGTTACTCTGATCTAACGGGCCGTCAGCTTCTTATCCAGATAGGCGAGTTGGCGCAGATTGCGGGATGGATTGCGTCCGACGCTGGCAAGCACGAGGAAGCGGAGCGCATCTACCGGCTCGGTCTCAGCGCAGCGACGCAGGCAGAGGACCGGACGCTAGCCGGGAACCTCGCCGGATCGCTGGCCTATCAACTCTCCAATACCGGCAGGGAAGTTGAGGGCGCAGACCTTGCCCGCGCCGCTCTCGACGGGGCCGGGCCCGACGCTCCCCCAAAGGCCCGCGCGCTGTACCTCGATCGGGTGGCATGGGCCCACACGAAAGCCGGGGGAACCGAGAATGCACAGCACGCAATGCGCGCCCTCGGGGAAGCCAGCGAGGCACTGACCGAGGACAGCGAGGGAACCGAGTCTCCGGCGTACCTTTACTGGGTCGATTCCGGGGAACTGCAAGTCATGGAATCCCGCGTCTACACCGAATTGCGCCGACCGCTCCGCGCCGTTCCACTGCTGCGTGATGTGCTCGGCCGGTACGACGCGACACACACACGGGAAATGGCGCTCTACCTCTCGTGGCTGGCCGTGGCCTACGCCGACGCGAACGAACCCGAGGAAGCGGCGGCGACTGCGGAACGGGTGCTCACGCTGTCGGCCGACGTAGCCAGCGAGCGGACAGCGGAACGGGTGCGGGTGGTACTGGCCCGGCTCGCTGAGTACGCCGACGTACCCGAGGTGCGGGCCGTTCTCGACTCTGCGGCCTAGGAATCAAAGGCGGCGAAAATCCTTGGGAGCACTGGCCGAACGGTACCCGCTCACCCTTCGCCGGCTCGGATAGCCGCCTTTCTTTCGAAGGTGCCCCGGAAACGCAAGAAACCCCCGACAGCCGGGCGGGGCCATCGGGGGTTCGTAGCACACCTCAACGTTGAAGTGTGGTCATCGGGTACAGCAGTTCCGGGGCCGTCCCTCTCGGGGTGTCGGTCGGCTCGGCAGTAGCCGGGGTGGAGCGGGTAGCCGGATAGGCAGCGAGCGAGGAAAGCGCCATGCCACCTTGCCGGGCGGGGCCGATTCCTCCGAGGGTTCCCAACCATTCGGCCCGAGGACGACACGCGTCGGTTTCATCCTGCCCGCCTGTAAGCCTCGGTTAGCTCGAACACCACCGGCGCGGTTCCGTCATTCAGTCCGAGCGAAAGCAGACCAGCGAACAGAACGGCATCTGTTGCGCTGTCGCGTCCGGGGGCCGCTCCATTCTCATTGAATGCCAGGAAGGCCCGATGCCAGCGAGCACACAGGACATTGCAGTACGGCTTACGTCCTCGGCTTCCCCCTTGCGGCGGGCATTCACGCCCACAACCGGGCCGACGACAAACGCGGCGGGTCGTCATTCTCGTGTTCCTCACAGTCGTCACAAAGAGGGTTGCGGTAGTCCGGGCAATTCAGGTTGGGGGTGAACATGCGCACGCTGCGGAGTCGGCCGCATTCTCGGCATCGCTTCCGCGCGTCATGGACTAGGTCCACCTGTACGAACAGCGGGCCATCGGGCATTCGCGTTCTCCTTGTGGTCATGAGCACACCTCAACGTTGAGGCGTGGTTAGTACGTGCTGACGCTCGGCGCAACGGGCCGACCAACGCAGCGCGGGCAAATGCAGAACCGACGATTCCAGCGGCGGCATACCGAAACCAATCAGCCTCGCCGAATAGAGCGCGGAACGGAAAAGCTCACTACCGGCGAACCCGAGGGACCGGAACCAATCGTCAATCGCGTGATCCCGGTTAACCTCGGCCATCATCACCGCGTGCGCTGTGTCGTTGAAATACGGCGCGGACAGCTCTCGATCCGTAATCCACTCGGCGGCATCCTCGCTGTATAGCTTCGCCGCCTCGGGATGCTCGCTTAGCACGTCAAGCGCAACAGCGGGAGTAGGGGCGGGAAGCGATAGCAAGCGTTCCACGCGGACCGGCAACGGCGCGGCGGCGGCATAACGACGACGGCTCATCCTCGATTCCCCCAACGTGCGCGGGCGGCCTTTCGCGCTGCATCGCTGCGAGCCTTAGACGCTGCGGCCTCGGTCATATCCACGATCTCGGCGTGAGTTTCGCGGGGAAGGTTTAGCGACTTGAGTAGCGCCATAAACGTCTTCCGGTGCTTATCAGCTTGCTCTAGCGCGGGATTGATCTGCGGGCCGTAGCGGCCCTGAACAATCGGGCCGTATTCGGAGACGGCCGATTCCATAAGGGCGAGTTCGTCAAGGATGCGCGCGGCCTGGTCAACGATGCGCGCATGATCGGGGTCAAGGTCGAAAGCGTCCGTAATCTCATTACGGAATGTGTCTGACCTGCGGGTATTGGACATGCCACCTCCTTACGGTGGGTTATGGATTGCTGCACCTGACAGCGATGCGGGCACGCTCGGAGCCGACGGCTATACGCTTGCGGTCCGGAAAGGGGCCGAAAAGGGGTCACCCCCCACCCCTTTCGCCACTCTGAGTGACCCGAGCCGGCCGTTACCTAGCGTTATTTCACAGCGAGGCAAAGCGAATTGCAGCGCTCGCACCGAGGATCACCAAGGATCGGGCGGAGCCTCTCTGTCCCTCCGGTCGATATGTGTTCGCAACCGGGGCCCCCGTGCTTTCGCAGCCTCGGCCTGCGTCTTCCGCGTGTGATGCCAGCGGCAGAGCAATTGCAGATTGTCTAGGGCGTGGTTATCGCCCCTCACAATGTGGTCAACGTCCGAGCCGGATTCCCCGCAGCGCTGGCCGGTGTCGAGTAGGGCGGCCTCACAGCGACCCCCCTCCCGTCGAATCACTCGGGCGCGTATCCGCTCCCAATTGGCCGGTAGTCGCTTACGCCGGTCGCTTGTCTCCCATGCCATGGGAATTCCTCTCGACAGCGGGGCCGGTGTCCGAGTGCCGACCCCGCTTTATGGCTGCCTACTTGAACGAGGAATAGGAACTAAGGCCGGTGTTCACCACACCGCCAGTCTCGGCTAGGTAGTTCTGACGGTCTGGGTAAAGCTTGGCCTTGATCTCCTCGGCCGTCTCAATCGCCTTGGCGTTGATCTCGTCCATAGGCGCAGTCAGGAACTCACCGGAAAGGAACGGGTCTGTCTCGCGCACCTGCCGAGAAATCACATCGACAGCGGATGATAGATCAGCCTGCGCCCACCCCTTATTGCGCAGAACTAGGTAGCCCTGTGCATCCTCGGGGATATCGAGTAGACCGCCCATGGTCAGCGTGTGAAGCGTGTTGTAACGGCTGCGCGTCGCATTGATGACACCAGCCGCAGCACTGAAAGCCTCGGCGGCCCGCTTCCGCTGTGCGTTGAATTCAGCAATGACGGCGGTGCGGTACTCCTCAAGGAATGCGCGATCCTTTAGCAGTGCCTCATATGCTCCCCGTGCCCGGCGTAGTTCGTTGGCCGTCTCCGAAAGCGCCAGCGAGCAACCCTCAAGGGCCGCGTACGCCTCTAGCGACTTGGTGGCTGTTGCTGGTGTCTTGGTGCCCTTTCGCAGCGCGTCAGCGTGCGCCTTGGCGGCATTCGCGCGGATGTCCTCGGCCTCGCTCTCCAGCTCATACCACCGTTCCTCTAGGTCGTAGCAAAGCTGGTCAAGTTCCGCGACCTTTGCCCAACGGTCAGCGGCGATAGCCGGGGCCAAGTCACAATGCCACGGATCGGTGCCGAGAATCTGATATTCCGGCGTCCAAATGTCGTCCGGTCGCGTGGCCTTGTGGACAACGCTTTCCAGCTTCTCAATCCGCTTGGCGGCTGCGTCGGTGTAAGTGACGGCCTTCCGGAAGTCATTGTTGGCTAGTTCCATCTGCGTTCCCTCTCGGATATGCAAAAGGGCCCCCTTACTCGCCAGGTCTCCGTTACAGACCACAGCGGGCAAGGGGGCCCACCGGTGAGCGCTCCGCCGCTTTGTGCGCGCGTGAGGCAACTCAACCGAAGAATTAGGGGGTTGCGGGTAACGGCCGCAGGGGCGGGAGTCGCGCACCACACCTCAACGTTGAAGGGTGGACCGGCCGAAGGAGAGAACGACCGGCCACACGCCGACACGAGGGGAACGCAGACGACCAAACCGCCTGCACACCACGAGGTGAGTTGGTTAAGCGAAATCGCGGAAAAGCGCTGGAATAGCGACCGGCTGACGTGATCCGTTATGGCATTGATACCGAGCCGGCTCGGGGTGCCTAAAAGGGCTCTGCGCCTCTGTGAGAGCCTGTCTCCGCGCCAGTAACCAGAGAGACCGGCTCGGCCCTCAATGGCTCTCAGATGCCCGCTCAGCGGCCTTACGGAGCCGGTATGCCTTTGTGCGGTGCGCCGCACTGCAATACTTGCGCGCTCGGCCGACTCCATCCCACCCGGCGTTGTTCTCGCAGCCGTCCAACTGGCATTCGGCTTCCTCGCGCGCCTTGATTTTCTCGTCCTCAGCGCGAACGGCGCAGTTCGGAGAACAGAAACGCTGACGCGTGTTCTTCGGGTCGAACGGCTCTCCACACTCCTCGCAGTCCTTACCCGCACGCTTGGCCCATAGCTGATCGCTCGTCAGTTGAGACATGCGGAACTGTCGCTGTCGGCACTTGCTAGCGCAGTACCTCTCCTGTCGACCAGACAGCGCGGTACCGCAGACCACGCAGTGACTCTCTTGGGCCTGCCACGCGTAATAGCCCATTTGTGTTCCTCCTCGATAGGGCGGGGAGGCGTGACGTTTCGACGTGCAGATGTGACGGTAGCTCTGTGGCTACTGGACTTCTCTTCTGCTCTCGTACATACCGTCACTTCTACATTTACAATCGTCACACCTAAGAAAGATAAGAAATAAGAGAGAACGGCTCAGCCTTCCCGCTGTACGCGCTTGGCGCGATAGGCCCGCTTCTTGCAAGCCTCCCCGCAGTACATGCGCGGGCGGCCGGTGGTCGGCTGCGTAAGGGCATTCCCGCAGCTCACACACATACCGACAGCCGTTGCTATTGCCTCTGCCCGCAGTGCTAGGGCTATCCGCTGGTGCGTTTCCTCGGCCCCACTGATTCCCTTTCCGACTGATTCCCACAGCACCGACTCAGCGTCGCGCAGGAGAGAAATTAGTTCGTTCTTGGTCATGGTGTTTCGTTCCTTTCGGGACACGAGGTGTGTCCCTAAAGCGTGTTGCGTAGACAAGCATTGATTTCTAAACCGAGTTCAGGGACACGAGGGATTCCCTAAAGGTGGTTGCGGGACATGCCCTGTCCTCGAATGTCCCTAAACTCGGTCATGAAAAACCCCCGTCAGTGAGAGACGGGGGTTTCTCTTAGGCGCACGCCTCGGCTTCCTGGATCAGCAGTAGCAGCCGGGCCGCCTGTAGGTCGTGCCGGTTGGTCTTGGGGCTACGGAATACGCGGACAAGTCGGCCGCGCTTTGTGTCCGTTTCGCTGGCCCATTCGTTCATCCGGGTAACCAGCGTTTCAAGGTCGAGCGTCTGAGTGATCGGCACCGCGTTTCCTCCTCGCTGTTCTCTCCTGGTAGCGGTTCCGAACTCCACGAGGTGTGTGCGTTAAGAGCACACCTCAACGTTGAGGTGTGCCGCATAGGCCAACTCCGGTACCGAAAAGGCGAGTTGAAAAACCGGCCGATCCGAGCCGGCCGCAACCTGTAGTAACTGTGTGTAATTGCTTGGCTACAGGTTTCCATGTGGCTCTCTGACGGCCTGCCAGGGGCCGCCCGGTATCCATGGGCCAGCGAGCGGGAGAGCGACGCTCAGACGGCCATCTGTGGGCCCTGGCAGGGTCGTTGTCGGCATGCGTGCCCAACCCCTCGGCGCTGGCCGGTCCGTGAGAGCGGCTGTGCGGCCGTCTGCGGGCACGAGAAAGGCCCGGCGGGGAAGTTAATCCCACCGGGCCCTGAAAACCTCTCAGCGCTGCCTACGCGGCCAACGCTGCCTCTGCGTTCACCGGCTCGGACTTCGGCAAGTCCACGATGCGCGTGAATCCGGCCCATGCGTAGTGGAACCGCTCGGCAGTCACCTTCGTACGTCCGGCCCCGAACTTCCGTCGTACGCAAACCCCGTCAAGCGCCAGTGCCAGCAACCCGCGCCGCTGTTCCTCGGTCGCTGCCTGCCAAGCCTCTTGGATCTGCTCGGGGTCGGTGAGGAAATCAACGTCGGCCGTCGGCTCGGGCACAGAGCTAAGCGCCTTTTCCGCAAGCCTGACTTTGTCCTCTGCCTCGGCCAACAGACCGGGGAAGTACTCCGCCGCAGGACCGCTGAACTCTCCCCGCTTGTAACGAGCGTCAAGCAGATCACTCAACTCTGCCTTTGCGTTTTCCACGCTTTCGGCAAGTTCCTTTCGCTCGCTCACAGCGTCGGGCCGGTTCGCGGCCAGCCATCGGGTAGCGACCGCCAAAATCAGCGCGTCATCCGGCTCGCTCATTGTGAGCCGATTGACGAACGCGGCGAACACGAATTCATGCGCGTACTTGGCCATGACGGAAGCCGGGGCATCGCACGGCCGTCCACCGCTCGTCTTGTGCGGGCAGTTGTAGGACATGCCGCGCCGAACCATTTTCCGCCCGCACCCAGCGCAGTGCAGCAATCCGGAAAGAAGGTGCTTGGGCAGGCTGCGGACTCCACGCCGGGCCGGGGTGGACTTTTCGCCCATGAGCTTTGTGCGGCCCTTGACCACCTTGCGCGCCCGCATTTGCAGTGCCTCGCTGACCAATGCCTTTCCGACGCTCACCCGGCGCCCTTCCGCATTCCGGTGAATCGGGTCTTCCCGCTCGAACCACTTAGAGGACGGCTGGAGTCCGATGTAAGCGGGATTCTTGACCACCCGATACATGTACTGCGGTGACCACTTGCCACCGCTCGGGCACGGAATGCCTTCAGTGTTAAGTTCCTCCGCCACAGTCGGCGCTGTCGCACCCTCCGCAATCTCGGAAATGATGCGGCGGATTACGTCGGCCTTTGTCGGGCCGTCTGCCTTGCCAGGAATCGCAGGCGAGTTGTCGGGGACTAGCTTGCGATTCTTGGTCTTCTTCAGACCGTAGGGAACACGCGGGGCCAGCCAATAGCCCTGATCCTTCGAGTAGCGCCATGAGTCGGACACGCGGTCTGACAGTTGGTCGCTGAACTCCTTTGCATCCTCGGCACGCCACATGATCATGCGGCGGTCTTTCGGTTCGCTGGTGTCGAGATTGTCAGCGCCGAAGAAGATTCGCCGACCTTCGAGCCGTTCCATGATGGTCAGAACGGCCAGCGCACCGCGACGGCTGAAACGGTCGAGCTTGTACGACCAAAGGCACTTGATTTCTCCGGTCTCCAGCGCGTTAAGGCCAGCGTCGTAACCGGGTCGCTTAACGTCCTTCGAGCCGCTGATTCCGTGGTCTACCCACACGTGGCGCGGTGTGTACCCATTCCACTTGGCCCAACGAATGCCGTCTTCGATCTGCTGGCCTACGCTCAGTTCGGTGTCTCGCTGGCCCTTTCGGGCTACGGACTTCCGAGCGTAGATATCAAGATCCCCGCTCGGGTCAATCGTCTTGAACGGCGTCGTCATCGGCCGGAACGTCGGAACGCTCACGGGACCCCCTTGCATCCGGGTGAAGACCCGGCCTGCGGGGGCGGGATGCCCCTACAGGGAGCGTGGCGCTTGTGGGTCTGACCTCCACGAAGTGAGTGCGTTAAGCGCCGTGCTCATGTCTTCACCGGCTGCAAGCGGACGGAGGTGCTGGAGGAGGCGGCCGCCCGGCTCAAGACGCCGACCGCATGACCAGCCGACCGCCGCACCGGCAGTCCTTCGTCAGCGGGCGTCTGCCTCGGGCTCCGGACGCGGGAGTTCGTCGAGGTCGAGGGTGAAGGTGCGGCCGTCGGCCAGGGGGATGGGGAGCTTGCCCGTGCCGTACTTGTGCGTGTGTGCCGCGATGTACCCCGTGGAGGTCGGCTGGGTGTGGAGGACGACTTCCTGGGCGTACGGGTCCACGACCAGGTAGATCGGGATGCCGTAGCGGCCGTACTTAGCGGTGCAGTCGTCATAGTCCTTGCGCGCGGAGGAGGTCGAGACGACCTCGGAGATCAGCAGGACGTCCTCGAAGCTGTAGCGCTTGCCTTCCTTGCGTGCGTCCTCGCGCAGGATCGCCAGGTCGGGGGCGGAGTTCTCGTCGGCGGGGAAGTCGATGCAGACATCTGAGGTGACCTTCGCGTGACGGCCGAGGGCGAGAGCGGAGTCGATCTGCATCGACCTGATGGTGCTGGAGTGCTCCTCGCTCCGCGGGGTCATGATCACCTTTCCGTCGGCCCCGAACAGGACCGTGTACCCCTTGGGGAACTCGGTGTGCACGATCGCGTCGACGCTCATGGACGGCTCCTTCCCGTGTGCGGTCAGGATACGGCGGACAGCGCGGTATCACCGAGCCCGGCGGTACGGCTGTGGGAGCAGTCCGGACAGGTTCTGGGGCCGTCACGACGTCCCGACCGGCGACAACTGACTTCGGTGGTCCTGCGTGCCTGCGTCGGCATGAGTAGGCGAACGAGGCGTGGAGTACTTCATCACCACCGACATCCGCCCCCTGGGCGAGACGGACGGCTTCGCCTTCTGAAGACCCTGGCAGGCTGAGTACCCCTCGGGCGGGGCGTGGGCGGGTCACCGCGAGGGCGACAGATCGGA
>NZ_JBEXQG010000108.1:0-22065 GCF_040612485.1 Streptomyces sp. NPDC006385
GTAAAACAAAATATCAGTGAATGTTAGTGTATTAAACACTTTTCATCTCCCTATCCCCTCGCGACCTGCGGGTGCTGGGGCCCGCCCCAAACCGGCGCACGGCCGGGAGCCGTCAAGCTCCGCGGCCGTCCGTCGATGTGCCGTTCAGACCGATGTGCCGTTCACGTGGTCGGCGGGGGTGAGTCCGGCGGGGGCGAGTCCGACGGCGGCGCGCTCCGGTCCGTCGCCGTGTCGTCGCCCTTGTGCGCGAGTCGGTCCACGGCGCCCTTGGCCTTGCCCGTGCCCGTCTGGATCTTGTTGCTGTACTTGCCCTTGGTCCTCTCGTCGACGACCTTCGCGGCCTTGTCGAGGCCGTGGTGGACCTGCTCCTCGTGACGCTTCGCGAAGTCAGCGACCTTGTCCTTGGCCGGGGCGAGTTTGTCTTTCAAATTGCGCATCAGACCCATGCTTCACCTTCCCGCGCGGGACAGTTACGTGCGGGCGCTCTCGCCGGCCTCGCTGTCGGCCGCCTCGTCGACGGACTGCTGCTTGGGAATCTCGACGCCGTCGTCGGTGTCCGTGTCGTCGGACTCCGCCGCCGCCGTCGACCGGTCCGCGTCCTCCGCCTCGACCTCGGCCGACTCCTTCGTCTCTGCAGTCTCTGCAGCCTCTGCCGCTTCCCCCGCCGCGGGCTCGGCCGTTGGTGTGTCGGCCTGCGCCTCGGCGGTTGACGCTTCCTCCGTGGCCTTCGACCGCCGGAAAATTCGTGCGAAAACGCCCATATCCACTCCATACGTTACTCGTGCGGGCGAAATCCCGCGTCGTCCGGTGCGTCCGTTTGCGCCCCCGGGTCGCCGCCTCCGCGAAACCGGCGGCGAGAACCTCGCAACTGGCAACGACCCCGCGCGTGTGCCGTCACGTAACTCGTTCGAGTCCGCCCCGTGAGGTTTGCGAGACTGGGGCGGTGAGCAGCGCACCCCCCGCCCCCCGTGTCATCGCCGTAGTCGGACCCACCGCGGCCGGAAAGTCCGATCTGGGCGTCTTCCTGGCCCGGGAGCTCGGCGGCGAGGTCGTCAACGCCGACTCGATGCAGCTCTATCGAGGGATGGACATCGGCACGGCCAAGCTGACGCCGAAGGAGCGTGCCGGCGTCCCGCACCACCTCCTGGACATCTGGGACGTGACGGTCACGGCGTCCGTCGCCGAGTACCAGCGACTCGCACGGGAACGGATCGACGCACTCCTCGCCGACGGACGCTGGCCCATTCTCGTCGGCGGCTCGGGTCTGTACGTCCGTGGCGCCGTCGACAATCTGGAGTTCCCCGGCACCGACCCCGAGGTCAGGGCCCGGCTCGAGGAGGAGCTCGCGCTGCGCGGCTCCGGGGCGCTGCACGCCCGCCTGGCCGCCGCCGACCCGGAGGCCGCGCAGGCCATCCTGCCCAGCAACGGCCGCCGCATCGTCCGGGCCCTCGAGGTGATCGAGATCACCGGCAAGCCCTTCACCGCCAACCTCCCCGGCCACGACTCGGTCTACGACACCGTCCAGATCGGCGTCGACGTGGCGCGCCCCGAGCTGGACGAGCGCATCGCGCGCCGGGTCGACCGGATGTGGGACGCGGGGCTCGTGGACGAGGTCCGCACGCTGGAGGCGCAGGGATTGC
This sequence comes from Streptomyces sp. NPDC006385, assembly GCF_040612485.1. Classification (NCBI taxonomy): domain Bacteria; kingdom Bacillati; phylum Actinomycetota; class Actinomycetes; order Kitasatosporales; family Streptomycetaceae; genus Streptomyces; species Streptomyces sp. NPDC006385. The sequence continues at coordinate 1,641 of NZ_JBEXQG010000108.1, forward strand.
GCGAGGGGCGTACGGCCTCGCGCGCGCTCGGTTACCAACAGGTGCTCGCGGCGCTCGCCGGGGAGTGCACCCTCGAAGAGGCGCGGGACGAGACCGTACGTGCCACCAAACGCTTCGCGCGCCGCCAGGATTCATGGTTCAGGCGCGACCCACGGGTGCACTGGCTGAGTGGGGCTGCGGCGGACCTCAAGGAACTTCCGCAGCTCGCACTGGCGTTGGTCGAACGACCGGTTACAGCCTGATCACGTGATGGCATCGGGACGCTCCGGCCGTCATCCCGGCCTCCGGTGCCGTGCCATCATCGAGCTTCGATCGACCAAGTGGAGTCCGAGTTGGGAGGGCGGATGGCGATGGAGGCCGGCCCTCGCGACACCGCACAAAGCACCGAGAACGTCACCACCGACCCGGGCGAACCGGAACAGGACCGCGACCGTCTGAGCCCCGACGGGCCCGACGAGGCGGAGGGTGGCGTCACCGACGACGGCCCCGAGCCCGAGGAGCTGTACGCGAGCGGCCCGGAGGTCGAGGTCGAGCTGCGTCCGCAGCGCCGCCTGCGCATCTGGCAGCTCGCGCCCATCGTGTCCCTGTCCGCGGTCGGCTCCCTGATGTTCGCGTTCCCGCTGGCCTTCGACTTCGGCGACAGCGGCGCCGTGATCGCCATGCTGGGGCTGCTGATCTGCTCCTGCGCGGCCGGCTGGGGCATGATGGCCGCCCGCCGGGTGGGCTACACCTGGCCCGGGCTGTCACAGCGGGGCTCCGGGCGCGGAGCGGACTGGCGGGTCGTGCTGGCCTACGTCCTGGTGGTCGCCGCGATCGTGGTGCTGGCCGTGTGGAGAGTGGCCCGCCTGCGCTGAGGCGGCCGTCATCAGGTCTTACGCCGAGGTGGCCGTCACCGGGCCTTCTTTTCGGCTCTGTCGTAGCGGCACCGTACGATCGAGGAATGAGCACGCGGATCGCCTTCCTCAAGGGTCACGGCACCGAGAACGACTTCGTGATCGTCCCGGACCCCGAGAACGCCATCGACCTGCCCCCGGCCGCCGTCGCGGCCCTGTGCGACCGCCGCGCGGGCATCGGCGGTGACGGACTGCTGCACGTGGTGCGGTCCGCGGCGCATCCCGAGGCCAAGGACATGGCGGCCGAGGCCGAGTGGTTCATGGACTACCGCAACGGCGACGGCTCGGTCGCGGAGATGTGCGGCAACGGCGTGCGCGTCTTCGCGCGCTACCTCCAGCGCGCCGGACACGTCTCCGAGGGTGACCTCACGGTCGCCACGCGCGGCGGCGTGAAGACCGTGCACATCGCCAAGGAGGGTGACGTCACGGTCGGCATGGGCAGGGCGCTGCTCCCCGAAGGAGACGTCACCGTCAGCGTCGGCGAGCGCAGCTGGCCCGCGCGCAACGTGAACATGGGCAACCCGCACGCCGTCGCCTTCGTGGACGACCTCGCACACGCCGGCGATCTTCTCTCCCCGCCGCCGTTCAGCCCGGCCTCGGCCTACCCGGACGGGGTGAACGTCGAGTTCGTGATCGACCGGGGACCTGGGCATGTCGCCCTGCGCGTGCACGAGCGCGGCTCCGGCGAGACCCGTTCCTGTGGCACGGGCGCGTGCGCCGTCGCCGTGGCCGCCGCCCGGCGCGACGGAGCCGACCCGGCGCTCACCGGCGCCCCCGCGACGTACACCGTCGACGTGCCAGGCGGCACCCTGGTGATCACCGAGCGTCCCGACGGCGAGATCGAGATGACCGGTCCCGCGGTGATCGTGGCCGAGGGCGAGATCGACGCGGACTGGCTGGAACAACTCGCTCGTTGAGCGGTTGTGTGACTTGGCATCAAAGCCTTGAGCGGCTCACGGCCTGGATGTGAGGTCGCCGGCACGGCCGGGAGCGTTCGGAATGGCGAACTCCGGCTTGCCGCATGGCGCGAAATCGTAAACCTCCAAACCCTCGCTCGAATGGGTGATCCGTTTCACGCTCGGCGAGAGGCGGTCAGTCGCACGTGATGGGCTCGGTAGCATCAAGCACCGGCCCGGACGGGGGAGAAGTCGCCATCCCCTGAGCCGTGTCCGCCATGGGGCACCCCGTCCGCCGGTCCACGCAGCCGGAGGTGCCCATGAGTGCGGAGGCCACGAACCCCGCGACGCCAGGCCCGGTAGTAGGCCCTGTGACGCCTGCCGTGCCCCGCAGAAAGGCCCGCGCCCGGATCGACCTGCGCCGCCTCGGCCGGGCCGCGCTGCTCGGCCCCGCCTCACGCGACCGGCTGCCCGACGCGATCAGCCATGTCGTCGACGCCCATCGCGCCCACCACCCCGACGCCGACCTCGAACAGCTGCGCCGCGCCTATGTGCTGGCCGAGTCCTCGCACCGCGGCCAGATGCGCAAGAGCGGCGAGCCGTACATCACACACCCCCTCGCCGTGACGCTGATCCTCGCCGAACTCGGCGCGGAGACCACCACCTTGACGGCCTCTCTGCTCCACGACACCGTCGAGGACACCGACGTGACCCTCGATCAGGTGGGCGAGCAGTTCGGCGCGGAGGTCCGCTTCCTCGTCGACGGCGTGACGAAGCTGGAGAAGGTCGACTACGGCGCCGCGGCCGAGCCGGAGACCTTCCGCAAGATGCTCGTGGCCACCGGCAACGACGTCCGCGTGATGTCGATCAAACTCGCCGACCGGCTGCACAACATGCGCACCCTCGGTGTGATGCGTCCCGAGAAACAGGCCCGCATCGCCAAGGTGACCCGCGACGTCCTCATCCCGCTCGCCGAACGGCTCGGTGTCCAGGCGCTCAAGACCGAACTGGAAGACCTGGTCTTCGCGATCCTCCACCCGGACGAGTACGAGCACACCCGGGAGTTGATCGTCGAAAACGCCTCCCGCGCCGACGATCCGCTCGCCGAGACGGCCGACGCGGTGCGCAAGGTCCTGCGCGAGGCCGACATCCAGGCCGAAGTCCTCATCCGGCCCCGGCACTTCGTCTCCGTCCACCGTGTGTCGCGCAAACGCGGGCGCCTGCGCGGCGCCGACTTCGGGCGGCTGCTGGTGCTGGTGAACGAGGACGCGGACTGTTACGGCGTCCTGGGCGAACTGCACACCTGTATGACGCCGGTCGTCTCGGAGTTCAAGGACTTCATCGCCGTCCCCAAGTTCAACCTGTACCAGTCGCTGCACACCGCCGTGGCCCGCGAGGACGGCCAGGTCACCGAAGTCCTCATCCGTACCCACCAGATGCACAAGGTCGCCGAGGCCGGTGTCGTGGCGCTCGGCAATCCCTACGCTCCTCCTGCGGAGGAGCAGGCCCCTTCGAGTGACGGTGAGCGCGCCGACCCCACGCGCCCCGGCTGGCTGTCCCGCCTCCTCGACTGGCAGGAGGCGGCGCCCGACCCCGACACGTTCTGGTCCACGCTGCGCGAGGACCTCGCCCAGGACCGGGAGATCACCGTCTTCCGGCCCGACGGCGGCACCCTGGGCCTGCCCGAGGGCGCCACCTGTGTGGACGCCGCCTACGCGCAGTACGGCGAGGACGCGCACGCGTGCATCGGCGCCCGCGTCAACGGCCGCCTGGCGACCCTCAGCACGGTTCTGCGGGACGGCGACACCGTCCAGCTCCTCATGGGGCAGGACCCGGCCTCGGAGCCCTCCAGGGAGTGGCTGGAGCACGCCCACACCGCCGCCGCCCGGATCGCCATCCAGCGGTGGCTCGCCACCCATCCGCCGCAGGGCGCTGCCTCCGTCACCGACGAGGCCGGGGCGGCGCCGTTCCGTGACACGGGGAGCGGATCGGCGAACGAGGAGGCCGTCGAGGACGGGACGGCCGTCCGCCCGGCCAGGGACGGAACCGATGTCCGCCCGGCCGAGCAGCGAACGGCCTTCCGCCATGCCGAACAGCGAACGGCCTTCCGCCAGGCCGGGCAGGGCACGGCTTTCCGTCCTCTCGGGGAGGGACCAGCCGGCCACCCGGCCGCCGAGGGGCCTGCCGGCCGCTCCACCGCAGCCCACGTCCTCGTCGACCGGCCGGGCGCGAGCGCACGCCTCGCCGGCTGCTGCACCCCCGTACCGCCCGACGAGGTCACCGGATTCTCGGTGCGCGGGGGAGTGGTGACCGTGCACCGCGTCGGGTGCGCCGCGGTGGCGCGTATGAAAAGCGCGGGGCGCCCGGAGATCGGCGTGCGCTGGGGGGAGACCACGGAGTGCCGGGTCACCCTGGTCGCCGAATCGTTCGTTCGCCCGCACCTCCTGGCGGACCTCACGGAAGCGATGGCCCTGGAGGGTGCGGAAATCGTGTCGGCGACGGTCGAGCCTCCGACCCAGCAGCGCGTACGCCACACCTACACGGTCCAGCTCCCGGACGCGGCGCGGCTCCCCGGGCTGATGCGGGCCATGCGGAACGTGGCCGGCGTGTACGACGTGAGCAGGGCGCAACCGCAGACGCAGGGGGCGTGAGGGCGCGGGCGTCTCAAGGGCGTGAGGGCGGGCGCCGGGCGCTTGGCAGGAAGGATGGCGCACTGGTGCGTGCAAGTGGTGCAGGTGCGCACAGGCGTGTAGGCGTCGGCCCGCGCCCCCTGCCGTCCCCCACGCGGCACCCACCCGACATACCCGTTCGAGTGGGCCGGTCGCGCGTCGTCGACGCCCCGCCCGCCCGCGCTGATAGCCGTGGTGCATGCTGCTCATCCCCCGCACCAAGGTTCAGCGACCAGTCCCTGGCGCTTCTCGCCCGAGTCCCCGAACCCGCCGGCGCCTCAGGGTGCCCGCGCTGCTCGCCCTGGCCGTCTCCACCTGCCTCGTCGCCGCGAGCGCCCCCGCCACGCCCCTGGGTGTCGGTGACCGCCTCTACCCGTACCTGGGCAACCCCGGCTACGACGTGATGTCGTACGACCTCTCCTTCACCTACCCGGGCACCAACAGCAAACCGCTCCAGGCCGTCACCAGGATCGACGCCTGGACGACCGCGGACCTGGAACGCGTCAATCTGGACTTCGCGCACGGCAAGGTCGAGTCCGTCGAGGTCGACGGGGAGCCCGCGACCTTCAGCACCGCCGGTGAGGACCTCGTCGTCACGCCTGAGGCGCCGTTGCCCGACGGCAGCTGGACGCGCATCACCGTGCGGCACACCAGCGATCCCGTGTACGGGAAGGAGCGGGAGGGCGGCTGGGTGCGGACCGCTGACGGCCTCGCCATGGCCAACCAGGCCGACGCCGCCCACGTCGTGTTCCCGTGCAACGACCACCCCTCCGACAAGGCGATGTTCACCATCCGGGTCACCGCGCCCAACGGCTACACCGCCGTCGCCAACGGTCTGCGGAGCGACGTCGACCGCGGGGGCAGGGCGACGACCTGGACGTACCGGACCGAGCACCCCATGGCCACCGAACTCGCGCAGGTCTCCATCGGCCGCTCCACGGTGCGGCACCGCACCGGCCCGCACGGACTGCCGCTGCGCGACGTCGTGCCCACCAAGCACCGCGAGCAGCTCGAACCATGGCTGGAGAAGACGCCCGACCAGATCTCCTGGATGGAGAGCAAGATCGGCCGGTACCCCTTCGAGACGTACGGGCTGCTCATGGCCGACGCCGCCACCGGCTTCGAGCTGGAGACCCAGACCCTCTCCCTCTTCGAGCGAGGACTCTTCACCGAGTCCGCCTTCCCGAAGTGGTACATCGAGTCGATCATGGTGCACGAGCTGGCGCACCAGTGGTTCGGCGACAGCGTCAGCCCGCGCAGCTGGTCCGACCTGTGGCTCAGCGAAGGGCACGCCACCTGGTACGAGGCCCTGTACGCGGCGGAGAAGGCAGGCAGGCCGCTGGAGGCTCGGATGAGGGCCGCGTACGCCGCCTCCGACCGCTGGCGCGCGGCCGGCGGACCGCCCGCCGCCCCCAAGGCCGCCGCCCCCGGCAAGAAGAACGGCATCTTCCGGCCGAACGTCTATGACGGCGCGGCCCTGGTCCTGTACGCCCTCCGCCAGGAGATCGGCGCTCCTGCCTTCGAGCGTCTGGAACGCGCCTGGGTGAGCAGGTACCAGGACACGGCCGCCTCGACCGCGGACTTCGTCGCGCTCGCGGAGGAGATCTCCGGACGGAACCTGGACGGGTTCCTGCACGCCTGGCTGTACGGCAAGAAGACCCCGCCGATGCCCGGTCAGCCGGAGTGGCGGTCGACGGACCCCGCGAAGGCGCCGACGAAAGCGCCGACGAAGGCGTCCACCAAGTAGTCCACCGCGCCGCGGGGGACCGCGGAATAAGACGGTGACGAGACGGCCCGTGCCGTGCGACCATCTTCGGGTCGGCGCGGCACGGGACGCGGGAATCTCCCGGGGTACTCGTGCGTTGTGAGCAGTGACGGATCAGTCTCCGGGCGCTACGGACTCGTTCCGAAGCGTCGCTGCCACCCCGTCGCCGCACACGGATTCCCATCGACGTAAGGACCCAATGACCTCCTCTTCTTCCTTTTCCCAGGACACTCAGCGCCTCGCGCACACCTATCCCGAAGGTCTTCGGGCCGATGCCCTGATGGAAGAGGACGTCGCCTGGAGCCACGAGATCGACGGAGAGCGGGACGGCGACCAGTTCGACCGCTCCGACCGCGCGGCTCTGCGCCGTGTCGCGGGCCTTTCCACCGAGCTTGAGGACGTCACCGAGGTCGAGTACCGCCAGCTCCGACTGGAGCGGGTCGTGCTCGTCGGCGTCTGGACCTCGGGGACCGTGCAGGACGCGGACAACTCGCTGGCCGAGCTCGCCGCCCTCGCGGAGACCGCGGGCGCGCTCGTGCTCGACGGCGTGATCCAGCGCCGCGACAAGCCCGACGCGGCCACCTATATCGGCTCCGGCAAGGCCGACGAGCTGCGGGACATCGTGCTGGAGACCGGCGCCGACACCGTCATCTGCGACGGTGAGCTCAGCCCGGGCCAGCTCATCCACCTCGAAGACGTCGTCAAGGTCAAGGTCATCGACCGTACGGCCCTGATCCTCGACATCTTCGCCCAGCACGCCAAGTCCCGAGAGGGCAAGGCGCAGGTCGCGCTCGCGCAGATGCAGTACATGCTGCCGAGGCTGCGAGGCTGGGGTCAGTCGCTGTCCCGGCAGATGGGCGGCGGCAAGGGCGGCGGCCTCGCCACCCGTGGTCCCGGTGAGACCAAGATCGAGACGGACCGGCGACGGATCCGCGAGAAGATGGCGAAGATGCGCCGGGAGATCGCGGAGATGAAGACCGGCCGCGACATCCAGCGCCAGGCACGCCGGCGCAACAAGGTGCCCTCGGTCGCCATCGCCGGCTACACCAACGCCGGCAAGTCCTCCCTGCTCAACCGCCTCACGGGCGCGGGGGTGCTGGTCGAGAACGCCCTGTTCGCGACCCTGGACCCGACCGTCCGCCGGGCCGAGACGCCGGGCGGCCGGCTGTACACGCTGGCCGACACGGTCGGTTTTGTACGGCACCTGCCGCACCACCTGGTCGAGGCGTTCCGCTCCACCATGGAGGAGGTCGGCGAGTCCGACCTGATCCTGCACGTGGTGGACGGTTCGCACCCGAACCCGGAGGAGCAGCTGGCCGCCGTGCGCGAGGTGATCAGGGACGTCGGCGCCACCGACGTGCCCGAGATCGTCGTGATCAACAAGGCCGACGCGGCCGACCCGCTGACGCTCCAGCGGCTGCTGCGGATCGAGAAGCGCTCCATCGCGGTCTCGGCCCGCACCGGCAAGGGCATCGACGAGCTGCTCGCCCTGATCGACAACGAGCTGCCGCGCCCATCGGTCGAGATCCAGGCGCTCGTGCCGTACACGCACGGCAAGCTGGTCGCCCGCGCCCACACCGAGGGCGAGGTGATCTCCGAGGAGCACACCCCGGAGGGCACGCTGCTCAAGGTGCGGGTGCACGAGGAACTGGCGGCGGATCTGGCGCCGTACGTTCCGGCGACGACCGCCTGAGCCGTCGCTCGGACCACGCAGCACGAGTTGCCGTAGAACGGCCGAAGGCCCGCTCCCTGTCGCAGGGGAGCGGGCCCGGTCCGTTCCGGTGAGTCACTGACCGCCGTACGTCCTGCTCATGTTCTGGTACAGCGCCTCGGCCTTCGTCCCCAACTGCGGGCCCGCGAGCCAGGTGTTGTTCTCCGGGCCGATCGAGGTGTTCGACACCAGCTTCGTCTCCCCGTTCACCACCCGGAACCATCCGCCGCCCGACGAACCACCGGTCATGGTGCAGCCGATGCGGTACATCGTCGGCAGCGTCGGGCTCAGTGAGAAGCGGCCCGGCTGATCGAAGCACTTGAACATCCGCAGCCCGCTGTACGGCGGTGCCGCCGGGTAGCCCCAGGCGCCCATCTTGCCGACCTCGGTCGCCGACGGGGCCGAGAAGTCCACATCGAGTGCGGCGCCGACCGTCTCCTCGAGCGACTTGGCGCCCTGCTCCGGCTTCACGTGCAGCACGGCGTAGTCGTAGGCGGCACCCGCGCCGCCGGTCTCCGAGCCGCCCTGGATCCACTCGTTCGAGGTCGAGACCCAGTCCGCCCACCAGTTGCCGTACGGGGCGATCTCGGAGGAGCTCGCGTTGTTCAGCTGTGCCGCGGACTTGCCGAGGTCGTTGTAGGCCGGGACGAAGACGATGTTGCGGTACCAGCCGCCGTTGCCGCCCGCGTGCACGCAGTGGCCGGCCGTCCAGACGAGGTTGGACCTGCCGGGGTGGTTGACGTCCTTGACGACCGTGCCGGAGCAGACGGCCGGGCCGTCGGGGGAGTCGAAGAAGACCTTGCCGACCGGGGCCGCGTTCGAGTGGTACGGCGTCTTCTCGGCCGTGGCCCGGACCGGCGCCGGCTCCGGGTCGCTGATGCCTTGGTCGGCCGAGGCGTCCTGCGTCGTGACGGTCTTGTTGGCCTCCTTCGCGGACTGCATCCGCTCAGGCTTCCAGAGGCCCTCGATCACCGGGTTGACGAAGTCCTTGGCCTCGCTGAGCCACTTGTCCTTGTCCCAGTCCTTCCAGCCGCCGCTGGTCCACTTGTCGACATCGATGCCGTGCTCCTTGAGCTTGTCCGCGATGTCGGCCGGGATCTGGATCTTGCCGTCGCCGACACCGGCGCCCGCGGCCTGGGACGCGGCCGCATCGGCCCCTTCCCTCGCCGCGTCCTGCGCCGAGCCGTCACAGGCGGTCGCGGTCAGCGCGAGCGCGGCGACGAGCCCCGTGGCGGCGAGGACGGAGCGGCGCCTGCGGCGTGGTGCTGCGGACGTAGGTATGGAACGCATGGTGCGACAACCCCCGTTGGTACGTGCCTTGCAGTTGTGTCTCGGTGTCTCGGTGCCTTGATGCCTCGTGCCTGCGCGCGATGGCGGGACGGCCGGCCGGCCGATGCCTCGCGCCCGGCGGATCGGCATGTGTTTGCCGTCCGAAAGGGCATGCGCACTGCGCAGCGAACCCTTCGGATACGACACCCCACTATGCCTGTGCAATTGAGGGCGAACGGCGGCGATGCGGTGAAGGTTTCTGCCCACCACTTCGCCGCCGATGCGGTCACTGACCGGCGAACTTCTCGCTCACCGAGGCGAAGATGCCCTCGGCTTCCTTGCCCAGCCGCGGACCTGCGAGCCAGCCCGACTCCACCGGCCCGATCGAGGTGTTGGACACGAGCGCCGGCTTGCCGTCCGAGCCCGTCGTGACCCAGCCGCCACCGGACGAACCGCCGGTCATGGTGCAGCCGATGCGGTACATCGTCGGATCCGAGGCCCTGAGCGACAGCCGACCCGGCTTGTCCTGGCACTGGTACAGCTTCTGACCGTCGAACGGCGCGGCTGCCGGGTAACCGATCGCCTTGACACTGTTCACCTGAGGAACGGCCGGGGCGTCGAAGTCCACCGGGAGGGCCGAGCCGACCGTCTCCTCGAGGGACTTGCCGTTGCCGCCTTCCTCCGGCTTCACATGCAGCACGGCGAAGTCGTACGGGGCGCCGTCCCCGCCCGTCGCACCGCCCTGGGCGATCCACTGGTCCGAGGTCTGCGCCCAGTCGGCCCACCACACGCCGTAGGGAGCGACCTCCTCCCTGGTGGCACCCTCCAACTCCGCGGTTCCCACGCCCGCGTTGTTGTACGACGGCACGAAAGCGATGTTGCGGTACCAGCCACCGCTCTTGCCCGCGTGCACACAGTGGCCCGCGGTCCACACCATGTTGGACTTGCCGGGGTTGGCCGGGTCCTGCACGACCGTCGCCGAACAGACCATCGTGCCTTTGGGCGAGTCGAAGAACACCTTGCCCGCCTCGGGGGCGTTGGCGTGGTACTCGGGCGACACGGCCCGCGCCTGCACCGGCTGCGGCGTCGGGTCGGTCACACCCTGGTCACCGGAGAGGTCGCTGTCGTCGACGCCCCGGCCCGGGTCTTCGGCCTCACGCATGCGGTCCGGGTCCCACAGTCCCTCGATGATCGGGTTGATGTAGTCCTGGGCCTCGCGCAGCCAGTCGTCCTTGTTCCACTCCTTCCAGGCGCCGTCCCGCCACTTGTCGAGGTCGATCCCGTGCTCCTTGAGCTTGTCCTTGATGTCATCCGGGATCGTGATCTTGCCTTCGCCGCCGGGCGCCGCAGAGGCAGTGGCGGTGGCGCCGCCGCCCGCCTCGGCGTCACCCGACTCGCAGGCCGTGACGGTGAGGGCCAGCGCCGCGGCGAGTGCGACCACGGGCAGCGGGGAGGTTGCGCGGCGCGCGCTCCTTCCGCGGCGAGCGGTGGACGACGGCCGTATCGATCGCATGATCTGACTCCCCCTGAGGTGACGGTACTTGGTGCCGCGGCCGTGAGCTCCCGCTGGTCAACTTCTGGTTCCGCGTGAGGTCAGGGCGCGTTGGGACGGCACCACACACTATGCGGTCGCTGTGGGGGAGACCCGACGGGACGGCAACGGTTTCGCTACAGCAAGGATCTTGAAGCAACCCGTAACCCGGTGAACGGTCCGGGGTTGGTAGCGGTGGTGGGCCCGCTGCCTGTGGGCGGCCCTCAGTGCCCAGTTCCCCGGAGTTTCGAGTGGACGCTCGCGGGGCTTCGTATGTCGGGTCGGGCGAGGACGCGTGAGACCTGCTCGCCCCTGGACAGCGGGAGGACAGGGAGCCATGGTCGTGACCGAATCTTTGCGCGGGGGGACGTCCGAGTCGACGGGGGCGCGTGCCGTGCACGAGGGGATCCTCCGGCGGCAGTCGGCGCGTGAGTCGGCGGCGCGCACCTACGCCCGCGCCCTGCCGATCGTGCCGGTTCGTGCGCGTGGGCTGACCATCGAGGGCGCGGACGGCCGCCGTTACCTGGACTGTCTCTCGGGCGCCGGGACGTTGGCGCTCGGACACAATCACCCGGTCGTCCTGGAGGCCATCCGCAAGGTCCTCGACTCGGGTGCGCCGCTGCATGTCCTCGACCTGGCTACACCCGTCAAGGACGCCTTCATCACCGAACTGTTCCACACCCTGCCGCCGGGTCTGGCCGACCACGCGCGTGTGCAGTTCTGCGGACCGGCCGGCACCGATGCCGTGGAGGCCGCCTTCAAGCTCGTCCGGGCCGCGACGGGACGCAGCGGAATCCTCGCTTTCAGCGGCGCCTACCACGGCATGACCGCCGGAGCCCTCGCCGCATCCGGGGGCGCCCATGACGTACGGGTCGCACGCCTGCCCTACCCGCAGGACTACCGCTGCCCCTTCGGCGTCGGCGGTGAACGCGGCGCCGAACTCGCCGCCCGCTGGACCGAGTCCGTCCTCGACGACCCCAAGTCGGGTGTGCCACAGCCCGCCGGGATGATCCTCGAACCCGTCCAGGGCGAGGGCGGGGTGATCCCCGCGCCGGACGGCTGGATGCGGCGCATGCGGGAGATCACGGCCGACCGTTCCATCCCACTGATCGCCGACGAGGTCCAGACCGGCGTCGGGCGCACCGGCTCCTTCTGGGCCGTGGAGCACAGCGGCGTCACTCCCGACGTCATGGTCCTCTCCAAGGCCATCGGGGGCAGCCTGCCCCTGGCCGTCATCGTCTACCGCGACGACCTCGACGCCTGGCAACCAGGCGCCCACGCCGGAACGTTCCGCGGCAATCAACTCGCCATGGCCGCCGGCACGGCCACACTCGCCTACGTCCGCGAGAACCACCTCGCCGAGCGGGCGGCCGAACTGGGCTCCCGGATGCTGAACCAACTCCAGGGACTCGCCGCTCAGTTCCCGTGCATCGGCGATGCGCGCGGGAAGGGGCTGATGATCGGGGTCGAGGTGGTGGAGCCGGAGGACGGTTCCGGGCGTGACAACGGGCTGCCCGCGGCCTTGCCGGCGCTTCAGGGGACGGGCGACGGGCCAGGGTTCCTGGCGCCTGTCGAAGGGCGCGGGGCCGCTCAGGACCAGGACGAGCGGGGCGTTTCCGTCGGCCTCGGGTGTGCCGACGACGGGAGGGGCGTCCTGGCAGGACTCGAGCCTGACGCGAACACGGACAACTCGTCGGCGGACTTCGCGTCCCCCGCGAGAGGCGCAGGCGTGACGGCAACACGGGATCGGGATCGTCATCCTCGTCCCGCCGCTCCCGAACTCGCGGCCGCCATCCAACGGGAATGCCTGCGACGTGGCCTGATCGTCGAGCTCGGCGGCCGCCACTCCAGCGTCGTACGGCTGCTGCCGCCCCTGACCATCAGCGACGAACAGGCTGCAGCCGTACTGGATCGGCTGGCCGACGCGGTGGACGCGGTGTCCCGCGGCCACGCTGGTCATGGCCGGATGCACCAGCCGCGCCCACATCGGGAGCGGCACGGTGACCGGGCGGATCGGGCGGGGTAGCGCGGCGGCCGATGGGGGCGCCTGCGTACGCACGCCGGCAGGGGCCCTGGCGTCGGCATCCGCCGAGCCCTGCGCTCCTGAGCCATGCACGCCCGATTCACGGCTCACTTCCGAGCGAGACCTCACGTCCCCGCCGAACCGCGCCTCCACCTGACACACCCCCTCCAAACGCACTTTCAGAACGCGGCCCGCAAGGCCCATGCCCACCCTCGTCGCGGAACGACGGCCGTCGCCGCACGAGCCTGAACCACCCCAGAGGACCAGCCTTGATCACCACCTCCGCATCCGACGGCCAGGTCGACCTTCGCGCGCGAGGCTCCTCCGACGCACACGTCTGCCAGCCGGAACCGCCCGCGCCGGAACCGCCCCTATCGACGACCGTGCCGGCTGCTCGCGGTCAGGGACGCCCCTGCGTACGGGCGGGTACGCCCGCGCCCGCACAGGCAGACGCACGCGCAGCCGCAGACGCCCGCCCTCAAGCAGACGTACTCCTTCAGGCAAAGGCACGCTTTCAAGCAGACGCACGCGCGCAGCCAGTCACACCCGTGCGGGAAGGAGGTGCACCGCGGCGACGCGTCCCCGCACACGGCGCTGCCGTTGTGCAGACTCCGGCCGAGGCGCCGACGCAGGCAGGCGCCGGCGCGGCCGCGCGGCCGCATGGTTCCCCTTCCGACCTCCTGAAGCATCCGGACCCGTACACCGCAGCCCAGGCCGCCGCTGTGGAGAACCTGCTCCGCTGCTGGGTGCGTGAGACCAACGTTCCGGCTCCCGACGACAGGATCCTCCGCATCCCTGCCCCTGCCACCGGCGCGACCCTGCTGGCCCCGGTCCACTACTGGTCCCCGACCGGGTGGCATCGCTTCGGCCTTCCGCGCCTGGCCGACGCCCCTGACGACTCGCCGCTGATCGACGCCGTCACCCTTGCGGCACTGCTCGGCCGGGAGACACTCGGGGGAGCGGAGACCATGTCCGCTGCCACCGACCTTGTCGCCCGCGTCGCCGACTCAGTCCGACGAACCGTCACATTCATCAGCGAGCGCCGGAACGATCCCGACGAGGGCTCCGACCTCTTCCTCACGGCCGAGCAGGCGCTCATGCTCGGGCATCCATTCCACCCGACCCCGAAAAGCCGCGAGGGTCTCTCCGAGGCGGAAGCACGGCTGTACTCACCCGAGTTGCGTGGCTCCTTCCCCTTGCACTGGCTGGCTGTCGCTCCCTCCTTCCTCGCCACCGACTCGGCATGGACCGAGCGCGGTCGTGTCGTACCCGCGGCCCAGCTCACGGCCCGACTGGCCGGGCCAGGGCTGCCGTTGCCCGACGGGTACACGGCGCTGCCTCTGCACCCCTGGCAGGTGCGCGAGGTCCGGCAACGCCCCGAGGCCGCGGCCCTGTTCGATGCCGGAATGCTCCGGGACCTCGGCACCCACGGCGCCTCGTGGCACCCCACCTCCTCCGTGCGCACCGTCTACCGGTCTGACGCCACCGCCATGCTCAAGCTGTCTCTGGGCCTGCGCATCACCAACTCCCGGCGTGAGAACCTGCGCAAGGAGTTGCATCGTGGCGTCGAGGTCCATCGACTCCTGCGCAGCGGCCTCTCGACGGAGTGGCAGGCCGCGCACCCGGGATTCGACATCGTTCGCGACCCGGCCTGGCTCGCCGTCGACGCGGCGGACGGTGCTCCCCTGGCCGGCCTCGACGTGATGATCCGGCACAACCCGTTCCGGCCCTCCGACGACGTGTCCTGCGTAGCAGCACTCGTCTCGCCCGGTCCTCAGGCACGACCCACGGGCGTCGTGGGCCGACCTCGGTCGGAGAGGCAGCCCCCGCGGTCCCGCCTTGCTGACCTGATCACGCGTCTGGCCGCCCGGACAGGGCACCCTCGCGGGACCGTCGCGGCAGAGTGGTTCCTGCGCTATCTCGAACAGGTAGTCCGGCCAGTGCTCTGGCTGGACGCCGAGGCGGGAGTCGTGCTGGAGGCACACCAGCAGAACACCCTGCTCCTGCTGGACAGCGAGGGCTGGCCTTCGGGCGGCCGCTATCGGGACAACCAGGGCTACTACTTCCGTGAATCCCGGCGCGCGGAACTCGAAGCCCGGATGCCCGGCATCGGTGAGGCCAGCGACTCCTTCGTCTCGGACGAGGTCACTGACGAGCGCTTCTCGTACTACCTCGCGATCAACAACGTGCTCGGTCTCATCGGCGCGTTCGGCTCCCAGCATCTCGCCGACGAACGGCTGCTGCTTGCCGCCTTCCGCCGATTCCTGGCAGATGCAGCCGCCGGTCCCACCCGTCTGCGCACCCCGCTTCCTGCCCTCCTGCTCGACTCACCCGTTCTGCGCTGCAAGGCCAACCTGCTGACCCGGCTGCACGGCCTCGACGAACTCGTCGGCCCGGTCGACACCCAGTCCGTCTACGTCACCATCGCCAACCCCCTGCACTTCTGACCGTCATCGTCATGCCTGCCTGCCTTGCACATGACCGCGCCGAACGGCACGACCGGCGTCGTCGTCCCACACCATGTGCTTTCTGCGTTCCGGACCATTGCCCCCCGCTTTCACCGCCCCCTTTTTTCACCAACCCGTCGTCCCCGAGGAACATGACCCGCCCCGCCTCCTGAGAGGAGTGTCGCCGTGCCTCCCACCGACTCGACTGCCAAGGCCGGTACCGCCCCCGTCACCGATATCGGCACCGCCACGAGACCGGGCGCTCTTGAGCGCGCTGTCGGCAGGGCAGGCGGCGCGGACGCGGACAGCGAGGACACACTGGACCTCGGCTTGCCCGAGGAACTCCTGGCGCTCCTTGCGAAGGACGCTGATGCCGGCGGAAAGCGGCGCCCGGGTCGTGGAGGCGTGGCCGCACCCACCCCCGTCCTGCCGAGCCCCGACGATCTGCTCGACGCCGTGGCCGACTGGGGGCCGATCAGTACACCGGCAGGAGTGCTTCACCTGGTCCCCGTGCGGATCGCCAGAGACCTCCCGATCGTCAGCCGGTGGATGAACGACCCTGCCGTCGCGGCGTTCTGGGGGCTTGCCGGCCCGCAGGACGCGACCGAGGAGCATCTACGGTCCCAGCTCTCCGGCGATGGACGCAGCATTCCGTGCCTCGGCATGCTTGAGGGCACGCCGATGAGCTACTGGGAGATCTACCGAGCCGACCTCGACCCGTTGGCCCGGCACTACCCGGCTCGGCCCCACGACACCGGAGTCCATCTCCTTATCGGTCCCGTCAGCGAGCGCGGACGAGGACTCGGCGGAACCCTTCTCCGAGCCGTCGCCGACCTCGTGCTCGACAAGCGGCCCGCCTGCGCTCGCATCGTCGCCGAACCCGACATTCACAACACCCCTTCCGTCGCCGCCTTCCTGAGCGCCGGCTTCCGGTTCTCCGCCGAGATCGAACTGCCCGCCAAGCGGGCCGCCCTCATGGTCAGAGACCGGAGCCTGCGCCATCTGCTGTGACGCCAAGTCGCAGCATCGTCACTTTTGGTACACCGCACGCGTCGATCCGGTTCCCGTTCCCGACGGACCGAATTCAGGTAGGACCGATCCCGGAATTCAGATAGGACCGATCTCTCCCCTGACCGGGGCGGCTCCCATGACCGGGGCGGCTCCCATAACCGGGGCGGCTCCCATAACCGGGGCGGCTCCCCTGACCGAGTAGCTGCGACCCGGCTCCAGAACCAGCCGATCCTGACCGCATCCCGATCGCCCCGGCCCCCTCCGTCCGGCTTCGACCCCCCTCGACTCGGCCGGCCCTCCCCGAACGGACCTCGACCACATCCGAACCAGCCTCCGACCTCGAATGGACCGACGCCGCACCCATCCGAATCGAACCCGCACACATCCGAACTGCTCCGATCCCCACCCGAGGAACCCCCGGTCTTGATCCCATCCCCCGTCCCCACCGCGATCACCCGTTTGTCAGTGCCGCGCCGTAGGGTGGTCGCGCTATGACAAAGCCCTCACTCCCCGAACTCCTGCATGCTGCCGTCACTGCCGTCGGCGGCACGGAGCGCCCCGGCCAGGTGACCATGGCCGAATCCGTCGCGGAGGCGATCGACGGCGGCTCCCATCTGCTGGTCCAGGCCGGCACCGGCACCGGAAAGTCACTCGGCTACCTCGTGCCTGCGCTCGCGCACGGGGAGCGCGTCGTCGTGGCGACGGCCACCCTGGCCCTGCAGCGTCAGCTCGTGGAGCGGGACCTGCCGCGCACCGTCGATGCACTGCACCCGCTGCTGCGCCGCCGCCCCGAATTCGCGATGCTCAAGGGCCGGTCGAACTACCTGTGTCTGCACCGCCTGCACGAGGGCGTCCCGCAGGACGAGGAGGAGGGCCTCTTCGACCAGTTCGAGGCGGCCGCGCCCACCAGCAAACTGGGGCAGGACCTGCTGCGACTGCGCGACTGGGCGGACGAGACCGAGACAGGCGACCGCGACGACCTGACGCCCGGCGTGTCCGACCGGGCCTGGGCCCAGGTGTCGGTGTCGTCCCGGGAGTGCCTCGGCGCATCCAAGTGCGCGTACGGCGCCGAATGCTTCGCCGAGATGGCCCGTGAGCGCGCCAAGATCTCAGAGGTGGTCGTCACCAACCACGCGCTGCTCGCGATCGACGCCATCGAGGGCGCCCCGGTCCTCCCTCAGCACGAGGTTCTGATCGTCGACGAGGCACACGAACTGGTCTCCCGGGTCACCGGAGCCGCCACCGGCGAACTCACCCCGGGCCAGGTCAACCGCGCGGTGCGCCGCGCCGCGAAGCTCGTGAACGAGAAGGCCGCGGACCAGCTCCAGACCGCCGCCGAGGGCTTCGAACGGCTGATGGAGCTGGCCCTGCCGGGCCGACTGGAGGAGATCCCGGAGGACCTCGCCTACGCGCTCATGGCACTGCGCGACGCCTGCCGCACCGTCATCTCCGCGATCGGCGCCACACGCGACAAGTCCGTGCAGGACGAGGACGCGGTCCGCAAGCAGGCGCTGGCCTCGGTCGAGACCGTGCACGACGTTGCGGAGCGGATCACCAACGGCTCCGAGTGGGACGTCGTCTGGTACGAGCGTCACGACCGCTTCGGCGCGTCTCTGCGCGTGGCTCCCATGTCCGTGTCGGGGCTTCTCAGGGAGAAGCTGTTCACGGACCGCTCCGTCGTCCTGACCTCCGCGACCTTGAAGCTGGGTGGCGACTTCAACGGCGTCGGAGCGTCCCTGGGACTCGCCCCCGAGGGCACGGAGGGCGAGGAACTCCCTCAGTGGAAGGGTGTGGACGTCGGCTCGCCCTTCGAGTACCGCAAGCAGGGCATCCTGTACGTCGCCAAGCACCTGTCCCGCCCTGCGCGGGACGGCGATCGCGCCGACATGCTCAATGAGCTGACCGAACTGATCCAGGCCGCCGGAGGCCGCACACTCGGCCTGTTCTCCTCGATGCGGGCTGCGCAGCTGGCCGCCGAGGAGCTTCGCTCCCGCATCCCGGAGTTCCCGATCCTCCTCCAGGGCGAGGAGACGCTCGGTGAGCTGATCAAGAACTTCGCGGCAGACCCTGAGACGTGTCTCTTCGGCACGCTGTCCCTCTGGCAGGGCGTCGATGTCCCCGGACCCAGCTGTCAGCTGGTCGTCATGGACAAGATCCCCTTCCCACGACCGGACGACCCGCTGATGAGCGCCCGTCAGAAGGCGGTGGAGGACGCCGGCGGCAACGGCTTCATGGCGGTCGCCGCCACCCACGCCGCACTGCTCATGGCTCAGGGCGCCGGCCGACTCGTACGGGCGTCGGGGGACCGCGGCGTGGTGGCCGTACTGGACCAGCGGCTGGCCACGGCGCGGTACGGGACCTTTCTGAAGGCGTCACTGCCCGACTTCTGGTACACGACGGACCGTAACCAGGTCCGCAAGTCGCTGGCCGCGATCGATGCCGCGGCGAAGCAGGCGGAGGCGGAGCAGGCGGAGGCTGAGCAGGCACAGTGATCGGGGGTTGGCTGTTGGAGACCCGACAGGCCAACCCTCATCCAAGACCCACCCCTATCCACGACCCACCCCTATCCAAGATCCAACTCGCGACCCGTGATCAGGTGACGTCGGTCTCGGCTCCTGGACCGGCGTTCACCGTGGACCCGGGACAGCACAGGGCCCCGGAACCGGCGCAGGGGTCCCGGGGCCCGGTCAGGGGGCGACGCCTTCGGCCTCGCCCGCCGCAGCCGTCAGACGCGGCGCAGCACTGCCACCACCTTGCCCAGGATGGTCGCGTCATCGCCCGGGATGGGCTCGTACGCCGCGTTGTGCGGGAGCAGCCAGACGTGGCCGTCCTCGCGCTTGAAGCGCTTGACGGTGGCCTCGCCGTCGAGCATCGCTGCGACGATGTCGCCGTTCTCGGCGACCGGCTGGCGGCGGACCGTGACCCAGTCACCGTCGCAGATCGCGGCCTCGATCATCGAGTCGCCGACGACCTTCAGGACGAACAGTTCGCCATCACCGACCAGCTGTCGCGGGAGGGGGAAGACATCCTCGACGGACTCCTCCGCGAGGATGGGGCCACCGGCGGCGATGCGGCCGACCAGCGGGACGTACGACGCGGCGGGCTTGCCGGCGGTGTCCGTGGGCTGCGCGGATGCTGCCTGGTCGGAGCCGCGCACCTCATACGCGCGAGGGCGGTGCGGGTCGCGCCGGAGGAAGCCCTTGCGCTCCAGTGCCATCAGCTGGTGTGCGACCGAGGACGTACTCGACAGGCCTACCGCCTGGCCGATCTCCCGCATGGACGGCGGGTAGCCGCGCCGCTGCACGGAATCCCTGATGACCTCGATCACGCGGCGCTGCCGGTCGGTGAGCCCCGAGCTGTCCGCTCGGATGCCGGGAGGTCGTCCCGGAAGGGAGCGCTTGTGTCCCTCGGGATTCACGGCTTCGTTCATTGCATGCACCGGCTCGAGTCGGCCCTGGGAGCGGTCCTGGGCAGTGATGGTGGCACTGTCTGCGGTGGTGGTCACGTCGGCCCCTCTCGATGGTCTCCCTGCTGCACAACGGTAGTTGCTTTCGAAAGGTTGCGCCAAACACACGTTCGAGTGAAAAATCGCGAATCGACTGACGCGATCATGTGTCTGGGTGTATGGCTAACGCGCTGTCCGGCGGGCAAAAGGGCTCATTGTTGTACTCTTCACCGTCGTGTGCGGCCTCGTGAGCCGTCGCCTCAGTCTGCCATCCGGTTGTGGATCAGCCGGGATCCGACCCCCCATCTGTGCGGGAGTCCCACGTCCCCTCCGTGTGGCGCTCACGGTATCTCCGTATGTGCCGCAGCGATACGGCGGTGCGCTCATGAGTGCCGCGTGCGGCTGTGGCCGTAGCGTGCAGCCCCGTGTGGACGCGACACGCGCGCAGCGCCTGTGTGTATGAGCCAATCCCCACATGTAGTGGTTGGATTGCGGTAGCAGCCCAGAAGTTGTGGTCCCCCGGGTCTTCGGGCGCTCGGAGATCGCCTATGCTTGGGGCTGCTTCGAGGGGCCGATGAGGCCGGCGAGGCTATTGAGTCTGCTGTGAGGAGGGTTCGGAGTCATGCACTGCCCCTTCTGCAGGCACCCCGACAGCCGTGTCGTCGACAGTCGTACGACCGACGACGGCACGTCGATCCGCAGGCGCCGCCAGTGTCCTGACTGCTCCCGTCGTTTCACGACCGTGGAGACGTGCTCGCTGATGGT